>DAQQ01000201.1:3557-20000 GCA_002508465.1 Methanosarcina sp. UBA7 | reverse complement strand
AAATCGTCATCAACTGGATCCTCTTTTAAATTATCTGTGAAATAATCGTCTAATTCTTTACCGACGTTACTTTTCTCATTGACTTCATTATTATTGTCAGTCACATCAAGTTTCTCAGGACCTTTAGGGCCTCCAATCTCAGACATGCACTTACCTTCTTTGCTAATAGTATAGTTGCCACTTGTCCATAACCCCATATTGAGTTCTCTAAGTCTCTAATTGGAATTTTCACGCAAGCCTATAACTAAGAAAAAACTCCAGAACTCTGGTAATACGGGAGTAAAATTGGTTTATGATGAATTCTCGCAGTAAACTCATAATTCAATAATTAAATTTTGATATAGTTGTTATTAAAACAACTTATTGACGCAGTAATGTACAAATTTATATCTTTCACTATTGTTCGGTTCACTTTGGATCTTGTAGTCTAAGAGTTTTATAAATACTGTTTTTCTTGTTTGTTCATCAAAATCTGCATAGAGATCCAAGTTCTTAGTGATATAATCAACATATATTCTACAAGCTTTAACAGTAGGATTATCAATCTCCGACTTTTTTGGAAGCTTTTGTAATTCCATTGTGTTTGGTAGTTTATCTTCAAACATTCGAAACAAATCATTACAATTCATAAGTTTAAAAATGAGTTCAAAAAAAGCAAATTGTTTTTGTTTCGTCTCAAACTTTTTCTGATATTCCAAAAAAAGATTTCTTATATCAGTTTTGGCGAGCTTGGAAACTTTTGCAGAATTAATAATTGTATTGAACCACGACATATTAAAGATCTTATCTTCATCTTGGAGAATAAGTTCAGTGAGTAGTTCTCCTATTAAAGCTATTCTATTTTTTCTGTCCTGAATCGGAGTTGATGATATTTCATATAGATCACTGCTCTTATCTATTTTTGTTAAAACGGGCTCTAACCAGTTATTTTGACATATCGCAGCAACGCCTTTATCCAGTTTAGTTAACTCCATAATCTGCTCATTACTTAGACCAATTGAGCAACCGGCAACCTCACAATCATTCCTTTCAGGTAACCTCATAATTATTTTTGTATTAGTATTTTTTATCGCTGATATGTCTACAGACGTTGGGGACTGATCGACAATGATAAAGCCTTCGCCAAAAGTTCTCATTTCAGCTATAGAATTGCTTATCATTTCAACGGATTTACCCTGAACATTTGCAGATTCTTGATCCTGGTCTACAGAGGTTCTTTTCAAAAGATTATGTGCTTCTTCCAGTATGGTTACATGTTTAAGCGGCAGGTTTGTGCCAAGTGACGTTGATTGTCTAAACTCACTCAACTTTAATACTAACATGCCCATTAACAATGCCTTTGTTTCAACAGATCCTATACGACTCAGGTCAACAATCGTATTTTGATTAAATAGCACATCATCGCCGATTGCATGCCCCAAAAAAATTTGCCCGACCAGACCATCTGTTAAAGATTCAATACGGGTCACCAGAGATCCAACATAATTTCCCTTCACTTCATCGGAAAACTTAGATTCCTTTAGCAACTTAGGTAGAATATCAACAATATCTTTGAATGTTGGGAATTTTCCATTCCCTAAATTAATATGTACAGAGTGATTTAAGTCCCAGCCATGAAGAATATATGCTTTCTCAAATGATGATTTCAAAAATGCTGGCATGGCTGCATATAACGGCCAGCACGCACTGAATATTTCTATAAGTCTATCCAGATGTTCCAATACATGAATTTCTTCATTAAACTCAAATGGATTTATACTCAACATGTCATAATATCGTGGATTTGTTGTAAATATGTTAATATCCGGCATGCCACCAAAAGCTAATTTGTATTCACCTTTTGCTGGCTCAATGACCAAAAATTTAACATTATTTTTTTGCGATATTAACTCATCTATAATTTTGTAAGTTGTGTTTGATTTTCCTGAGCCGGTTGATCCGGTTATGAAGCAATGTGCTGTTAAGCTCTCTAAATCCAACTTCACTCTATTGTTCTCGAATACCTCTCCCATATGGTAGACAGCCCCAATGTCCACATTTCGAGAGTTATCTTTTTGCTCTTTTACAAACACATTTCTACCAAATGCAACAGAATTAACAGATGTGACACCGACTACAGATTTGTGCGGAATTCCCATCAAAATAGGCAACTCAACACCACTAATCATACTTGCTGGAGTAATTGTTTGTTCTGTGTAATTGCCCTCTCCACTATTAGGAAAATATCTAAACTGAGGATGCAAACCATGTCGGAGATGATCCAAAATTATTAAGCTATTATCCGAATTTTCATACTCATTATCCCACAGGTTTATAAATGAATTTTCAACACTTGTCTTTTCTCCAGCAACCAGGGCTTTATATGTATTAGCTGCGACAATGGATGTCTCGGGATCTTCAGAAATAAAGTAACAGGCACTATCCCATAATCCGTATGCTTCGCAATTTTTGATTCTATCTAATTGCTCATCTATCTTCTCTAATAATTCCTGTACAGTCTTATTTTGTCTGGTAATAGCTATACTTGTAGACGTTCCTTCCGTAGTCGTCCTTGTATCTGATTTTGTGTTGCTTGTAGACTCAGATTCAGAACGAGTATCAGTATGGCCAGTAGAAGATCCGGTAGAGCTCCCAGTATTTGTTCCTTCATTTTTACCAGAATTAAATCCAAGTAAAAAAATAGAATAGTTGTGACCATGATACCGAGACTTACTTGTTCCACTGGAAGTACTCGTGTTTGTTCCGGTTGTGTCGCTAATGCCCTCATTTATCGATTTTGAGAAGCTATCACTTATTCCTATAGCTACAGCTTCGCTGTTATTTTCGCCATACGTCATATTTGCCTGTGAGAATTGTGAAAGTGTGGAATAAAGTTCTTCATATCCTCGTTTCTTGTTTTCCAAATCAGCCTTACTTAATGGTGAAGAGATTAATACCGCAGTGTACTTTTCACCTGACATAGAATCAATAAATTTCTCCATTCCCTGTACAAACTTATCCTTATCATCGTCTCTTGCGCTAGGAACAATTGAAACAGCAGAAACAGCCATATTAGAATATACGCTGGGAATATGAGACTCTAATATTCTTTCAATTTCTGAAGATGATTGTTCATTTATTTCAATACCTGGAAAATTTCCTCTCAAGCTTTTCTGCAAAATCTCTTTTGCGGTATTTGGTTGATTAACATCTCTTGTTCCGAGATAAAACTTTACACCTTCTTTATCACTGAAAATAACGAGTAAAGCTGAACTTCCAAAATTAGATAACGCACTATAAACACTAACGAGTTTATCGTTAATGTTCTCATCAACGTCATATACAATTTTGCTAACTTCAAACATCGAGATATACGAGAAAGAGCGTTGAATATCTTCTAATGGTATCGGGTCGCATTTACCGATATCAATTAAATAGTTTTTATTTATAAACAGATCCGCAATTTCCAGTCCATTTTGCATGATTTCAGAAACACGATTTTGCATTTTGGTCCTTTCTTCCATATATCTCATAAATTATGCCTCTATTTTGACGAAATAGTCATCTTACACCGTCTTCATACTTATATCGACAAGTTAACCTAATTATAGATATATATTTTCATATTGTTCTCAAGTCATAGAATTAAAATTAAACAGAGCTTCTGAAGAGGCAGGGGTATTCTACTCAATGACTTTTAAAAATTTGTTTGATTATACAAAAATAGTTTATTGTCAATATATCAGGAACTATATCGTTTAGAATTTAAAACTAAACCTGAAAAACAAATTAGAAAAAAGAAGTTAAAAACAGTCCCAAAAAAGGTTAAAAAGAAGCTGCAGAATAAACTGCAGCTTTTCTATGTTTACTTTATCTGTGTTTATTTGCTACTTTAACTTAAACCCGGCTTTACCTGCGCATGTTAAGTCCAGGAGCTGCCATTCCGTCATAAGTGCTTGCCATATGCTCGGGTTTGACATTCTGCATGTCAGCACTCTGGGCGCGGAGCATATCATCCACACGGAGCACCATCACTGCGGCTTCGGAACCGGCTTTGACGGAGTTGACCTTAACCCTGAGAGGGTCAACAATGCCTTTTTCGAGCATATCTTCTGCAGCACCGGTATTGATGTCCAGGCCTGCGTTTTTGTTTTCGGCGTGCTTTGCCCTGAGGTTGACTATTGTGTTGATAGTATCCAGGCCTGCGTTTCTGGCAATTGTCCTCGGGATTTCTTCAATGGCATCTGCAAAAGCCCTGATTGCCATCTGTTCACGTCCGCCTATGCTGGCAGCATATGTACGAAGCCCGAGTGCGACTTCAATTTCGGAAGCCCCGCCGCCTGCAACTATCCTGCCGTCTTCGATGGCGCATTTTACTACTCTGAGAGCATCATCAATTGCGCGCTCAACGTTGTCAACTATGTGTTCGGTACCGCCCCTGATGACAATGGACACGGATTTTGCACCCTTGCAGTCTCTTAAGTAGGTCTTACCCTGGTCGCCGTCACGGTCCTGTTCAAGAAGTCCGGCATGCCCGAGTTCTTTCTTGGTCAGCTCTTTGATATTGCGGATAGGCCTGCCGCCTGTGGCATCTGCAAGGTGCTGCATGTCCTCATTCTTAACCCTGCGGGTTGCATAAATTCCCCGGTTTTGCAGGTAGGCTGCAATCTTGTCATCCATGCCTTTGGAACAGAAAGCCGCATTTGCCCCTGCCCTGATCACATAGTCTGCCATTTCGAATAGGGCTTCTTCTTCCTGCTTTACAAAACCTTCAAGATCGCCATAGGCGTTTATCTGAAGTTTTGCTTTGTTTGTGGTCTTGGCAATCTCCATAGGAGTATCGATCAGAGCGATTGCGGGGTTCTCAATTCTAAGAGGGAATTCCTTGTCAAGAGCGACTTTGCCTATTACAATACCTTCGACAAACTCGGTATCTTCTATCTTGCCGCCGATATCTTTTGAAAGAATAACATCTTTAAGGTCAACTATTCCTCTTTCACGAATCGCGAGCGCAGCGTCCACACAGAGTTCCGCAATCAAGCGGTTGTACTTTTCTGAAGCTTTGCCCGTAATAGAGGTTCTGGCAACTTCTACAAGCTTCTCTTTTTCATTATCGGCAGTTGGAACTGCAAAGCTCTCGAGAATTTCAACAGCCTTCTCGGCTGCAAGCCTGTATCCCTTGACAACAACTGTCGGGTGAACTCCACTCTCAATAAGGCTTTCTGCCTTTTCCAGCAGGCTGCCTGTAAACACGACAGCACTTGTGGTCCCGTCGCCGGCTGAGCTTTCAAGTGACTCTGCAACTTCGGCCACCATCTTGGCTGCCGGATGCTCAATGGACATATCGTGTAAAATGGTTGCACCGTCATTTGTGATTGTGATATCTCCGAGAGGATTGACAAGCATCTTGTCCATCCCTCTCGGCCCGAGTGTGCTCTTGACTATACCGGCCACTGCCTTTGCAGCCGCAATGTTCATGCTGAGTGCTTCTTTTCCCTTTGTCTCTTCTTTTCTAGGATCTACTATTATGATTGGCTGGCCACCTTTTTCCATCTGAACCAAAACCTCCTTAAAGTGAAGTGTATGTGTCGAAGTTTTTTACTTGATAATTTGAAGTTATCCTGGCTATAGTCACTCTTAGCCCGAGATTAGCCTGAAAATATAATTTAATCAGTTGCCTTGTATGAAACAGTATTTGATCAGAAAATAACTGATAATACTTCTATAAAAACATACCGGGTATATCCTGATTCAGGAAGGCGAAACATTCATATTCCCTGATAATTCTCACTTCCTGATTATCTCCACTGATCCGTCTTTTTTCCCTATATAGAGTTCGTCTACATTAGAAAAAATCCCATGCTCAACAACTCCCGGAATTGAAGATAGTTTAAGGGCCAGACCTTCAGGATCGTTTATTAAGCCAAAATTTGCATCAAGTACAAAATTTCCATTATCAGTTATCACAGGTCCGTCTTTTCTCAAGCCAAGCCTCAGTTCGGGATTTCCTCCCAGCTCTTTTATCTTTTTAATCACAAGAGTTTTTGCAAAGGGAAGGATCTCTACCGGCACAGCCTTATCAAGATGGATGCTCGTTTTTGATTCGTCAGCTACGACCAGAAAACGTTTTGCAGATGCCGACACTATTTTTTCTCGGGTATGGGCAGCTCCCCCACCTTTAATTGCATACAGTTTCGAATCGATCTGGTCTGCTCCGTCAATGGCGATGTCCAGCTCCGGATGCTGGGCAAGGTTGGCCAGAGGGATACCGGCTTCTATGGCAAGCATTTCGGACTGATATGAGGTAACAACACCAAGGATTTCGAGTCCCTCTTCCCTTACCCGCCTGCCAAGTTCTTTTATCGTATATGCGACTGTTGAGCCCGTCCCAAGTCCAACAACCATTCCCGATTCAACCATCCTGGATGCGGCTATGCCAACGGCACGCTTTTCCGGGGAATCGGCAGATATATTTCTTTCTGTCATGCTATGTTCCCTCCGGTTCGAATACTCTAAAAATTATGAAAGGTACTGTAAAAATAATGAAATTCTTAAGCTGGAGATTAAACCTGTAGCATTTAAGCTGAAAGCGTTTAAACTCCAAAAAGAAGGAATTTCAGGGAGAAAGTCTTCTCCTGTCCCTGGGGAAGAGTACGGTGTCCCTGATATTTTCGGTTCCGAGCATGGTCATGATAAAACGTTCGCAACCCATGCCCCAGCCTGCATGTGGAGGCATGCCATATTCGAAAGCTTTAAGATAGAACTCAAAGCCCTCAGGATTGAGGCCCTGCGATTCTATCCGGCTCTTAAGCAAGTCCGGAATGTGGATACGCTGAGCTCCTGATGAGAGTTCCATTGTACGGTGCATCATATCAAATGACTTGCTGAACTCCGGCCTGTCCTCACAAGGCATGGCATAGAAAGGTTTAATTTCAGTCGGCCAGTCAATAATGAAATAGTGGGATTCCCCTGTGGTCTCGTAGACGTAATTGCCCACAATATGCTCTCCGGATGTACCCAGGTCGTCTCCCCAATGCATTTTCTCTTCCGAGCGGGCGTTTATGATCTCGATTACTTCATCATAGGTGAGCTTAAGGAAAGGAGTTTTCGGGACTTTGAGCTCGATTCCAAGTGTTTCAAGGGAGGGCTGACATTTCTCAATAATCTGGGTGTAGACGTAAGCCACAAGGTTTTCGAGAATCTCCATTACATCGAAGTGGTCTGCAAAGCTTACCTCAACATCGATAGAAGTAGCTTCATTCAAATGTCTGCGAGTGTCGTGCTCTTCAGCCCTGAAAATGGGACCTATTTCAAAAACCCTATCAAAACCGCCGCTCATAAGGATTTGCTTGAAGAGTTGAGGACTCTGGTTCAAAAAAGCTTCCCTGTCAAAGTATGTAATCGGGAACAGTGCAGTCCCTCCCTCGGTTGCAGTTGCTACGACCTTGGGAGTTGCAGTTTCGATAAATCCGTTTTCAACAAAGTATTCCCTGATAGCCTGCAGAGCCTGGTGCCTTATCTTAAAAACCGCAGTAGTTTCGGCCCGCCTGAGGTCGATAAACCGTGAGTCCAACCTGGTATCCAGTTCAGCTTCTACCTTGCCTGTAGTATCCATTGGCAATGGAGAATTTGCAACATTCAGGACAGTGATCTCCTCAGGAAGTAACTCGTATCCGTTTGGAGCTTTCTCTTCGAATTTAACGGTGCCGGTTACTGAAATCACTGACTCGCGTATAAGCCTTCTTGCAGCATCAAATAGCTCTTTATCGATTTTTTTCTTTACAAGAGTAACCTGAGCCTTTCCTTCGCGGTCTCGAAGCACTACAAAACAGATCCCTCCGAGGTCTCTTACCTCATGGACCCAGCCTGCCAGAGTAATTTTCTGACCGTTGTCAACATTTTCAGGCTTGACATCGGCTGTATAATGTGTTCTAAGTTTTGCTAATGACATAAATTCACCTTGATTTGGGGTAATAAATGAAAAATATAAGAATGAAGCTGAAACGTAGGTGAATAGTCATAACTCATTATTAATTTATTTGTTGCCCGAGTCCCGTCTCGGGAGGACGGGGACCTTTTCGCGCACGTAGTTAGATCAAGAGGACTGAATCGTGATGAAGATGCTTAGATGAGTCGACATGGCTGAATTATAGGCAAGAAAGGCTATATATTCAACTCGCTCAGGAGAGTTGATTTACTGAAATTAATTACGGCATACGCAGCAGCTTGGTCAAGTGACACAAACAACTTTTTTCAGAAAACGTACATGAGATTCTTCGAATAACATGCACAACTATATGAAAATGCATGCTGATGGCAGCATTTTCATGCTAAATAATTCTAGTCCTTCTGCCATGGCCCTTTTTGATATTTTTGCGACAAAGGGACGCAAGAAGTCTGCTGGCGCGCTCGCCTACTGGTAGAAAATGAGCTGAAATGAGCTGTGTGCATATCGGGTAATTTAGGTTTGTGATTTTTATAGAGATTGTCCATGAATATTAATTAGGTACATATTTATACCACACAAATGGGGTTTTAGGATGAAAATCTCCTTTTTTAACGAATTATAATTAGATATTTTCAAATATGTAGATTTAAGAGATACATATATATAATGGTACAGAAATCCTGTGCTCTGAATATAAGAGATTCAATGTATGTTACAAAATTAAGAAAATAAGAGGAAGAAGAAATTATACAAATTGTACACCTTTCAGATATCCATTATTCAGATGCGTACTTTGTTCCGGAGATTGCAGAGTCTATGGTTGATAGTATAAACCGACTGGAGCCGAACCTTGTAGTGATTACAGGTGACCTGACTGAGAATGGGTTTTCAGCAGAATATGATGGAGTAAAGCGGTTTATTGACAGGATTGAATGCAAAAATAAAATTCTTGTCCCGGGTAACCATGACTCGAAAAATGCAGGATATGTGCACTTTGAAGATCTATTTACAAACAGGTACTTTTCGCGGAATTTTGAGGATGTTACGGTTGTAGGGGCAGATTCTTCACAGCCTGATCTTGATGAAGGTCATCTGGGCAGGGAAAACTATGGCTGGATCAAAGAAGCCTTTTCAGGAGAAAATTTCAAGGTTTTTGCCCTGCACCACCACCTTGTTCCTATACCTCTGGCAGGCAGGGAAAATACTGTCCTTGTGGATGCAGGCGATGTCCTGGAACTTCTAAACCGCTGCAAAGTGAATCTTGTCCTCTGTGGGCACTGCCACATTCCCTGGGTCTGGAACCTCAATAACATGCTTGTGGTAAATGCAGGCACATTCTGTTCTTCCAAAACCAGGGGAAAAACCACGCAGTGTTATAACCTGATTCAGGCTGACAAAGAGAATTCAAACGGAAACTGGAAAGTCAGGGTATCCAGAGTCTTTTCAAAAGGAGATCGGGAACTGGTCACTGAGACAGTAATGTAAAGTCCCATAAACATTTTAAAATTTCTGATTCTTTTTCTTTTATTTTTTCTTTTATTCCTATCATCTTTTTTCTTTTATTCCTATCATCTTTTTTCCTTTTTCCTATTATCTTTTTTCCTTTTTTCCTATTATCTTTTTTCCTTTTTCCTATTATCTTCTTTCCTTTTTTCCCACTATCTTTCGTCCTTTATGTCGGAAGTGAAACAAAACCTCACATGCTTTTTTATTTCTTTCATACTATCGATTCATTTTAAATATTTCATATAAATTCTTTAAAATATTTAGTAATCACTAAAACATATCCAAACTGGAATTTCAGTAGTCATATATAAGGGGATCTAATAAAAAATTTGGTTGTTTTTAAGAAAAAGAACAGGAGTCATAGCAGCATGCCCAATCTATAAGGCTTGCACAGACGCCTGCAGTTTGAGTTTGTATGTTTCAGCTTTTTGTAGCTAATTTGGAGAGTTTTCCTACAAATTCAAAGAATTAGTTTTCATGAGGAATTACGTTTTTTACTTATTTCTGGGCATGTGTTGCAGATTACTTTTTAATTATTTTTCTGTTTACATTGTAATACATATCATGTAGGATAGAAAAATATATATACCATCAAGTAGTCAACCGGTTACCTACTTCTGGTGAAAAAGGAGGCAAATGTGTTGAAAAAGATGGAAAAATTAAATAGACTATCGATAGTTACTTTTGTTTTACTTATAGCACTGGTTTCACCAGCTTTTGCAGTAACGGCTGATGAAAATGCAGCATCAATCGAAGAAGTAAAGACTACACTAACGTTTATGTGGTTGTTACTTGCAAGTGGACTGGTATTCTTTATGCATGCAGGTTTCTCACTCGTGGAAACTGGGCTTACGAGAAGTAAAAATACCGCCAACATTCTGATGAAAAACTTTATGACTGTTGTCCTGGGCATTCTCGTCTACTGGGCTGTTGGTTGGGGCATAATGTATGGAGCTGATGTCGCGGGCATAATAGGAACCAATCAGTTCTTCCTGGCAGGTGCGGACAACGCAATCTGGAACTCGTGGTTTTTCCAGATGGTTTTCGCGGCTACTGGTGCTACTATAGTTTCAGGGGCAATGGCTGAGAGAACTAACTTTAAGGCTTATCTTGTCTACTGTGTCATGATGGTAGCCGTAATTTACCCTATATACGGCCACTGGGTCTGGAGTGGAGCAGATATGGCTCTCTTAAGTGGCGCCGATAGCCCAATAGTAAAAGCAATCGGAGTGGCAAGCCATGACTTTGCCGGTTCCGGGGTCGTACACTCAATAGGAGGATATTCTGCCCTTGCGGGTGTGCTTCTTGTGGGCGCAAGGATAGGAAGATTTAAAGACGGAAAACCCGTACCTATTCCAGGTCATAACCTGACTATTACCTTCCTGGGAACTCTTATCCTGGCTCTCGGATGGCTGGGATTTAATGGAGGAAGCACCCTCAATGCAAATGATCCTTATATGAACCTGGTAGTTGTCAATACCTTCCTTGCAGGGGCTGCAGGAGCTCTTACGGTCATGATTATTACCTGGATAAAGACCGGAAAGCCAGACCCCTCCCTCACTGCAAACGGGCTTCTCGGCGGGCTTGTAGCAGTCACCGCCCCCTGTGGATCGATATCAAACTGGGCAGCCCTGGCGATTGGTCTTGTTGCCGGGATAATAATTTATGCAGGTGTCATGTTTAACGAAAATAAACTAAAACTGGACGACCCTGTAGGTGCAATTGCAGTGCACGGATATTGTGGAAGCTGGGGGCTGATCTCTGTCGGGCTCTTTTCCATAGGAATTGGAAACGGGATTCTTGCAGATGCCTCGTATGCTGCTCAAGTCCCTGGACTCTTCTATGGCGGAGGAATCAGCTTACTCCTTATCCAGCTTGTATCAGTACTTGTAACCATGGTCTGGGGCTTTGGGCTCTCTTATATAATCTTCAAAATCCTCGATGCCGTAATAGGGCTTAGAGTATCTGAAGAAGAAGAAATCGAAGGCCTCGATATCTCTGAGCATGGAATTAGAGCATATCCCGAGTACCTTATGAGGGAGGACTAACATGACTAAAATGTATAAAATCGAAGCAATAATAAAACCCCATAAACTGAGTGAGGTAAAAGATGCCCTTGAAGAAGCCGGGTACCCTAGTCTGACAGTAACTGATGTCAAAGGACGTGGACAGCAGAAAGGAATCGTGCAGCAATGGAGAGGTAAGAAATATTGTGTTGATCTTCTTCCCAAAACCAAAATAGAGATTGCAGCGCCTGAGGACAAAATTGAAGAAATTATGAAAATTATTCAGAGTGCAGCGTATACCGGAGAAATTGGAGACGGTAAGATCTTCGTCATTCCTGTTGAAACTGTAGTCAGAATAAGAACTGGAGAACAAAATGGAGATGCTCTTTAAACTGCATCCCCTTTTTCTTAATTTACAATTATTGTTTAACAACCTTGAGAATCAGGTAGAAGGACTATGACCGAGTTAAAATCTGAAACTCCAACATTTGAAATCCCCCATAGATACGGGATGCCTGTAATCAATTTATACTTTTATGTAGGGTTGATTTCCGCCATCCTATTAAGAAGTATAATTATAGCTGACCACTACAGCGTTTTTTGGGGAAAAGCAATCTGGTATATTGGAGTAGTAGGTTATCTATGGTTCTTCACACACAGATACCATATTGCGAAGAGAAGGTTCGGCGTTGTCAAAAACCTGGACCTGCTGGAAAAAATAAAGAGACAGCAGAAACTTACAGATAAAGACCTTGAAGGACTGGAATATTTGCTGTGCAGTCTTTCGGTATCAAAAGAACGTGCAAATTACCTGATCATCTCAGTACTTTCAATTGTTGCAATGGCAGTATCCCTGAGCCTTGATCTGGGAATTTTGAAGCTCTAAATGAGATATATTCATTATATCCTCAAAAGTAGAGAATTTCATAATGTTATTACTAGGAGTGTAAAAGGTCGCAAAATCCTGTCCTTTAGATGGGAGATGAAGCTAACCTTTGCACCTTTTCATCTTTTAAGTTCTATAGATGATCCGTTAATTCTATCGACCCGTTAATTCTACCAATTCTTTGATTCTATTGATTCGTTAACTTTAGATCCGTTGATTCTATCAATCCATCAACTTTGGAACCGTTGATTCTATTGATCCGTTAACTCTAGATCCATTAATCTATCAATCCGTTAACTTTAGATCCGTTAATTTATCAACCCATTAACTCTAGAACCATTGATTCTATCAATCCGTTAATTCTATCGATCTTATCTTTTGGTTAGAACCCTTTTCCTGAAGTACCTACTGCTTGATACTCCATAGCTTTCTTTGATTCTGTTCTATGCTTTCAAGCTCACCCCTTTCCGTTAGATCGTCCAGAATTTCTAGAAGTTCAGACTCCTTGAGATCCAGCTCATACCTGTGTTTAAACTCGGCTATAATTTGAGGGAGATCAAGAGGCCTGTTTCGGAGAATCTTTTCTGCAAAACCTGCCAGATCCTCATACCTGGCCCAGGGATAAATTATCCAGCGCCATTTGAGAAGCTTCTGGGCATAAAAGTCAGGTGTGAAAGCCGAGCAGGTCTTATGCTGAAGGACTGCAGTCCTGACATCTGTCGTATTCAGACTCAGGACGTAGTCCACTGCAAGCTTGAGCGTCTCACCGGTGTCGGTTATATCATCAATAATTAAAATTTTTTTTTCTGCTATATTCTCAGGAATAGGAAATTTTATCCTTGTCTCTTCCAGCATGTCTGCAGCTCGTGTGTAATGCTCGATCTTCATTGAGGTAAGGTCACTGAAGAGCAAAAAGTCGGAAACCAGTCTTCCGGGCACATAGCCTCCTCTCCCCACAGCAACAATCAGGTCAGGTATATAACCAGAAGCTTTAATTTTTCGTGCAAGAATTCTGGAAAGCTGCAAGACTTCATTAAAGCTTATAAACTCACACCTGAATGAGTTATTTTCTGACTGACACCTGGATTGTTGAGACTCAATTTTCCTTTGCTGCATCAGATAAATCGCCTTCTTAACACATGTCTTATACTGAAGGTAATGCAAATTGGCGGATACCTAATAGAGAAAAATGACATCCTTTTCTAACGAGTTTATCAGTCTAATGACTTATTAATCCGCCTGAAGGTTTACAGATTGCCTGAAAATACTTAGAGCCGGTAAACCATAAATTAAGAGTATCTGAAAAGTGAGTAAGATAAATAAGGTGGGACAGAGATTGACAAGGATAAAGGATTTTTGAGAAAAACGTAGACCCAAGATCTTGTCGCGAGTCCTTTATGAGAAGAAATAGCCGCTGAAAAGGAGTCTTATGCTATGTTTTCAAAGGAAGAAGACAAAATGGTAAGCCTGGGGTTTAATTCCATTAATGAGAGATTTGACGAAGGAGTCATCAAGGCCCTTAACTTTCTGACCGAAATCGGTACATACTATCTGAACGAGAGAAAGGAAATAGAAGCTGAAAAAACAGTAGTTTCCATAAAGGAAATCGGAAAAGCTGCTACCCTCCAGGGCATGGAAATTGCTGCAGTCAGTGCTATCCGCGCCCTTGAAAGACTATTACAGTGCTCCATAGAGCAGAATATGCAGGACATAGCTATCCGAGTCTTACTTTCGTTTGGAGCAATAGGGAAAACGGCTGCAGAACAGCAGATGGAAATGGTGGCAAAACTTGCGGCTTCAGTGCTCGGGAAAAACGGAAATACGGCAGCTCTCCTTAACAAGGAGAGGGAAACCATAGCAGTTGTAATCGGGCTTGGAGAAATCGGAAAAGCTGTTACCAGGATGAAGTTTCCGGATCTTTCGGAAAATACGGCAATATGTATCTCTTGCCTTGGAGAAATCGGAAAACTTACGGCTCAGAAGAACCTTGAGAAGGCTGCAGTGGGAGTAGAACTTGTACTTCAGGAGATGGCAGCCGTAGCAATGCAGGAAAACCTCCAGAATACGGTAAGGAGTATCACAAGCTCTATTGAAGAAGTCGGGAGAAATGCTGAGGAAGAAAACATGGAAAATGCAGTTATCCAGGCAATCTCTGCTCTCCAGATCATTGTGAGCAATGCAGAAAACAGGTATCTGAACGATGCCTCAATTGCAGCTAAGGTAGCCCTTGAATCCTTTAATGAGCCTGATATAATAAACGATGAAATTAGTATAAAAAAGATAGAAGCAATAAGGGAAACGATGAGGGCACTATGGGTAGACTCAATATAAAAGTTCAGGCTACCAGAACCTCATTTTTTACTGAAGCTCGAAATGTTTTATGTTCCAGTCAGCCATAGCCTGAATCTTCTTGATTTCTTCCTCACCGCCTTCCATGGTGAAGAGGTGTTTGAATCTTTTCTGGATTCTTAGATATTCTTCGACAGGCCTGGGATCTTTAACTTTCCTAACCTGGGTAATTTCCCCGTTTTCCATCTCATACATAGGCCAGAGGCAGGTTTCGACTGCGAGTTTAGCAATCTCCAGGGTCTTTGAGGTATCAAAGCCCCAGCCTGTTGTACAGGGAGCATGGGCATGGATATAGGTAGGGCCCACGGTTTCAGTTGCCTTCTTGACCTTTCGCATCATGTCTCTTGAAAAACCTATGGAAGTTGTGGCCACATAAGGAGAGCCATGGGCTGCCATGATAGCAGGCATATTCTTTTTAAGGAGGGGGTTTCCAAAGGAAAATTTGCCTGCTGGAGTCGTTGTGGTGCTAGCACCATAGGGTGTCCCACTGCTACGCTGAACTCCGGTGTTCATATAGGCTTCATTGTCCATACAGACATAGGTAAAGTCATGACCCCGCTCAAACGCACCTGAAATAGCCCCGAAGCCTATGTCCATCGTAGCACCATCGCCTGCAATGACTATAATCTTAGTATCTTTCTTTTTGCCAAGGGCTTTTAAGCCAGCGTCAATACCTGAAGCCACTGCAGCTCCGTTTTCAAAGAGAGAGTGGATCCACGGAACCTGCCACGAAGAAAGCGGAAAAGGTGTACTTGTGACTTCCAGGCAGCCAGTCGGGTTGACAACAATGCTATCAGGACCTGCTCCCATGAGTGTAAATTTTGCAGCAAAAACATCACAGCAGCCCGGACAGGCGCTGTGCCCGGATGTAATATAAGTTTTCGGTGCAGTTCTACTCATTGCCATGCCTCCTTAAGTTCCAGAGACCAGCTTTCAAGCGGAGCTCGGAGTTAGAGCTCGGAGTTTTGCACCTTGAATTCTTGAATTCTCTTGTATTTTCTAAAAACTTTGCAGTAGCGCTATTCATCGAATGTCTCAACCTCCTGGTCTGCAACAACTAGTTGACAACAGATTTAATTGCACACGAATCTTAACAGTAACCGGATCTTGATGGAATCTAAATGTTACAACGAATCTTAGTGGTATTTTGGGAAGACGTTAGTGGTACAGGGAACCTCCGTCTAATAAAAAATTAAGGACTTTCATTGAAGGACTTTCATCAAAAGAATAACAGATCAAAAGAATAATAAAAAGTCCAGAAAAGAAGTCCAGAGGCGCTGAATCCATTTACTGCATCCCCCAATACAGCCTCTTCGAAAACATCATGCTCCCCCAAACATGTTCATTCGAAGAGAAGGATCAGCGTCTTCAAGATGTTCATTTAGTCAATTATACCCCAATTTGTCCCCTTACTCCAAAATATACGAGTAACGTAAATTATTTTAAATTAATTATACAAAAAATTGCTTTCAAGCAAATATTATTTCCAAACGAAAAATTATAAGCTTAAACAATTAAAAATTGCCTGTAAAATATAATTTCATGATAGAAATTGGAAATGTTATTCCATAACAGAAATCAGTAACCTTATGTTGAAAAAATGATAGTAACTTAACTCATTTCCGGAAAATAAAAAATAAGTTGCCGGGTTTACCGGTTCAATCCACCCGTTCAGGAAAGGTATCGATGTTCCTGAAAACGTTAGAATATGCAAAGTAACTGATTGTTTTTAGGATGATACCCAAATTTATTATCTGGTTCGTTATCTC
>DAQQ01000201.1:0-3461 GCA_002508465.1 Methanosarcina sp. UBA7 | reverse complement strand
TCCTTATTTCAATCCTTATTATAGTTCAGTACTTAGTTTGTAAGTGACTGGATAGGAGCCGGGATTCTTCCTCCCCGTTTTACGAAAGTCTCGGAACTGAAATTGCTTACCGGCATAATAGGAGCATTTCCAAGCAGGCCGCCGAACTCTACGGAATCTCCAACCTCTTTTCCAGGCGCAGGAATAATTCTGACTGCTGTTGTTTTTCTATTTATTACTCCTATGGCCATCTCGTCAGCGATAATAGCCGAAAGGGTGGAAGCAGGAGTATCACCAGGAACTGCAATCATATCAAGGCCAACCGAGCAGACGCTGGTCATAGCTTCAAGCTTTTCCAGGCTGAGGGCTCCTGCCCTGACAGCTTCAATCATACCTGCGTCCTCACTGACAGGGATAAAAGCCCCACTCAGGCCTCCTACTGAGGAAGAAGCCATTGCCCCTCCTTTTTTTACGGCATCGTTCAGGAGAGCAAGGGCTGCAGTAGTTCCGTGAGCCCCACAGCGCTCAAGCCCCATTGCCTCAAGAATCGCAGCAACACTATCCCCGATTTCAGGCGTCGGAGCCAGGGAAAGATCAAGAATTCCGAATTCGACTCCAAGCCTTCGTGAAACTTCTCGGCCCACCATTTCGCCCATACGGGTTATTTTAAAGGCTGTCTTTTTGATAGTCTCCGAAATTTCCGTAAGATTGGGGTTTTCAAGCTCGCAGATTGCAGCATTCACAACGCCAGGTCCACTGACCCCAACATTTATAACGCACTCAGGTTCACCTATTCCGTGAAAGGCTCCTGCCATAAAGGGATTGTCTTCAGGGGCATTTGCAAAGATCACAAGCTTGGCACAGCCTATCCCATTCCTATCCGCAGTCAAATCCGCAGTTTTTTTAATTATGCCTCCCATCAAGCCAACTGCGTCCATATTAATCCCGGTTTTTGTAGTGGCAACATTTACAGATGAGCAGACTTTTTCTGTGCTTTCAAGAGCTTCAGGAATGGAATTGATAAGCTTCAGGTCCCCTATAGTTGCACCTTTGTGGACAAGGGCACTGAAACCTCCTATAAAGTCTACCTGTGAATCTTTCGCAGCTTCATCCATGGTTTTTGCTATGGAAACAAAATCAGGAGACCTGCAACTTTCGGCTGTTACGGCTATTGGAGTTACTGATATCCGCTTATTGATTATCGGAATTCCATAGAGGCTCTGGATTTCATTCGTTGTACGAACAAGTTCTTTTGCACGGGTGGTTATCTTTTCATAAATATTCTCATTGAAAACTTCAATATCTGGATGGCTGCAGTCCCTCAGGCTAATACCCATTGTTACGGTTCTGATGTCGAGATGTTCCATCCTGACCATCTGGATTGTTTCCAGGATTTCGTTTGGATTTATATACATGAAAAATTACCTCTCGTTTCAGACAGATTCATTTTCCAGATCACTTTCAGATTTTCTCCAGATCAGATCCTGTGCATGAAACGAAATGCGTCCTCATGCTGTACCTTGACCTCGACTCCAAGGCTCTTTCCCTCGGCACTCATAGCCTCCTGGAAAGCCGCAAGGTCGAAATTCTCCTGTGGAGCTTCTGCAAGCATAATCATGGTAAAGATACCCTGCATAATAGTCTGAGTGATATCGACAATGTTTACATTGAAACTTGCCATCACACTAGTGATCCTGGCAACAATTCCTACCCGGTCGCTGCCTATAACCGTAATTATGAAACGACTTGATGTCATTTTATGTCTCCTGCTGCTCGGACCTTTTTTCCTGCAGGCCGATGCTCAAATATTATAAACTGAGAAATTTTGTATAAACTGAGAAATTTTGCTCAGATTGAAGACCTGATTGCTAATAAAGTGAACTATTGTTTTAAATAAGCCGTTCTAACAGGCTATTAGTAGGGTAAACCATGTATCTGGTAAATCATGTATCTGAACTGCTTTAAAGTAAACTGTCCTTAAAGTAGGCCATCTACAGAGCCGATTGTTCTTAAAGAGAACTGTTCCTAGATGAAAATGACCCTAAAGAAAACCATTATTAAAGTGTAGACTCTATAGAAAATTAAATCTCTGTAGAAAATTAAATAATATATCGATCTAAAAACCCTAACTTAGAAAGAGCAACTATGTTAAAACACAACTGAAAACCTTAATAAACCAATTTGAGTCATAGTCTCAGGTATTCTCCTCAAAACAGAGCTCAACGATCTTTTCAGCGATTTCTTGAATATTTTCTCTTCCTTTGAGCTTTATTGAAAACAGAGCTCAATGATCTTTTCAGTGATTTCTTGAATATTTTCTTTTCCGTTGAGCTTTATTGAAAAATCGGCATATTTCTGATATAGAACCATTCTTTCTTCAAAAAGTTCTTTCAGGCTCCTATCCCCTAGTCCTACTATGCCCCTTTTTCTTGCGTTGGGAAGCCTTTTGGCAATGCTTCTGAATGCAGTGTCCAGAAAAATTATTTTTGAAATTGTTTTTAAGTGAGTCATGGCTTTTTCGGAATAAATTACACTCCCACCAGGAGAAATAACGCTCCTATCCACCTGCTCGATCCTTAGAATGGCTTCTTCTTCAAACCTGATAAAAGCCATATCTCCCTCTTTATCGATCAGAGTCTGGAGGGGCATTCCTGTTTTTTCCCTTATCAGGTGATCCACATCGATAAAAGTATATCCAAGGTGCTTAGCAAGTGCTCTCCCTATAGTACTTTTTCCCGCTCCTGCCATGCCAATTAATGTAATGTTCAATGTGATACTCTCCAAATTTTGGAAATAAGGGAACTCGCTAACTTAAGCTTCACGATACAACGGTCATTGTGCCTTAAATCATTCGAACAAAATATACTCTCCAGCTATATAAAACGTACAACGTTTTCCGTTTACCTGGAAAGGATAATTAAATCTAAATGATAACTTGAAATTCCAAAAAAAGGACCGGAATCCTCCGGTATATGTTATTATTAGGTAGATATATTATGAAAATACCCGGACAGAAAGGAATGATATTCATAAACAGTTTGAGAAAATCGAGATAAATGCCAGATAGACAAAAATAAACAGCCTGTAGCGACCCCGTAAAATAAAGCTAAGGTGAGACTTATAACAAGAAGAATAAGTTAAAAAAGAAAATAAACAAACTTTAAAAGGAAAAAACTGGTTTAAAGAGTTTGTTTTCTTAAAAAGATTACTTTTTAAAGAGATTACTTCTTAAAGAAATCACTTCTTAAAGAAATTACTTCTTAAAGAGATTACTTCTTAAAGAGATCACTTCTTAAAGAGATCACTTCTTAAAGAGATTACTTCTTAAAGAGATTACTTCTTAAAGAGTTCTTTCTCAAATATTGATCTTTCCGATTTGCAGGTTCAGCCTTAAGGCTGTGAATATGCCTATCAATCGCTTTCGGAGAGTGAAGGAAAGAGAGTATATACTCAGAAAGTACAATTCTGGTACCTGAGATATA
>DAQQ01000181.1:0-2669 GCA_002508465.1 Methanosarcina sp. UBA7 | reverse complement strand
CTTTTTTAATCTACTTTTATTCTATTCTACTTTTGAGATCACTCAATTTAAACTGTTTAAGGGGTTTTTTAATGTCAAAATAGTCTCTGGCGGCTTTTCCCACGACTTCACAGTACTCTTTCGGGCTATATACTCCCATTCTCCAGTTATCCATTTGTGCTTCCTGCAAGATGGATACAAAATGGGAAGCTTCGTTAAGAGGAATCATTTTATGGTCAGTTTTTATCATGGCCTGCATTTCCAGCATTTCGGGTGTCTTAGGAATGTCAACAAGCACATACTTAGAATCAACACCAGCAAGTTCTGCAATTTCTTTTTCAACTCTTCTGATCCGGTCCCGGTGCCTCAGTACGGCTTTTCCTACATCTGCCAGGCCTACATATAAGGCGCGTTTATAGAGTTTACGGGCATCCAGCATCCTTGCAAGTTCTCCTGCATATCCGGTTGCGTTTCTCATGGATGCAACAAGGTCTATATCGTCCATATACCTCAGCCTGAAAGGGTCAAGTTCGTTATTCTCAATCATATACTCCACTGATCTGGAACACATAGCTTCCGAAATCCTGGTTACGTGATGATAGTAAACCGATGTGTTCATCCATAAACGTGATACAAGAAGCGACTCGGCAGCCTTTAACCCACCGTACTCTACAACGAGCCTATCCTCATAAAAATTCATCTGTTGTATCAAACGATTGTAATCCACAACGCCAAAGGCTACACCTGTGTAATGAGCATCCCGAACAAGATAGTCCATTCGGTCCACGTCAATCTCACTGCTAAGGATCTGCCCTAGAGAAGTTTCTCCTTTTATGTGTTTTACTAGATTTCCAGAAGAAATTCCATGTTTATTCAGGGTTTCTCTAATCTCTTCTTTTCCCAGGATTCCCTTTACATCCTCATGCCTGCGCCGCGTGTATTTGTCAATTACATTTTCGGTAACGTGAGAAAAAGGTCCATGCCCTACGTCGTGAAGAAGAGCAGCAGCTTTTATTTCGGTTTTCTTATCCTCTTCAATCGAGTCCAGACTTCTGGTTAGCATGGAGGCGAGATGCATTGTTCCAAGCGAGTGTTCAAAACGCGAATGATTTGCTCCCGGGTAGACAAGGTTTGAAAACCCAAGCTGTCTTACCCTTCTCAGGCGCTGCATCTGAGGGGCAGAAAGAAGATCCTGAACTAAATCATCCAGCTCGATGTAACCATGTACGGGATCAAGGACAACCTTCATTATTCTTTAGACAGATTTCATTATATATTGTTGTTACTACTACTTTGATACTGTATATTTTGCAGAAACCCCTGCTACCCGAAAGTTTAAAAGAAAGCCGGATATGGTATTATCATGATTATATTTTCAGGCGGTACCGGAACTCCCAAGCTCCTTGACGGACTCAAGGAAATCCTCCCAGCAGAGGAAATGACTGTTGTTGTAAACACTGCCGAAGACCTATGGGTTTCGGGGAATCTGATTTGTCCTGACCTGGACACAGTAATCTACCTGTTCTCAGACCAGATCGACCGAAAAAGATGGTGGGGCATAAAAGACGACACTTTTCTGACTTATGAACGTATGCAGAAACTGGGCATCACTGAGGGCATGAAGCTTGGGGACTGTGACAGAGCAACCCATATAATTCGCTCGAACTTTATCCGGAATGGAATATCTCTTACAGATGCGACCTTAGAGCTTGCGTCCATTTTCGGAATTGATGCAAAGATTTTACCTATGTCTGACGATCCAGTTTCCACTTATATAGAAACTCCTGAGGCAGTCCTGCATTTCCAGGACTTCTGGATAGAGAAACACGGAGAATCCGAGGTGCTGGGTGTCGACATAACTGGGGTCTCCGAAGCTTCAATCTCCCCAAAAGTGCTAGAAGCCCTTGAAAACGACGACAAAGTGCTTATCGGGCCAAGTAACCCGATTACGAGTATAGGACCTATCATTTCTTTACCCGGCATGAAAGGTTTACTGCAAAAGAAAAAGGTCGTTGCAGTGAGCCCAATAATTGGCAATGCCCCTGTAAGCGGACCTGCCGGGAAACTCATGCAGGCCTGCGGGCTTGAAGTCTCTTCAATGGGAGTTGCGGAATATTATCAGGACTTCCTTGACGTCTTTGTCTTCGATGAGCGGGATCAGGCGGACGAATTCGCGTTTGAGAAACTTGGATGTCGTGCTTCCCGTGCTGACACCCTCATGACTTCAACTGAAAAAAGCAAGGAGCTGGCAGAGTTAGTAGTAGGGTTGTTTGATACTATTGTTTGTCCTTAATTTTTCGGTTTTAATACGTTTATTAATTTCTCACTATTTTTCACTTTTACCAAATCACGTTAGTTTTTATTAATTACTTTTTATTATTTCCTTATTCCCTTCAAACTTCTTTTCACTGTTTTATCTTGCTTGCTATTATCCTGACTTTGACAGTTATATAAAAATAAGTGCTCTTTGTTTTGTGTTCTTTGGTCAAATGAAACTCACAAAACAGAGAGTATTTCCTACAATTCCTAACAAGAATATATGTGTTCCTTATCGGATCTATTCTTGCTGTCCAATACTTTTATGAAAAGCTTAATTTCTGTGATATTTTTGGCAAACATAAAAGCAAGGGTCTTGATCTCAATAGTTTACTAATTGGCTTGTTAAGATACAAGCTTACTGAGAATTTTAG
>DAQQ01000020.1:904-4440 GCA_002508465.1 Methanosarcina sp. UBA7 | reverse complement strand
TTTTTAATCAGGTCAGGGCGGTAATCCACATCAAACACATCGGGAAGCTCAATCTCCCTGACAACCTTCCCTGTGAGGTCTATTGTTTTTGCTGTAGCCATTTCACTTCACCCCTGCTTGGATTCCCTGCTTATGTGAAGGATATTCGGTTCACCAAGGTCGGCTTTCTTTGCCCTGATCGGATCTCTAAGTCTTATAAGCCTTTTTGAAGGTCCTGGAACACTGCCTTTAATCAGCACATAGTCTCCACGGACAAGGCCGTAGTTTATAAAGCCTCCTTCTGGAGTGACTTCTTCCCCATCGGACCCAATCCTAAGGATGCGCTTGTTGAACTCGGTTCTCTGGTGGTATCCTGTCTGCCCCATCTGTGGAACTCTCCAGTTAACGTGGCGAGGGTTGAAACCTCCAAGGGTACCGACCTGTCTAAGGCTGCCCTGCCGGGAGTGCTTACCCTTCATGAGCTGGATACCCCAGCGCTTTACTGGGCCCTGGGTACCTTTTCCGATAGTAATAGCAGCCGTGTCAACAAGTGTTCCGGTTTTGAAAACGTCTGTGACGCTTACAAGAGTGCCGAGAATTGATTTTGCGTACTCGAATTTGGTACTGAGATCTCTGGCACTAATTCCGGATTCCATGATGTCTGGGGTCTTTTTAGGGACTCCGGTAAGGCTCTTTGGCAGGGTATAGGTAACTGCCTTGATGTCGCTTACCTTGCCTTCTTCTATCATTTTTCCAATATTTCCAAGGGTTTCGGCCATGTTCTCGGCTGCTGGTATAGGGATCCTGCGCTTAAGTTCAGGATCCAGATCTGCTGCCCATACTTCAGCAATTGCCTTTTCTCCGGTGCTGTCTTCTGCGTAAGCCCGGATGGCTGCGACCCTTATTGCAGGAGTTTCGATGACAGTAACAGGCACGGAAATTTCCATACCCTGGGTAAGGCTATTCTTAGTGTCATCAACCATGATCACGTGGGTCATGCCCACCTTGTACCCTGCAAAACTCTGTAGCTTTGGTTCACCTGTAGCCTCCGGCCAGGACCTGAACCGTGGAATGTGGCTCTTTGCCCTCTTGCGCGGACTGAATGCGAGGGAACCTCGTTTTGGTCGGTGTATGCTTGCCATATTTCTACTCCGTAAATTTCAGTTGAAATGCCAGTCCCTCCGGTCGGCTCAACATGAGTAGCAAAAGAAAAATGCACTGGATTCCCCGAACGCTACCAGGTGGGGAGGGACGTCTTTCAGACCTGCCTGGCAGATATGCCTCGAGCAGACCAGAGCTTTATTGCTCCCGGTACCCTAATTCCTTCAGGCATCTGCAAATATCCGATCCTCTTCCCAGCTTGTCTAGCAGGAGCATACTCTTAAAGGACCGATTTTACGATCCTGGCAGACCCAAATCCAGGCATCCGGCCCTGATTTGAAACATTAGTAACCTGATTTGAAACTTCAGTATTCAGTAATCTGACTTTAAATTCAGTTCCCTGATTTGAAACTTCAGTATTCGGTAACTGCAACCGCAACTCATCGAAAACCTGAACAGTTTCGTGCGATTTTAGGCACCGTCAAGGCGCCGAAAGCGGGCGTTTCAAAGCATTGGCCCTTTACACTCATGTTGATCCGACTTTTCTCACTGGATTTATCTTCAATGCAGGAAATCTCCCGTAAAACGGTAGAAAACCCTTTCTCCCGGAAATTTCCAGGATGTTAGCATTAAGCATCACATTGATCTGATTAGATAATTTCAAGCACTAAAATGCATGAAATTTCCATCTCGGATGTACTTTGCGTTTAGATGGCACATCTAATATATAAGCCTTTGTAGGGTGAGAAGAGAATTCAGAAAGAAAAATCCATTACAGGTAAGAGACAAGTAAATAGATTAAAGAGTTAAGCTTATTGTTACCCAATTGAAGCTGAAATATTAGAAACTATAGTCAAAAGAATACTAGCTCTACTTCTCGGCCGGCAAATGTCCATATGTCGGCTTAGAAGTACGTATACTACGCTTACTATAATTAGAGAAGGCGTATACCAAGTTTACTATAAGAAGACGCATACCAAGCCTACTATAATAGAGAAGACGTATACCAAGCCTACTATAATAGAGAAGATGTATACCAAGCCTACTATAAATTGGAGTAGACGTATACCAGCCTATATTAGATTGTACGCAAACTTGTAAACTATAAGCTTTAAGTTGTAATCGATCACCCTTTACAAAAACAGTTTTGAGATCGGATGAATTTATCAGTTGAAGTTTGCTTAAAACTCTATAATTCTTGTTTTAGATGTTATGCTGGTGTTTTGAGTTTTATCTATACTTTTTTATATTTAAGCTTAGGACACCTGCATGTGAGATTATAATCCAGTACTGAGGTTATGGTCCGCCTGACTGTGTAAATAAATAAACGAGAGATATAATTAATTCTTTCTTTATATATTTCCTTTCTCGGAAGATATTTTCAAAAATTGCATATTCTAAATTATATAATCTGGCAAATAGTGTACGTTTGAGCTAAAACATTTAAGAATTTGTTTTGTAATATAATATCTTGGAACTGAATTACTATATGGCCTTTGAAGGATAAGAAATTCTTTATTTTCTTCGTGTCGGCGTATTAAAATTCAAGGTTCTGTTATAACATCCAAAATCCTGATATATAGTCTTTTCAGAAACAGTTACCTCAGTATCTATGAAGCTATTACATAGGATATGATTGTTAGAGATATTATCCAGCAGGTCATCCAGCAACCTGCATGAAACCTGGCTCTAAAAGTAAAATTTCTATTGAACCACGTTAAATCCATAAGGAAAAGTCATTAAGAGAGTTTGAACTAAGAAAGAATACTTTAAGTAATGAAAAGTCAAGATAGGTAGACTTAGAGTTCTCAATGATATTATTATTACTATAGTGTTATTCAAAAAGAAAAAATTTGAAAAAAGAAAAAGCTTTTACAGAAAATAGTTCATTAAAAATATTTAAGCGGCTTTAAAATTCCTTTAAATTATTGCAATAAAAGAAATTTAACTTAATAAATTTGTAAAATAACAAATCATGTTTAAATAAAACTTAAGATTACATATACTGTATAAAGAAATATAAAATTATAAGCTTAGGCAGAAACCCAAAGTTAAGCAGAAACCCAAAGTTAAGCAGAAACCCGAAATTAAGCGGAAATCCAAAGTTAAGCAGAAATCCAAAGTTAAGCAGAAACCCGAANNAGAAACCCGAAGTTAAGCAGAAAAGAGAATAATTAAGGGGTGTAGTGATTGAAGAGAAAAACAGGGATTCATAACGAAACACATGGTAGGAAGTGGAGATTAATCTTTATTGCTCTTATTCTTGTTTTGTTAGTAATATCAGTATCGGCTAAAGGAAAAGAAAGCAGCACAAATAGCAAGGCAAGCGACAGAACAGTACACGAATCAAATATTAAAGTAAGTAATGAGACTGAAAATAATTGTTCTTACTGTATAGTAAGTAAAGAACAAGGTAACACAGAGGATACTGAATCAAAAACAGGAAAACAAAATTA
>DAQQ01000020.1:0-843 GCA_002508465.1 Methanosarcina sp. UBA7 | reverse complement strand
AAAACAGGAAAACAAAATTACACAGGAAGTCAGAAAATAGTAAAAGAGAATAATGAGTCAAAGACAGGAAAAGGAAATTACACAGGAAGTAAGGAAACAGTAGAAAAAGATAATAAGTCACAAGTTTCTCGTTTAAATTTCAATGTTCATAAATTAGAAGAAAACAAAAGTACAGAAAATCAGGAAACAGTAGAAGAGAATAAATCAAAAACTGGAAGAGGAAATTACACAAGGACTCAGAAAATAGTAGAAGAAGAGAATGAGTCAAAAACAGGAAGAGGAAATTACACAGGGACTCAAGAAATAGTAAAAGAGAATAATGAGTCAATAACAGGAAAAGGAAATTACACAGAGATTCAGGAAACAGTAAAAGAAGAAAATGAGTCAATAACAGGAAAAGGAAATTACACAGGAAATCAGGAAACAATAGAAGATACTAAACCACAAATTCCTCTTTTAAATTTCGAAGTGTATAAAATAAAAGAAAACAAAAGTACAGAAAATCAGGAAACAGTAGAAGAAATCACTAAGTCGCCAATTCCTCTTTTAAATTTTGAACTGTATAAAATAAAAGAAAACAAAAGTACAGAAAATCAGGAAACAGTAGAGGAAGATAATAAGTCAAAGACAGGAAATGGAAATTACACAGGGAATCAGGATAATGAGTCAATAACAGGAGATGGAAATTACACAGGAAATCAGGAAACAATAGAAGATAATGAGTCAAAGACAGGAAACGGAAATTACACAGGGAACCAGGGTAATAAATCAATAACAGGAAATGGAAATTACACAGGGATTCAGGGTAATGAGTCAATAGCAGGAAATGGAAATTATACAGGA
>DAQQ01000242.1:9994-16089 GCA_002508465.1 Methanosarcina sp. UBA7 | reverse complement strand
AATTACATAGAATCGATTATAAATTTTTATAAATATAAACAAATGGTCAAGTTCATTTGGGCTAAAAAAGAAGGGAAATAGTCAGTACCAATTAGTGGATACTGTCAAACTAAGGATTTAAAGGAATTATTAACGTTCAAAATGCGGAGTTTAAAGGAATTATTAACGTTCAAAACTTCAGTTCAATAACTTAGGACACAATCCAGTCAAATAAGCATGCATAGAAGGCTGGAAATTCATTGTTTTTTAGCAATTAAATATATTCTTTCAAACTTTAAGTTAACCATTCCTGAACTATCTGCCTGTTCTTTAATAGCTTCTTTAACTAGTTTACGAAAAATACTGATATAATCGTCTGTCAAAGTAACTGTGTAAAAAGATTGGTTTAAGTAACCGTTTTCAGCTCCTGATTGATATATTTTATACACTTCTTCAACAGAAAAGAGATTTGATTCTTCCCGAAGCTCGCTATAAAGTATATCAAACCCGTGATTATTAAAAAGCCGCTCATATTCTTCCTTGCTGTCAAAGAAAAGCCACGGGCTTTTAAAGTGACTAAATACCTCTCGTGTATATGGATGCATACGGATTTTTTCTATTGCTGAAATAAAGTTAGGGCAATAAGATTGAGTAGCTGGAGCCTGTACTCCTATTCTACCTCCTTCCTTAAGCACATTAAAACAACGCATCAATACTTGTTCCGGTTTCTGAAACCACTGAAAACACGAGTTACACACAACAACATCAAATTTTGTATCTAGCTCAAAACTTTCAGCATCCATGACAGAATACTTTAAGTTGGGAAGCTCTTTGTTGGAACTTACTGCCTGTTCAATCATACCTTGAGAGACATCGATACCCTGTACGGTTCCTTTTGTAATTTGTGCAATCTTTTTTGTGATATGACCTGGTCCACAGCCTATATCAAGTACACCTTCTTCAGGTTGAATTGATAATAAATTCAAGAGAACCTCAGAGGCTGACTTTTGAACCAATGCATTGTCTGCATATGTAAAAGCCTTGGAATTAAAATTAACCTCCGACATAGTTTTAATCACTTTATTTAAATGAGTATTTATGTTATTTAGGACTTATGCGATTGAACTGATAAATAAATAAATAAATAAATAAATAAATAAATAAATAAATATGTTTTTAACCTTTAGTTATTTAAAACACATATTTCGGATTATTGTCGGACGTGCTTGATTTTGGATTCCAAGTGCGTATAGTTTTATTTTTCCAAAATTACATTTCTGGCATCCAACTTCAAGCAACGTATATTGGATTTATCAATTTCAATTATCTGTCACGGGAGGTATGAACTTGAACGATTTCATTGTTGACTGACTTTTGAATATGCCAGAATTGTAGGAACACACACCTACTAAAGCCAAGACAGGAAACACCAAATAATTTTATCCCATATTCATTTATGTACTGGGATTCCTAATATTTATCTGGATGACTTAGAATCTCCAGATTGTTAATGAATCCAGGACCCTATATTTAAAAGCAGAATTGACTGTCAAAGAGTTTTCATGAATAACAGGCATCTTGAAAATTGTGTATTTATTTAAACCATATCACGCCATATCACATTGTTTTCGCTCAAGCCTTTTTAAAAAGGGTTGTGTCTCAAGAGACGAGTGCCTTGAGCCCTTCAACCGCATTTACCAGTATATCCACTTCTTCCTCGGTATTATAGAGTGCAAAAGAAGCTCTCACAGTACTGTCTACATTCAGGGAACGAATCGTCGGGATTGCACAGTGATGCCCACTCCTGACACAAATTTTTCTAGTCTGGTCTAGAATCAGGGCAACATCATGAGCATGAAGTCCCTTTACATTAAACGGTACTATCCCTACCCTGTCTTCAGGCCCGTATACCTCTACATGTTCAAGTTCGGAGAGCCTTTTTGCAGCTTCCCTTGACAACTTTATTTCATGTGCTTCGATTTCCGGGACCCCTATTTTTTCTACATATTCGACTGATCTTCCTAAACCTATAACTCCAGGAATGTTCGGAGTTCCGGCTTCAAAACAGGCCGGAGAAGGTTCCAGCACGTAAGTATATCCATCAACATCCGAAACCGTACCTCCTCCCACTGAAGCACTATTGAGAACATCTGGTTCTTTGATATAGAGGACGCCTGTACCCTGAGGTCCAAGCAGGCCTTTATGTCCGGCAGTTGCAAAAAAGTCACAGTTCAGGTCTTTAAGGCTCACAGGCATATGTCCTGCAGATTGAGCTCCATCGACAAGGACTTTTATGCCGTACCTATGGGCAAGTTTAGTAATATTCTTTACATCCTGGACGGAACCGATAACATTTGAAACATGATTTATGGCTATTAGTCTGGTTTTTTCAGTAAAGGCTTTCTCTATCGAAGAGACATCTACTTTTCCCTTACTATCTGGATTTACAATCGTAACCTTTACCCCTTTTTTCTGCAGACGCAGCCAGGGCAAAAGATTAGAATGGTGTTCTAGCACAGTTGTAACGATATGGTCTCCAGATTCCCATGGGTAACTGTTTGCAATAAGATTGATTCCTTCAGTGGTATTTTTCGTAAGAACGGTCTTCGAAGGCTCAGCATTCAGGAAACGAGCAATGGTTTCCCTTGCATCTTCATAGCGGTTCGTAGCTTCCCTTGCCAGACGATGGGCTCCTCTCCCATGATTACCAACATACCTGTAAAAGTACTCGACCATAGATTCAACTGCAGGTATCGGAGTCTGAGTAGTTGCCGTACTGTCAAGGTACACGACTTCTTTAAGAACAGGAAAATCTTCACGGACCGCATATACGTCGTACATGCTTCTTTTTTAGGGACGATAAATAAAAAAAGGTTTTGCAGGTTATTTACCCTGCACCCCGCCTATCATAAAGCGGTAAAGGTCTAGTTCATCTGAGTCCAGGTTGTCGGTACAGCCTTTTACAACGGCATGATAACCATTTTCCTGGTGTTTACGTCTATATTCTTTTCTTTTTCCGTATTCGTGCTTTAATTCACTCATAAATTTTCCTCCTGTCTCTTCAAAGTTTGCGCTTACATGCGGGTTAAAGTAGTCCTTGGAATTCGAGGGCCCTGCAATCGGGTTAAAGTTCCCGTTCTTTTCGGAAACGCAATTGAATGCAGGTTAGAATTCCCAGTCCCTCCAGAGAGTTCAACCAAAATCATTCTCTAATTCTCTGTGGACATATTCCTGCAATAAGGTTCAGAGCCTTCAATCCTTTGGATAAAACCTAAAAGCAGACCAGAATTCTATTTCCAACGGGCTAAAAACCCCACAACAGCGCAGCGAGCGTTGTTCTTACCCACAAATAGTATTAATTGTAAATCGTTGTATATATTGATTTCGGAATTTCTTTTAGATTCGTTTGAAATTTTTTAATTAAATGAAACTTTATGAGCGAACAACTGAAATAGTTTTCCGTTTTTACCTCCAGAAACCTGTGTCAGAAGTTTATTTTTTAGTTTCAAGATTTGCCATGAGCCCTGATAGGTGAGCCGGAATTGCCCCTATTGCAGTACATGTCTCAAGAGAAAGTCCTTTACAGGTAATATCCAGGTGGTATTTTCCTCTCTCGAAGAGTTCCTTAGGAAGCCCTTTGTGCCCAAGCCCTACAAGAAATAGAAATGAACGACTTCGAAGAGCTTCTTCGGCAATATTTACAGGCGTAACCTGCCTTTTTGGATCAGGTTTTGAGGTAGTTATTACAATTTCCCCAAACTGAGAGGGAAATCCCTTTTTTGGAAGATCGGAGACTGACAAATGGTTTTTCTCATAAAGAATTTTGAGATAGCTTCCCGATTCTCCTATTGTGGTTTTTTCCATTACATAAGCAACCAGTTCTTCTGCACTCATCTTGAAAGGAAAATCGTAAAGGGCTAAGTGGAATCCAAAAGCGTGGCAGATCGGAGCAGCTCTTGCAATTGCACGATAATGTGCATCGAGAACTTTGATCTTATCATAGGTGTTTACTATCCCAAGGGTGAGCATAAGGTGCTTCATTATCTTTTTTCGTAAAATAATGTTTCGTCAACTTTTAGTGATTTTTCTTAAATTTTTCGGGTTTTAATAGTTTCTTGAGCAGTCAGTCACTTAGGCAACGTTTAAAATAACAGCTTTCAAATTCAATAAAAAGTAATCAAACCCCTGTTTTTCGGATTTGAGATTTTACGATTTAATTCATAGTAAACCAAAAAACAGAAGTTTGACAGAGTAACCTAAATCCGAATTCATTATAGTTTTGTGTTTAATAACTCAGGTTTCCTGTAAAAACTGATTATAAATCCCACAGTAGTTTTTATCCAGTGTTTTTGTACATGTGTAAGAATTGTCTTTATACCCAACACATCTCGATCTGTATTCACATTTATTATGAAACAGATTCGTTGTCCCAAAAGCTATGTTAAAAAATTTCATATATTAAATTAAACCGTTTACATATTTAAATTTATCAAACCGTAACGGGTTAATGAACTTCTTCTCATTGTTTTAACTTTTTATGTATCGGGTTTATGAAATTATCTAGAACTTGCTTTGTTCTGAATCATCAAGGCTTTCAGGATCATTTTTCAATGATACTATACTTGATTAACTATTCCAATTATGGAATTCAAAAATCAAATTATGAGTTTCTATATCGCTATATGTCCAAGTTCTACACTTTTTTACGCTTATATGTTTAATTGTTTTTCAATAATAATGCTCACTTTTCGGAGAGCTTAATATTTCGCCTGTACCAGCTATATCACTAAAAAACTGAAAAACGTCAAAATTTCTTGCTTAAAATCTCAATTATTTGGGATGCTTATCAATTGAATGCCTGTCCCTTGCATAAAACACCTTAGAATTTTTTAAGATTAAATATCTTGGCATAAAAAGTAAGAATAGGGTGGAGAACACTTTAAATTAGTTTAAAAACAAGTTAGAGAATTGGGTTTTAAAATCAATATTGAAAATTGTAAAAAGGTAGTTTCAAATCTGAAAAAAATGATTACTTTCACCTTTTTTCAGATCTGATCAACGATCATACATCCCATTTAGCCTTGATTTTTTTCTTGTTTTTTAGTTTGAAATATTCATTTTTTGGAAACTGTAATATATCCAGCCATAGTTTTAGTGTTGCTGCCTTTAGCATTCTTTACTGTTAAGCTGACAGTATATTTTCCGGCTTTACTATAGGTGTGTGCAGGATTCTTAACTGTTGAATATTTCCCATCTCCAAAACTCCACTTCCATGAGGTTGGCGATCCTGTACTCTTGTCAGTAAACTGTACTTTCAGAGGGACTTTTCCTGAGGCAGGTTTCGCAGAAAACACAGCAACAGGTTTTGTAGGAGCGGTATTTACAGTTATATAATTCCTTATTGTTTTCGTATTGCTTCCTGCAGCATTCTTTACCATTAAGCTGATAGTATATTTTCCTGCTTTACCGTACGTGTGTACAGGACTCTTAAGTGTCGAAGTTTTACCATCTCCAAAAGTCCATTTCCAGGACGTTGGTGAGCCTGTACTCTTATCAGAAAACTGCACCTTAAGGGGCAAGTTTCCTGAGGATGGAGATGCAGAAAATGAAGCAACAGGTGGTTTTGGCTGTGATACATTTGAAACAAAGCCAATGTAAATATCGGGATTTCCATTTCGTATATCTGTCCATACTATCCTGTCACTATAGATCTCTGGATCATACTGATCGGATTTATCAGTAGTGTGACATTCCTGACCAGTGGACAAATCATACATGTAGATATCCTGGTTTCCATTGCGATCATCCTCCCACACTATCCTATCACCATAGATTGCAGGACTCCGTGAAGCGAATGGATTGGTAGTGATCTGAGTTTCCTTTTTAGCAGAAAGATCGTACATGTAGATATCATAGTTTCCATTGCGATCATCTTCCCATACAATCCTGTTACCATAGATAGCAGGAGAGCATCCTGATGCGTGGGTAGTGATCTGCGTTTCCTTAGAAGTGGATAAATCGTACATGTAGATATTGGTATTGTCGTTTTCATCGGGGAAATTCGAGCAGTATACTATTTTATTACCATAAATATCAGAGTAGGCTGCATTTACATT
>DAQQ01000242.1:0-9985 GCA_002508465.1 Methanosarcina sp. UBA7 | reverse complement strand
AATACAATCTTGTCACCGTAAATTGAAGCACTATCGAAGGCATCACTTAAAGTAGTGATGAGAGTTTTCTTATTAGTTGAGAGGTCTTGAATATACACACTACCGTTTTCGCTGTCAGACCAATCCTGCCACAAAATCTTGTTTCCGTATATAGTAGAAAAAAATGCATGTCCAGTGTTAGTAATCTTAGTTTGCTTTCTGGTCGAGAGGTCATATAAGTAAACATCAGATTTTTCATTGTGAGAATCTGTCCATGCAATCTTGCCACCATAAATAACAGGGTCGTACTGCTCTGACTTACTAGTGGTGATTCGAGTTTCAGTGATCTTGAGCGCAGCAGGTTGCATAGATTCCGTGGCTATATTAATTCCTTCTGTAGATAATTCACTTAAAACAAATTTGTCATCAGAAGATTCTCCTGTTCCACTGCTGATATCCGATAGAGCGATAGTTTGTGGGTTTTGTTCAGGAGATGCCGATGCCATGGATAAGGCAAACATTAAAAGTAAAATCATGGCTATTGAAGCTAAAGCTATTGAACGCGCTTTTTCTGTCTTTTTCATTTATCCTTCCTCTTTTCCCTTCTTTCAGTGCTCACTATTCCTCGGAGTTGTCGAAATAGAGCATTGATAAACTGAAAATTGATTTTGCTTGCAACCAAAAACAATTACTAAATAACACGGAAAAACCAAAAATTTTTGATTAAAATTCCAATTATTTCCAATGTTGTTAGAGTAATGGAAGGAATGACCTAATATAAGATACTATTGAAATCTTTTTCGTTCATTTGGAGTTTTTCAAAGTCAAGTATTAATTCAGCTAACAGTTGACCTATAGACAAAAAACTCAGAATATGGAAAAAGACTCTTATTTTCCTGTTTTTTTGAAAGAAAATATAATAAATAGTTTATGTAGAGATTTATGTTGGGGTTTGGAAATTGAGGCTTAATAATTGAATTGAAAATTCAATGTTTACAAGAATATTTCAACGCATGCTGCGTACACTTCTCAAAATATTCACAATTTTCGCAATCTTCCCAGACGGATAACTTTTCAGAATTCTCTATTTTTTTAAAATTTAATTTTTCAAAAAATATAGGGGCAGTTGTCCTGACATACAAGTCGCAACATTGATCCCCAATAGTTGTTAGAAGATATCTAACAAGCCTGGTTCCGACCCTTTTTCCCCTGAAGTTCGGATGGACTGCAATAGAATGAATCTCCAGAAAATCCTTACCGTGGGATTTGGATTTAATAAGAGCAACACAACCGACAATATTCCCATCGAGTTCAGCCAGCATGAAATTTTCAGGTTCAAGTCCCTCCATGTCAAGAAAGTAAGTTGATAGGAGCCTCTGAATTGCTAGCAGGTCTGATTTACTGGCTTTTCGGATACAGATCTCTTTCATAATTTTTCTTATCCTTATTTGTTGTATCTTTATTTGTCGTATCCTTACTTTTCGTACCCTTACTTACCGTACCCTTACTTTTCGTACCCTTACTTTTCGTACCCTTACTTACCGTACCCTTACTTTTCGTACCCTTACTTACCGTATCCTTACTTTTCGTACCCTTACTTACCGTACCCTTACTTTTCGTATCCTTATTTTCCTCATCCTTATTTTTTTTGCTTGTTTTCTGGTTATCAGGTTTTCTTCAAGGTGTAAGGTTCATCCATGCTCCCACTTCGAAAGCCCTCAAGATCAAGAGTTACGTAATCAAAACCCAGGGATTTCAAATGCCGTGAAATTTTCTCTCTTTTCAGCAAAGCATTTTCCAGTTCATTCTGTGTGACTTCTATACGAGCGAGGTTCTCATGCATCCTGACCCTGAACTGGGTAAAACCCAGGGAAAAGAGAAATTCTTCGGCTTTTTCTAGTTTCTGGAGAGACTCTGTAGTTATTGGCTGACCATAGGGAATACGGGTTGCAAGGCAGGCTGCAGACGGTCTGCTAGCTGCTGAAATATGAAGTTCGAAAGCAGCTTCCCTGATTTCCTCTTTTGTCACGTTAAACTCTACGAAGGGAGAAAAAACCTTTTCTCCGGCTTCCTGGACCGCCATATATCCTGGACGGTTTTCCCCATGTATTTCAGAGAAATTAGTGCCTTCAAGTACAACATCATACCCTGCTTTTTCCGCAAAATCCACCAGGGTTTCAAGCAAGGCTTTTTTACAGAAATAGCACCTGTTTAATGTGTTTGCGGAGAAATAAGGAAGGCTCAACTGGGAGAAAGAAAGGACCTTGTGCTCAATTCCAATCTCACGGGCTGTCTCAACAGCTATTTCAAGTTGTTTCCTTGGAAAAAGTGGAGAATTTATGGTTACGGCAAGAGCCTTTTTTCCAAGTACCTCAAAAGCAAGAGCTGCAAGAGTGGCACTGTCTACTCCTCCTGAAAATGCAATGATCGTACTTCCTCTGGCTTTTATAGCCTCCTTTATAAGTTTTATCTTTTCAGTGACCATTATTAACGAGTTTTTAGCTAATAAGATATATTTATTTGCCAGCCCTATGGTCAGGTAGCTTGAAACAACCGAAAAAAATTATGTTTTACTTAATGGACACTATTTTTAAGTTTGAGAATCTTCTCAAATAGCGGTATCTTGAAATCATTATAATGTTTTTATTACCAAAGCTTTGTTTCAATCAAAGTCTTATTTATTATAATATTAAATTAAAGAGTAGATTTGCCTGAACGGCAGAATTATCATTCAAGTTACAAAGATGGAGACTTTACATGGCATTATTCGGAACTAATGGTGTACGTGGTATCGCCAATGAATATATAATCCCAGAACTGGCTACAAATCTAGCCAGAAGTCTTGGTACATATATGGGTTCAAAAGGCACGGTTGCTATAGGCTGCGATACCCGAATTTCAGGTCAGATGCTGAAGTCTGCCGCAATCGCCGGGGCTCTTTCAACAGGTCTGAACGTAATTGACGTGGGAACAGTTCCTACTCCTTCTATTCAGTATTATGTGCGTGATTATGCCGATGCCGGAATAGTTATTACCGCATCCCACAACCCAAGACAATATAATGGAATCAAGTTAATTGCTGGAGATGGTACGGAGTTTCCAAGAGATGGAGAAAGGGAGATCGAAAAAATATACTCTTCTGGAAAATATTCTACTGTATCCTGGGAGAAAACCGGCAGCTTCAGGATCGATACGGGAGTCAATGAATACTATATCAAAAATGTTATCAAGGCAGTAGATGCCGAAAAGATTCAAAGCAGTAAACTCAAGGTAGTTGTTGATACAGGTTGTGGAGCAGGTTCGCTCACTCTTCCTTTCCTGCTCAGAGAATTGGGCTGTAATGTGTTGACCCTTGGAGCTCAGCCAGATGGAACCTTTCCCTGGCGAAATCCCGAACCCACCCCCGATGCTTTAACCGAGCTCTCCGAACTTGTGAAAATGACAGGTGCCGATCTCGGAGCAGCCCATGATGGTGATGCAGATAGGATAGTCTTTATGGATGAAAATGGCGAGTTCTTAAATGAAGAGGTTCTGCTTGCCATGATGGCAAAATATATGCTTGAACGCGAAAAAGGACCCATAGTAACTCCTGTTAGCTCCTCACAGCGAATGGCCGACGTAGCAAAAGAAGAAGGTGTTGAGCTTTATTGGACAGCAGTCGGGTCCATCAACGTTGCCCGAAAAATGATGGAAGTAAATGCAGTATTCGGAGGCGAGGGTAATGGAGGCCTTATTTTCCCCAAACATCAGTATTGCAGGGATGGAGCAATGGCCTGTGCCAAAATACTTGAAATCCTGGCTGGCGGGAAAAAGCTTTCCGAGCTTGCTAAGAGTGTACCTCAGTACTTCAACGCAAAAACCAAAGTTCCCTCTGTAAACACGCAGACCACAATGGAAAAAGTAAAATATGAAGCCTCAGGTCTTGGGCTTAAAATGGACACTATCGACGGGGTCAAAGTCTGGTATGAAGACGGCTGGGTCCTTATCCGTCCGTCTGGCACGGAACCTATATTCCGAATCTTTGCCGAAGCAAAAAAGCAGGAAAGAGCTGAAAAACTCATGCAGGAAGGCCTTCAAATGGTCATAAGAGCAGAAAAAGCTTCAATTTCCAAATGAGTCCTGGATTTCTTTAGGGTTTTCGCTCAACCGTTGCGCCGGTTGATCACGCTATAGGGTTTGGGGATAAGTTTTTTCAAATCCAAACGTTATACGGTTTGCGATCAAGCTTTTTTTTGAAAAGGCTTGCGTTAAAGCAATTTTTGAAAAAGACTTGTGATCAGACCGTCATGATGTTTTAGATTTATCAGTAGTTTTCGCTCAAGCCTTTTTTNNCAGTTTTTTTAAAAGGCTTGCGGGAAAGCAGTTTAAAAAGCTATTATTAGAAAACTTGTCAGACAATCTTTTTATTATCTGACAGCTTTTTGATATCCAGATACCATGACTTTTAGAGCTTTTATTGACCAGTTAAAAGAAAATGGAAAACTGGTAGAGATTTTCCAATCTGTGTCTCCAAGGTTTGAGGCTTCAAGAATTGCAAGAGCCGCAAAAGCCCCGGTTTTATTCCATAATATTTCGGGTTCAAAAGTCATAATGAACCTGCTTGGATCAAGAGACGAACTGGCCTCCATGCTTGGAGTTCCTAAAGAAGAAATCATAAAGAGGCTTTCTGAAGTTTCTCCTGAAGGTGAAGTACGGCTGGTGTCAGAATCTCCAACCCTTGAGGTCATAGAAGATCAGGTTGATCTGACAAAACTTCCTATCCTCACGCATTTTGAAAAAGACGGAGCTCCTTATATAACGGCAGGAATTGTTGTTTCCGAGTACGGAGGCACAATTAATGCTTCAATTCATCGGCTTATGCTAGCAGGAAAAGATAAACTTGCGGTTCGCCTGGTTCCTCCAAGGCATACTTATCTGCTTCACAAAAAAGCCGCTGAAAAAGGCGAACTTTTGCCTGTTGCAATTGTGCTTGGCTGCGACCCTACAATTATTTATGCAACTTCCACACGGGTTCCTGTAGGAAAAGAATTCGAATACGCAGCTGCTCTGCGAGGAGCTCCTGTTGAACTATTTGAGTGCGCAAACGGAGTAAAAGTTCCTCATGCCGAAATTGTGCTTGAAGGTTATATTGATCCCGTAGAAAAGATTGATGAAGGGCCTTTTGTAGACATCACCGGAACATACGATGTTATAAGAAAGGAACCTGTTATTCATATTACTCGAGTTATCCATAGAAAAGACCCGATTTATCACGGAATTCTGCCAGCCGGTCCTGAGCACCTCCTGATGATGGGGGTACCTTACGAGCCAAGAATTTATAGGGCTGTCGGTGAGGTCACGACGGTCAAAAACGTAGTATTGACAGAAGGAGGATGCTGTTATCTCCATGCAGTCGTTCAGATTGAAAAACAGACTGAAGGAGATGGGAAAAACGCTATTATGGCAGCCTTTGCAGCACATACGAGCCTTAAGCATGTAGTGATTGTGGACGAAGATATAAATATTTTTGACCCGAACGATGTCGAGTTTGCGATTGCCACGAGGGTGAAAGGAGATGTGGATATTCTTATTATCCCCAATGTCCGGGGTAGTTCCCTTGACCCGCGAGGAGCTCCTGATGGAACGACAACAAAAGTGGGAATTGATGCTACAAAAGTGCTTATAGAAAAGGAAAATTTTGAAAGGGCAGTAATTCCGGAAGAGTAAACAAAATTATTTTAAGCATCTGGCAATTACCGAGTGAATTTCAATGTATCTTACAAAAGAAGAAGAGCAAATCCTGAACGGAGAATCCGGGGAAACTCTAAGGCAGGCTATCGAAATCCTGGTAGCTCTTGGAGATATTTACGGTGCAGACAGACTTATCCCAATTAAAAGCTCTCAGATAGCAGGAGTTTCCTATAAAACTATGGGCGATGCAGGCCTTGAATGGATTTCAGACCTGCAGGGCAAGGTTAAGGTCCCTTCGATTTTGAACCCTGCAGGGATGGATCTGCAAGACTGGAAAAGGCTCAGGATTTCACCCGAGTTTGCGGAAAAGCAGAAATTGATTGTTCAGGCATATGAAAAACTGGGAATTCGGTGCGAGTGCACGTGCACACCCTATAATCTCGAGGGTTTTAACGTTGGTTACGGTGACCATCTTGCATGGAGTGAGTCATCAGCTGTCTCCTATGCAAATTCCGTACTTGGAGCCAGGACAAACCGGGAAGGTGGGCCTTCAGCCCTTTCTGCGGCACTTCTCGGAAAAACTGCAAATTATGGATTCCATCTGGACGAAAACCGTATGCCTGAGATTTCATTTGATGTAGGGTACTCACTAAAGGGATCGGATTACGGTGCACTCGGTTATGTAGCTGGCAAACTTGCAGGGAGCAAGGTACCTATTTTTCATCTAAGGTGTATTCCGGATGCGGATGAGTTAAAAGCACTAGGAGCTGCAATGGCAGCGTCAGGAGCAGTTGCCCTTTACCACGTCAAAGAAGTCACGCCTGAGATTTGCAGGATGGATTTTGAAGAGCCGACAGAAAAAATAACTATTGAGAAAAGTCAGCTCGATGAGGTTTACGAAGGCCTAAAAAAAGCTTGCAAAGAGCCAGAACTGATAACCATAGGATGCCCTCACTGCTCGGCAGCAGAGCTTGAAAAGGCAGCCGAACTCCTGAGAGGAAAAACGGTTTTAAAAGAGTTCTGGATCTTTACCTCAAGGAAACTTGCAAAGCTCCATCCTGAGTACATCAAGACTATAGAAAAAAGTGGAGCTAAGGTTGTCTGTGATACCTGCATGGTAGTTTCTCCTGCTACCAACAGCTATTCCTGTGTCATGGTGAACTCAGGAAAAGCGCTTGCTTACGTACCAGGGATGTGTGGAGCTGAAGCAGTATACGGAAGTATGGAAACATGTGTTGAGGAAGCAATCGGTGAGACAACAAAGAAGGTTGCAAAGAAGGCAGGTGGTTCTAATTAAACTTAAAGGCAGGACAATTTCCAGAGGATGTGCAAGAGGAGAAGTACTTCTCTCCATAGATCCCATCTCTTTCCTTGGCAGTGTAGACCCGAAAACAGGGGTTATAATTGAAGAAAACCACGCCCTTGAAGGAAAATCAATTCAGGGTAAAGTTCTTGTTTTTCCCCACGGCAAAGGCTCTACAGTCGGCTCGTATGTTATGTATCAACTCAAGAAAAACGGAGTCGCTCCTTCAGCAATAATAAATCTGGAAACCGAACCAATAGTTGCAGTTGGAGCCATTATTTCCGAAATCCCACTTGTTGATATGCTTGAGAGAAACCCTTACGAAGTATTAAATAATGGAGACTTTGTTGTGGTTAACGGAAGTAAAGGATATATTGAGCTTATCAAACAGGAAACAAATAAAACTGAATGTAATTAAAATTGAAGAAATAATCAGCAAACGAAGAGCTCATCCCAAAACCAATTTTATTCCCAAATCTATACTTTTTCATGTTTAGAAATTAGAGCAATTATTCAAAATTCAAGGTTTTGGGATAGGCTCGAAAAATGATAATTTAAGTTCTTAAGTGAACTGATAAAGCTGAAAACGGATAAATCGAAAAAACAAATCTTAAGCTGGGATATGGGAACTCAAAAATGAACCAGGAAAACCATAAAAAAGGCAAAGGAAAATTCAATGCTGAAGAAACGGTTTCACGTTTATATCCTTACATAGTAAGGGTATTTGACGTTTATGAGGTCCAGAATTCCGGAGAAGCACTTTACTTCTATGGAACTCCTCGAACAAGTAGTGAAAATATTACGGGAGAACTCTGGGAGCCTTTACAGCAGTTTGGTTTTAGCTGTACTCTAAAGTACGAGCTTGGAGAATACGTACTGCTGGTTTTTCCTGAAAAGAAGACAAAGGAAAAGACCTGGATAAACCTTGTCCTTTTCATAGCAACTTTTTTTACAACTATGGTTTGCGGAGCCTGGATGTCAGGAGCAGACCTCGAAAGCGAGCCCTTCCAGCTTTTCCAAGGCTTACCGTTTACCCTTGCGATAATGGCAGTTCTTGGTTCCCATGAGATGGCTCACTATGTAATGGCCAGATACCATGGAATGAAAGCATCTCTTCCATATTTCATCCCTTTCCCAACTTTTATTGGCACAATGGGAGCGTTAATTCGCTATAGAGGGCCTGTGCCAAGCCGAAAAGCACTTTTTGACGTGGGAGTTGCAGGGCCACTGGTGGGGCTGTTTATGTCAGTTGCGGTTACGGTAATAGGACTTAACCTTGAGTCGCCTGCAGTAAGCCCCCTGTCGGATTCTATGATGCTTGGTCTTGGCCTACCTCCTCTCTTCGTATTTATCCAGAACCTTGTCGGAGCTACAGGAGAAAACCTTCATCCCGTAGCCTTTGCAGGTTGGGTAGGAATGTTCGTAACCCTGCTCAACCTTCTCCCTGCTGGACAACTTGACGGTGGGCACATCCTCAGGGCTATGCTGGGTAAGAAAGCGGAAAAGATTTCATTTATGATGCCTCGTGTCCTGTTCCTGATAGGACTTTATGTAATTTACTGGATGAAGGAAGACGGATTCATATGGATATCCTGGGCCCTTTTCCTCTGGATTTTTGCTACGGTAGGGCATCCGTCTCCTCTGCACGATAAAGTCGAACTGGACAAAAAACGCATCCTATTAGGGATCATTACCTTTATTCTGGGCTTACTCTGCTTTACTTTAATACCTTTTAAACCGATTCCCTGAAAAGTCTGGATTTATAAAAACGGAGGAAAAAATATGGACGTGCACTTCCGGTATAGTAAGAAAAACTCTTACAGCTTTGCGGTCCTTTCGCCTTTACTGCCGGAAGCCGGTTTTGTAGACAGGCCTGTAGACGGAATCATGATCTACAGTTTTACAACGCGCCAGGCAGCAAAGGTATTTATGGAAGTGAAAAATGCAGGCAATGATTCTATTTTTATTGCTGGAGGACCTCACCCATCCGGTGCTCCAGAAGAGACACTTGAATACTTTGACTATGTCGTGATAGGGGAAGGAGAAGAAGCCCTTCCGGAACTTGTGAAAACGGTCCAGGAAAAGGGAGATCCAGAAAAAATACCTGGCATTGCATACAGGGAAGCAGAAACGGGTAAGGTTGTTATGACTCCGAAAAGGCCTTATGCAAACCTTGATTCCTATCCCTGCTTTGATCCTCATAAACTCCGGGCCCCTATTGAAATTAGCAGGGGATGCCCATGGGGCTGCAAGTATTGTCAGACTCCCAGGCTTTTCGGAAGAGAAGTAAGGCACAGAAGCATAGATTCGATTGTGAAAAACGCAGGGTACTATGATGATCTTCGCTTTATAGCTTCCAATGCCTTTGGTTACGGAAGTGACGGAATTCACCCAAGGTTTGACAAAGTAGAAAAGTTGCTTTCCGCACTTTATAAATTGCCTGATAAGAAAATCTTCTTCGGGACTTTTCCTTCGGAAGTGCGTCCTGAGTTCGTAACCGATGAATCGGTTGAACTCGTGAGAAAGTACTGCGCAAACGATAGCCTTAGTGTTGGAGTTCAATCCGGCAGTGACCGAATTCTAAAGGAAATCCAGAGAGGGCATACTGTTGGAGACAGTATTTCAGCGGTAGAGTGCTGTCTGGAGCATGAAATTGTTCCGGCGGTCGATTTCATCTTCGGTCTCCCCACCGAAACCGAAGAAGACCAGGAAAAAAGCCTTAACCTTGTTCGCTGGATTTGCAAGAAAGGAGGCACTGTAAGGGCCCATTACCTAACTCCCCTGCCCGGAACTCCATATGCATCGGCTGTCCCTTCAGAAGTAAGTGATCAGGTAAGGCGAGAGCTTGGAAAGCTTGCCCTTGGGGGCAAACTTACAGGATACTGGGAAAAACACCGAAAATTTGAAAAAAAGCCAAGTTAAGATCAGGTTAAAAGCCGGTATGAAATTTCAGTACCGACTTCTAAACCAAATCTCATTGTTCTTGATTTAGTAAATCCCCTGGGACATTTGAGCACAGTTTATTTTTACTTA
>DAQQ01000203.1:36258-81777 GCA_002508465.1 Methanosarcina sp. UBA7 | reverse complement strand
GTACGAGGGAATGTTACTGATGGTAGTATTTTTAAAGAGTTAATGTTACTTTCTTAAAATGTCAATTTCAAAAATTGTCCACTTGCTTCAATAATACATTAATTGCAGGAATGCTTAAATAGTATGTTTTGTCGCAACATAAGACTTACGCAGTTGCCTACTTTGCAGGCAACTTTTAAGTTTTTACTTTTTAATCAGTTAAGAGATTGGATTTTTATACATTGATGAAGAAAATTCTTGTAATGCTCAACTTTGTTTCAAACCATATAATTCCTGTTCTTATTTGCGGATTTCAAATTGAAGAAGTGCTTTTAATGCCATCATAGGTATACTCTCTACGCACTATTTCTCCTTGCCTGACAGCGTTCTACTCCACTACTCCACAAAACTGTTAAATTCCTCTATGATACTGTTCAATCTTCCAAACTTTCTTTACTAATTCTTTTTTTCTTCCTTCATATCAACAAATCTGCAGCCCAGTATTGCGCAATTGGTTATTAAAAATACGAGATTAGGAGAAGTCTTTAACATTTGGAGTCGCTCATTGTATTAATATTGCTTACTTTATTAATGTAATGTATATTTTTTACGATTGTCCCTACGGGAGCATCCATGTGACTAGTATTGTGTCCGATTTCACTACTTTACTTCTCAATACTCCAAATAATGTAACTATAATGTCTGCCTTGTAGTCTATTTGTGCATTAATTTGGGTAATTCCATGAGGAGTACGCAGTAAAGCAATAGCCTGTTTGTCTCCTGGCAAAACTGGTTGCTCACGAAATTCTTTATATTCCCAATAGAATTGTTGTTGTCCCCTACCAAATGAAGTAATAAGAGGTAACAATGTAATATATTCCTTTGAAGATTCAATTTTCCCTATTTTCATGCTTCCGTTAGCTATTTTATTAAATCTTATCTGTATTTTGGGTGATATGGATAACTTCCTCTCGATTTTGGTTTCTGTTGTGATGTCTTGCGGGAAAAGATCAATTGCTGTAATATTTGAGTTATCCAAAGTTACCCTAAATACTGAAGATCTATAATGTCTGTCGCCGTCCAAGCGGTGTAGCGTAAATGGTAAAGAGACAATGTAATAATCCCAAAAAGTCGAGCCAATTTCTCTATGATTACGTATGACATTAGAAATAATAGGGTTACCCATTGTTACTGATCCTTCCATAACACGCTGTAGGCCTGTGTCAGATCCGAGAGACTTCTCTTCGCTATACAAATCAACTGTCTTCCAGACTTGACCTGATTCAATTTTTTCTTGCAGTATAATGTCGTTGGACTGAACCATGTATATCCCTCAAAAATTGAAAAGTTAAAAAGTAGAAAGATTATAATTCATATTATATCTTAAATTTATGTTGGAATTAAATTTTTATATTTGAGAATTTTTTGTAATTTTAAAATTTTTGACAAATACATTATTGTATTTTGATCATGATTTTTCATCTTTGCTGCCTAATTATATTAATAATATTTCAACAATTGGACAGTTGTCTATACTTTTGTGGAGTTCAACACTATAAAATTAATCAATTATATTGTGAATTAATTAACATAGTCTACAAAATTTCTCTTTAAAGCACATTTACTGTTTTTACATTATTTCATCTGCGTCAATTAGGGTTTCCGAAAAGCACGAATCCAGCCCATAGATTCGGCTGAGTGCGGTAAGTTTTCAATAACTCAAGTTGCGCATCTCTCAACGATACAGCTTTACCCGTGTTTCTCTGGATCCAGAATTGATGAAATCCAACCATAATCAGATTGGTTATTTCTTCCGCAATTTCCCAAAGTGACATTAGCAAGGCCAAAGACCCAGCTTGAGTAAAAGCACGGTTCAGTCCATCTACACCATCACCACTAACGCTTCCACCTCCTGTTTCGCATGCAGCTAATATAGTTAGTTCTACTTGGAGATTCAGATCATAAACATCGGCTACCCTAAAATGGCCGCTGAAACTATTATTTTTTGCCAACGCGATGAAGGATTTTAATGGTTCTTTTCCATTGACCTCAGAATGGGTCGCAAAATAGAGGACATCAGCATAGGGCGCTTTTTTTCTGAGAATGGATTCAGTGGCATTTTGTCCGAAATATATATTCCGAATCTCTTCAGCTGCGTAAAAACCTGCTATATATTTCCGAAATAATTCGGCTGTATCTTGTAAAGAAAGAAAAGTCTTCTGAGGTGACCTTTCGGAACTTGGAAGCGGCTCTGGACTGACTAGAGCCAAAAGATGTCTAGATTTTCTGTTTAAAGTATTACCTTTAGAGTTTTTTTGAATATATTCCAGAACAGAAAGAGCAGTTTCATAAATAAGTGGATGTTTTTCAACGAAGTACTGATTTTTTTCATCTAATAGGGCGGCGAAGGGTACGCGGAATAAGTTCTTATGGGGTACAACGGTAACCACTGTTTTGGGATTGGTAGGTAACAAATTTTTCATTTCCAAAGGTGCTATCAGAGTTTCATCTAGAGATCGTAGAAGAGCGGTGGCTTCTGGCCGTAATTCTCGTCCATCCTTACTAGAGAGGCCGTTTGGTCCCATCAACACTACTAAACGCTCGATAATAGCATTAAGTTGGTTAATATCAACTGGCACTCTTATTACCTCGATCTTGCCTTTGGGTGAAATAGCCCAAATAGCAATGTAATCTTTTAGCAAAAAATATTCAATGATAGTTCCACCTTGGGAGATAGCTATATCCTTAATATCTTGAATTGATAGGGAAGGTGCACTGGCAGTGTTAAACAATATGCCTTCTGAGTAGATTGACTGGCCGAAATAAGTTTGCTTTTTTTGACCCGAGGCCAAGAGATCTGCAAAGGCACGAGCTCGAGCACATTCAGAAGCCTGCAATGCTTGCTCAGGTAAATTTAAATCCAAGAGAATTTGTACATAGCTCTCGTAAAATTCTTGACCGAATTGTAAAGAATCAATTTTTGCAGCATCTGTGACCATTCTGGACCGCCACTTATCAAGCCATCCAGCAAATTTGGACATGGAGTCTGCGATCTGAATAGGGCTTGATAATTTGGAGGAAAACTCCGCAGCTCCTTTAACTATGCTAAGCTTGCCACGAGTCTCAATTCCCATTTTGTCAAATTCGCAGATAATTAAAATAAACATTTTAAGTAGATCTTTATATATTTCCGCGACCTCAGGGTGCACCTCAAACTCATCTATATCTTGATCAAGTTTCTGTATTTGTACAGAATTGTAGTAAGCTGGTTTCCCCTCTTTTATAGATAGTTCCTGTAATGAAATAAAACGTTGAAACAGGCTCAGAGCTATATGCGACCCAGAAAGACAGATTTCAGAGAACTCAATAACCGCAAGGCGCCTGTTCTTAATCGATCTTTGGAGCTCTTCTATATGGATAATCAAATCTTCAAAATCAGTCAACAAGTGTGGGTTTTTCAAAAGTTCGTTAAGCTCATAGGCTCCGGCGCGGTAATCTTGGCTTGTATGGTCAGCAATGTCATAGATACTGGACATAGCCCTTATTAGTTTGTCTCTCTGCTCAGATTTCAGATTTATCAACGGCTCTCGTACCAAGTTCAGTTTTAGTTGCTGTTTATTTCTTATTACTTTGATCAAGACAGAAGTTCCGGCGCTCCCAAGCAGCAGGTTGCTCGCTTGCTCATGATTCATTTCTAGAACTGAAATTCCGTCAATTTCTACCAATATATCACCGGCCATAATTTCAGCTCGACTGGCAGGCGTATAAAGGTACACTTCAGAGATTATAATTCCTAATTTGGTAGGTATCTCCTCAAGCCTTATACCAATTCCTGAGGAAGACACATATTTAAGTCCTCGGTCAAATAAAGCTGCCAATTTATCCATAGCTTCCGCGTGCTTATTGAGTTCACAGATATATTTTTCAGTGTGCTCAAGGAAACTGAGTCTATCAGCTGAACCTTTACCTAATCTCCGTTGAAGGTCAATAGCCATACTTATTGATTTTATAAGAATTGGATAATCACCTGCCTCGAAGGCGTTATTAATCAGGGTATACAAGGGTACTGCTTGGTTAATTAAGTAACTTTTATGCACAGATAGATCGTTTGTGGTCGCTTCAGCTTTATCCATAAAATAGGTTACAACTGTGAAGAGTATTCTTGCTGCTTCTTGATGCTTGCTGGCAGAGGATAGATCGTAACCTAGATACTTGAGCTGCTCTGCCTCCGCATCATTTTCTGGAAGAAGAATATTACCAGTTTTACTGTCTGATCTGGTCGCTGATAACATCACTTGGATAGCAACGATTATCTCTGGAATTACATCTTTGCCTTTTCTCCAAATCATACCAACGAGAAGTCCACTATTCACCGCAGAAAAAAAACCTACCCCGTTATCACCAGTTGTTTTTTCCCAGGATATGTTGGCTACCTTTCCTGTAACTGTTCCTTCGATAATTCCTCCTTCAGAAAAAGTGCCATTGGTCCTTTCACTCTTCTGGCTTAGTTTTAATTCACCAAGTAAGGTATCACGCCAAAGACCATCAAAAGGTAGCGGCCCAATATAGTTAGTAATATTTTTAATAAAATTCCTGGCCTGCAGATTTCCAGATAATTCTGCACAAAAAGTACTCAAAAATTTTTTACCACCTAATATCGTGCCTTGAGCATTAATGATACCTGTAAAGCATTCACTTGTTACTTGAATATAGATTGTACCCTCATCGACAAGAACCATTGAGGGATTCTCGGAATAATCACGACCAAGGCCATACCAAGAAATTTGTCTAAAGAATGGCGTAGGAGTTATCTTAACATGAATGTGCCCATTTTCAGCAGTTACTTCAACACCACATTCTTTATTCTCGTTGAATTCTTGAATAGCTTTTGACCGTGAAACTAGTGGTGCGAATTTGGATGGTTGCTGTATGAATGACTCGGAAACTATAGATGTTGGATCTGACCCTAGAGATATGTCAGGACTTGTAATCCAAGTGCTCCACCCAGGCACAAGTGGACCTTCGGTTGTTAATATCAGACCAATTTTTGGGTCAGTCAATCCTTCCACACGATGCAACAAAAGTTGGCCTTTCATCGGCGGAAAGTCAATGCCATCTATTTTAACCTTAAGAGTTGTATCGAAATTTGAAGGAACTGGCACTCCAGAAATCCATTCTATTGGTTGACTTAATAGGATCTTTTCCTCACTAATAGCCTGTTCTAGGATCTTTTTTTGTCGAACATTTTCTATTATCGGATTGGCCCAATTGTTTGGAGGAAGATTGGAAATCGTTGATAGATTTGATAGATTTATATCTACTCGCTCAATATGGCGAGCGTCTTGAATCGCTGCTGTAAATACTCCTATAATGCGATAACCGCTATTATTCGGATATAAAACTCCATCCATTGAGATCCTTAGACCATATAATCCCGTACCTTCCATGTGCAGACTGAAAACTTCATTATATTTTCCCAATATCCCGGCAAGAGTAATATTTTCGGGAGAATTAGGTCGGGTTAATGAAAGCTGAGTTACAACTATATTATCTGCAGTCAGAACCCATTGAGCTCTCTCAAATGAAAGGAATCCTGGTGTGCCTACAGGGTAAATATATTTTATATTGGCCTTAATATTGGCTAAAGCTATATCCCAATTTTGCGAGTAGTTGCAATAAATAACTTGGCTTGGTTTAACTGTAATTGCCTCATAAAACCTGTTAACCATGATATCTCCTTATATTATTATTTCTAAGGATTCAAAGAAACAGTATTCTAATACCGCTCATTTGTTGGTATGCTTCTTTTTTTTCTTTGTTTCCCTGACTTTCAACATAGTTTTTGGTTACATCGGAAGTTGCTCCATCTCCTACGGTTCCAATATATCTTCCATCACTCCACAATTCCCCACCTCAAAGCTGTTTTTTAACTTCAGGTATTCTTTGAAGATTTACCTTGATGTAATATTTTTTATGATTTGCATTACTCTTGAAGGAGAATATTTTGGCTCAGCACCAACAAAAAGATGGACGTGATCACCATAATTACCAATTGCATCAAACTTAAAACAGTACCTTTCACCAATTCCAAAGCATATGGTTTTCAAAAGTTAACGATTTCAGCATCTAAAAGAAGTTTTTTCCGGTATTTTATACAAAAAACTATGTGGTATCTCATTTTATAGACACAATGGTTTGCATGCCTGAGTTCCATTTACAGTACAAATGCAGTTAGAAATATAAAGCGATTATTAACAACAGTTACCGGGGAAGTTTTCAATCCCCGTAGTAAGCTAGCAGGGTATCCGAATGAAATAAATGTACATTTAATCTTTGAACAGTAAGCGATTCTTAACTTTATTAATATGCTTATTGATCAACAGCCTACATACTAGAGGTGTAAACACTGTTGTTATATTTTGTCTTTCAAGTAAATTCATTGATGTTCCTCTCTGATCGATTCTCTTAGAGTAACAAGATTTAATTCATTAATTAATAATCATGTTGCTCTGTGTACTTCCTTCTTCTACTAATAATTTACAATAATTTTGCTTTTATATATTTATATTTTTAAATTTCTTATCTTATTTTTATCTTATATAAACAATTGTAATTTAAATCTTCATTTTTTCCTTATTATATTAATGTTCCCTTATAATATAACTAATGATCAGTAATTTGGGGTATATAATCTTCTATAGTCGTAGATAATGTTTTAAAGGCATTAGATAGAACATAATTAATTTGACTTCAATAAATTTGAATTCTATATAATATCTTAACTAGTTTCTTTTTAAATATTTAGTAGCGAAATCTCAAATAAAAAATAATAAATATTAAAACATTACTGTCTATTTTAAATTATTTGTATTAATTTGTAATAGAAAGCAATGTAAAATACCTTATTATGAATTTATTGTTAGTTTTTTGATTTTCCATTTTTATTATTGGATTTTAATCAAAGCTGATATAAAAAAAATGACTAGTCATTTTTTCTATACGAGTCACATTAGAGAACATAGTGATAGCTTTTGGACATTGCTGAGAGGAGATATTCAGAGAAGACACAGACCTGAAAGAAAATTAACACCTGTTGGATATTCAGCAGAATTAAACAATAAGGTAGATAATTCCAATTTCACTTGTCGAAGATGCAACGAAGGTATAGGATTCCCCTTATTGATGAAAAGCTCGTTGATCTAATCTGTTCTGTTACAGCTCTCAGCTGCAGTTTTAAAATTAAAGGATAGGAATACCATGGATGCCAGACTGTATGAAGAAAAGCGAGATAAACTGATTGAGATATTAGATGAAGCTCTTAGAATCGAAGAACTTCGAGATGAAACGAGGGTGGAGATGCAAAAAATTCGTAACAAGTCGCTGGAAAACAACTTTGAAATTGTACTGGTAGGCGAATTCCAGGGGGGGAAGTCCACAACCTTCAATGCCATTTGCGATGGTCGCGAAATAAGTCCACGTGGAGCAATGATTAAAACTAGTGCTTGCAAGATTTCTGCTTGCAATTTAGCTGATCCTGATGCTGAAGAATATGCGCAAATCGTTTGGAAGGATGAACGGGAACTGTTACTTGGAATGATCAAGCTTATTGAACCATATCTACGCAAAGCACAGCCAGAGAGGTTCGCACAGGCTACTCAGGAGCAGATGATTCGCCATGTTGAACTCTCCGAAATGATGATGTATGGCAATGATTCCATTGTAACTGAACAGGAAGTAAAGCCACTTGATATGCACAGTCCTGATGACTTGAAGTTAATACATGATTCATTGTCTGAACAATGGAAGATTTACAAAAAGGATCCAAAAAACTACGAGCAGGAATATCTAGACGCACTCTATATTTCTTCTCTGATAGTAAATTTTGTGAACTCTCCGGTAATTTCTGGTTTACGTAAGACCAATCGCATGTCCATCTATGAAATTGGAAAGCTGGTAACTTTTCCTATGGACTGGACTTCACGCTGGCAGGTCGGATCGGCTGAAGCTTTCCAGCCAGAGGAGATAGCTTTTGTTTTTTTGGCAAATGTTTGCTGCTTTATTCATTCACCAAATCTTGCACGCTTAGGATGCGTTGTTACGGATTGTCCCGGACTATTTGCTAGCCCATGGGATACCGAGGTAGCGCGCAAAGCTATGCTGGACGCTGATGCTATTCTCTATCTATTTGGTGGCTCAAAAACACTCAATCAAGGTGATATTCGAGCACTGAATGAAATACGTAAAGTAAAAATGGAGCATAAGCTGGTGTACGCTATAAATGTGGTGGGAAAAATTCGAAATATCAGAAACAATGTTCTACCAGAAAACGTTTCCAAGCTTTGCGCATTGGGATTTGAGATATCTGAATCTGATGTTCATCTTTACCACGCGTTGCTGGGGTTATGCTCCCGCAACGGAGCCTCAATCAAAGAGGGAACTTTGGATAAACACTCAATGGACAGGTTTGTGAAGGTAGCTCAAACTATTGATGAAGGTTATGGGGACAATGCAAAAGATGTCTGGGTAGAGTTATCTGATGAGCTGATTGGTAGTATAAACAAAAAGGAATCAATCGATAGATTAGATTTGGATAATGTCAAGAAGGTTGCTGAGTACAGTGGTATAGATGACCTTTTTGATGGTATTGAACAGACTGTAATCAAGAAGAAAGCACATTCTATTCTGGTTTCCCAAGGAGGAGAGCGTGCGTCAGCTGCTTTGGCTTTGTTGGAAGGTGATCTTAAGTATAAGGAAGAAATTGCTAAACAGACTGAGGCAGAGTTTGAAGAGGACGTTGTTAAAGCGAGGGAGGAATTAGAAAAATTCCAAAAAAGGTCTTCTGAAACTATTCTTAAGATTAAACAGCCATTACTTGCAACCCCACTAGCTGAAAATTTTGAGTATTCTGTTGTTTTATCAAGCATACCTGAAATTGCAGAGAGTGCAACCGAAGAAATAGTGAATAATTTATTATCCATTGACGCTACGTTTGGGCGATTGTGGGACCGGATATCATCTAAGTTAAAATCCACCCAATCTACTTCATTGGAAGAAGAACTTAAACCACTGCTAGAAACTTCTATAGAATCGACAATAAAGCCAGCAACAGAGGGTTGGTTTCAATCTATAAAAGAAGGAGACTCTGATATATATAATGCTACCATCGGTTCCTTAGTGCGATCTATTTCGCAAGAACTAGGCAACGATTGGAAAAAGATGGTAGAAGATAAAAATAAAGACGATTACTTAAATCTTCTTGACGGTTTGGAACTCTCTTTGCCAACGGGAACATTTCGCGACAATCCTAAGCTTCTAGAAAAGCTTAATACGGCAAGTTTAACAGCTGATGTGAATGCTGGAAGTGCAATTCACTTTGCAGGCAACGTTGCAGGATTTGTTACTGCAACAATTGTTGTTGGCGTCTCTTTCATAGCTTTGAGTTTTATACACTTATTAGTACCTCCTGCTATATTACCAACACTAATTGCTGCATCCGCAGCAGGTGTTAGCGTTTCTGAACTAATAAAACAGGGGGCAACATCAAAGATTAAATCAAATATAGAAAATGGTCTAAAAACTGGGTTCAATGAACCAGATGCGAAGAAAAGACTTAGAGAGGCAAGTTTAGCTTTTGTTTATCCAATGCAAGAAGTCTTTGTTAATCATTTTCAGGACTTGCTCAAAAATCAACTGATTTTATTTGATATGCGTGTTGAAGAAAGCAAGCGCCTTTTTCAGGAAAAAGAACAAGTTCGTCGAGAAATTAGCATTAAGGCTAATGAACTGAGAGTCAAAAAGATTTCACCGGTGAAATCCAAGGTAGATCTATTCATTAAAGATGTTCTAAATGTTTTAGGTGAAAAAAGAGTTGAAGGTCAATGATTAGCAAGTCTCCAACTATAGGAATTGTGGGATGTTTTCAGAACGGTAAGTCGACATTAGTAAATTGCCTCCTTGACGACAAGGTGGCAATGACGGGAGACGGTCGCGCCACCACGCACCTCTCAACGATATATGGCTGGGGGGAGGTACAGAATGTAAAAGGTGTTTGTACTGCAACCGGTACCCTACATTCGGTTCCTTTCAATGATTATGTTGAAGGGCTCAACCTTCCGGATTTGAAGATCTCTCATTTTGAGGTCAGTTTGTGGAAACCGATTCTACAAAATGTAAATGTGGTGGATACTCCGGGATTTGAGGATTGTGATGCAGACAACGAAAAGGCCACCCGTAGTCTGGAAGGGACAGATTTCGTTGTTTTTGTTGTTGCCAATAAGGCCTTGAGCCAAGTTGAGATTGGACTGCTGAAAACAATAGCTCAGCGAAATCTTCCATTTACAGTGCTGATGAATTGCAAATCGATATCTAATGGGCTGTGGGAACCATTTTCCCAAGCCAACGAGAGAATTTGCCACCAAATCGAAAGCTCGCTCAAGGCTACAGGAAATCCACCGTATCCAATCAATGGGCAGTATGTGTGGCCAACAAACCTTGCTTGGTTCTGGTATGCCACGCAACATATGCATGGCAACAATCTAAATGAAGCAGAAGAGGATCTATTTAATGATGTCCAGCATTTCATGTCGAAATCTTTAAACCTGTCTAGTTATGATTATTCCACACTTGCTGAAAGAAGCAATTTTCTTCCGTTCCGCAAAGCAATCCAGCGCATAGCAACTCACTATGGACATCTGAACTCTGATTCTGGAAAACTAGCTTTATCATATGTGAAAATGGCTGAAACTGCTCTTGACAACGAAGAACTGGATGAAGCTATGATTGCTGCAGAAAGGGCATGCTATGTTGCTCCTGGTTTTAAGCCTTCACTACACAGTCGAGCAGTTATTTGCTTTGAACGGAAAGAATATGATGAGACCATAAACAGTACGACAAGTATGTTGGAGATTGACGCCCGCGACATAGAAACTCTTTTTCTGCGAGCAAAAGCTTATTTCGAAAAGAAGGACTATGAACTGGCTAAAAGAGACTTGTGCTGTATTACAGAGTTACTCGAAAGCGAATGGCATATCGTTTGGGAAGATTCAGATAAAGTCATTCAGGCAACTAAACTGATCGATGCATATCTAATGAAAATGGAGTGCGAGCAACGCGCTGGGGATTCTGTTGCTGCCCTTGAAACTCTTCGGCATATTATTAAATGCGATCAAAAACCTTTAGATAACCCTGTTGATTTATCATTGGAGTTAACTGTTCTGGCTCTATTAGCCACTATTGAATTTGATCTAGGTGACAAAAAAGAAGCAAGAGATGCTGCTACTCAGGCATTGAGACTTCTCCATGATCAGAAAGAGGTCCCAAATATCGAAAGATTACTGGGCTTGTACCATCTGTTTGGACTTACTAATGCTTCAAACGAGGATTACTTACATAAGAATGCCTCAGCAATTATAGATCAGTTGTTACGGGTGTTGTGGAAGTCATGTCTTTTTCTCGCTGACAATAATGTTAAACATGCAACGGTTGACTTCACAGAACTAATGAGTTACTTTCCTCCCCAATCGGTTTGGATGGATGAACCAGAATTTGTTCCATACTTTATTTCATATATGGGGCGAAAAGATAATTCAATTGATGTGGAGTCCTACGTTAAACAATACTTTGATCTGACAAAAGATACAGATCTGTCGTCATTTATCTTAAAAGCCTCTGATTGTTTGTCCGGTAAACCTAAGGCAGCTTTGGTTGATGCAGTGAAGCTGAAGGGCAAAGTGAAGATCAACACCATTTTGACCATGAACTCTATTGAACTCGTTAATTATGGTTATCCAGTTTTGTCTGAGATAAATATTACTATTAAGTATAAGGCAAACAATGAGGTGAAATCGAAGAACCTTGTTGAATATGATAAAATTCTTCCAAATGAAACCTATCTCAAATGGACGAATGTATTTGAGGGAAAAGGCGTGTTTGGTTCAATTTTTGGTGGAAACAAGATATCCGACATTGAGATTACCCTTGTTTCGTCTAAACAAGGAATAATTAACGATATCAAAATTGAGAAACAATGATTTTTGTATATAGGAATCTGTCCATAACACGGAATCTGTACTATGATAATAAAAAATGGTGATGTCCTTATAGAGCCTTCAGCTCAATCACAGAAGATCTACCAAATATGAAGGAAGAAGCCAGTAGGTAAATCTCAGTTGTCTTTTTGGAGCAAAACCATGAATATGCCTTTTTCAGCGCTCTTCTTCCAGAAAGGATTGGGTCCTGAGGGGATAAAAGGACTATCTTTCTCACCACCTGGGCTCTGCTCGGCGAATTCTATTGTTCGAAGATTGAATAAGAAATTAAGTAATTCCTGAGAGCACCGCTAAATTCGTCCTCTTCTTCATTTATTCTTCCTATCTGATGCGGTGTTGTTGTAATCCCGCGTTTGTCCCCCAACTCTTCTGTAATTTTTAGGGACTGGTATACTTATCCAAGGCTTCTTTGTAGTTGCCCTGATCCTGATGAATCACTCCAATTGCATGAAGTACAGCTGTGTAATCCCCCCTTATCCCCACTTTCCTTATATTTAGTATCTTTAACGTCATTATATCTTTGATGCTGTATCTAGGTCCCCAAGGCGGTGGTAAACCATTGCAAGGGTGTACTAGGCATTTGTTTTCGTTTCTCCTGATGTTGTGGGATTGATTTGTTAACAGATCCATTACAAGTTTAATATATCCCCAGCAGATCAAGAGTTCTGAAGTATTTTCTACAATTTCGTTTGCACTTTTCCCAGAAACTATAATACCTGTATCATCTTATCCCTCTTTACTTGTGACTGCAGGATCAACTCCAACTATGACATACGACAATTGAGGAATCTGTCGAACTCTGATATTATCGATATCTGCCCTTTTCCAAAGAGCATCTGGATTATCATTCAAAAAGCGACCTTCAAGTTCCTGACGCCCGAGCCGTGTACCCTTATATTTTGAAATAATGGCTGAGATAAACACAGGAGATAGGTTTCTAAAATCATCTCGTGTAATGCCCCTGTAGTCACTGTGCATTTGCGTCCCTGTCGATCAGTCCTATTCTCAAGCTCTATCAAAAACCTTGTAGACTTGGGAGTTGAGGTTATCATACACAGGGGATTAGAGCTCGATCTCAAAACTTTTGAGCGGTTATTAGAAGTTTCTTCGGAAAACTGTCATTTTGCCAACTCGTCACAACAAAGATAATCATTGAGGATCTGCAATTGAGAATCACAACTCGTCTGATTTGTGAACAGAAATATTTCAGCAATCTAATATAGGATAAGTTGACAATAACCAAAAGTTGGAAGTTTAGTTTATTATAAAACTGCCCAGCGGGAATAATAAATGCCAATAGGTCCTACAAGTTACTTTGGAAAAAAAAGGGTGTTTGTTGATAGGGAAGCCTGTATTCAGGCTTTTAGAGAGAACATTCAGAATTGTGGAAACAGAGAATATAATGTTTTATTCTACTACGGTATCGCTGGAATTGGTAAAAGCAAATTACAGAAAGAGCTTCAAAAAACACTAGTTGAAGAGTGTCCTGAAATATTTTGGGTTTCAATAGATTTCGACGTAAAAACTTACAGAGATATAGGTACCTTCCTCATAACTTTACGAAACAAAATTCAAGAGAAGCATAGAGCGAAGTTTCACCTCTTTAACGCTGTATATGCTATATATTGGAAAAAAATCCATCCAGAAATCCTTCTCCAAAAACAAGATTATCCTCTAATTAAGAAAGGGGAAACTTTAGATAAAATAATTGATGTCCTTGAGAATTCTGGCAAACTTTCCTTAGCTTGGGAGATATTGAATAACGCTTCTGACAGTTTCAGAAAATGGTGCAGCTTACATCATCTTGATATTTTCATAATCGAATCATTAGAACCAAATAAAATTGAAGAGCTGCTACCTGGAATTTTTGCTGCTGATTTTTTTGAATATTTTGGTGAAAACTCGAAATACTACGTATTTATTGACACCTATGAAGCTCTATGGGATGGTTTGAGGAATAAAGGTAGTTTCAATGAGAAAGATGAATGGATAAGGGACAAACTTATCCCAAATATGCTTGGCGTCTCATGGGTTATCAGCGGGCGGGAAAAATTGCGATGGGTCCAAGAATGCGATTCAGAGTGGGAAATTTATTTGGAACAGCATTCAGTAGATGAACTTTCTGAAAGATATTGTAAGGAATTTTTGGAAGATTGTGGCATTGAAAACAAGGACATTCGCGATATAATTATCAAGGCCAGCGAGGGAGTTCCATTCTACCTTAACCTGTCTGTTGATACTTATGAAAAGATAAAGATCTATAAAAAAAGACAGCCAATACCAAATGACTTCGGAAAAACACAGCCAGAGATATTTAACACCTTTGTGAAATACCTGTATGACAATGAGATTCGAGCTCTTGAAGTTCTCTCAGCACCTAATTTCTGGGATAAAGGCCTGTTCGAAATATTGATGAAAAAGTTTGATCCTGGACTTCCAACTGGTGCCTTCTCAGAATTGATTAAGTTTTCTTTTATCAAAGAAGATACTGATGGGAAATATTCCATTCACCAGTTAATGAGAAAAAGTCTACAAGAACATCAAGATTCAACTGATAGAAAATGTGTCCATGAATTCATGTTTAAGTATTACAATAGCAAACTAAAAGAAATCGATACCAAAGCAATAACTCCACAACATGAAATCTCCCTGACAGAAGCCTTTTACCACGCAAAAAAAACACTTGAAACTGAAGATCTGCTTAATTGGTTTATTACAGATTCAGATCCGTTTAAAAGAGCCGCATTCTGGCAACTAATTACCTCTATATATGAAGAAATGCTGCAAATCGTTGAAGCAAAACTCGGACCTAAACACACATCTGTTGCAACTACATTAAACATTATTGCTGGACTCTATCATGAAATGGGAAATTATGATAAAGCATTCCTATTTTATCAAAGAGCACTTAATATTTATGAAAAAACCCCAGAACCTGAGCATATTTCTTTTGCAGCAATCCTAAACAACTTCGCTGGACTCTGTAATAGTATGGGAAACTACGAAAAAGCACTCCAGCTTTATCAGAAGGCATTAAATATTATTGAAAATGTTCTAGATCAGCAGCATCCATTAGTTGCAACAACCCTAAACAATCTCGCCGGACTCTATGAAAGTAAGGGAGATTATGACAAGGCACTCCTACTTAATCAAAGAGCACTTGAGATTCGTGAAAATGTTCTTGGCCCGAACCATCCAGATGTGGCAAACTCACTAAACAGTCTCGCACTACTTTATGAAAATAAGGGAGTGTACGAAAAAGCACTTCCACTTTATCAAAGAGCACTTGAGATTCGTGAAAATTTTCTTGGCTCGAACCACCCAGAGGTTGCAACAACCCTAAACAATCTAGCATTACTCTATGACGATATGGGAAACTACGAAAAAGCACTCCAGCTTTATCAAAGGGCACTTGATATTCGTGAAAACGTTCTGGGGCCAAAACATCCACTTGTAGCAACAACCCTAAACAATCTAGCATTACTATATTATAATACAGGAGACTACGAAAAAGCACTCCCGCTTTATCAAAGGGCACTTGATATTCGTGAAAATCTTCTGGGACCCAAACATCCACTTGTAGCAACAACCCTAAGCAATCTCGCCGGACTCTACCGTGAGATGGGGAATTATAACAAGGCCTTTCAACTTAATCAAAGGGCACTTGAGATTCGTGAAAACGTTCTAGGTCCAGAACACCCAGAGGTTGCAACATCTCTAAATAACCTAGCCGGACTCTACAGAAGTAAGGGAGTGTACGAAAAAGCACTCTTACTTTATCAAAGAGCACTTGAGATTCGTGAAAATGTTCTGGGGCCAAATCACCCAAAGGTTGCAACATCCCTAAACAATCTCGCCGTACTCTATGATAGTGTGGGTGACTACGAAAAGGCACTCCCACTTTATCAAAGAGCACTTGAGATTCGTGAAAATGTTTTGGGTCCAGAACACCCAGATATTGCAAATTCACTAAACAATCTCGCAACAGTTTATGGAAATTTAGGAGACTACGAAAAAGCATTATCAGTTTATAATCAGGCACTCTATATTCTTGAAAAGGCGCTAGGGATTAATCATCCATCTATTGCCGATTTGCTAAATAATCTCGCTGGACTCTATAGAAGCATTGGAGATTACGAAAAGGCACTCTTATTTTATCAAAGGGGACTTGACATCCATGAGAGGGTGCTAGGACCTAAACACCCTTATGTTGCATCAACCTTAAACAATCTTGCTGGATTCTATCGTGAGATGGGGGATTATGACAAGGCACTCTCACTTTATCAAAGAGCACTTGATATTCGTGAAAGTGTATTGGGTTTAAAACACCCACAGGTTGCAACAACTCTAGATAATCTCGCCGGACTCTACGAAAATATAGGAGCTTACGAAAAAGCACTCCCACTTTATCAAAGGGCACTCGATATTCTTGAAAATATTCTGGGATCAAATCACCCAGAGGTTGCAACAACCCTAAACAATCTCGCTGGACTCTACGACAGTATGAAAGACTATGACAAGGCACTCTCACTTTATCAAAGAGCACTTGATNNAGCACTTGATATTCGTGAAAATGCTTTGGGTTCACTACATCCGTCAGTTGCAACAACCCTAAACAATCTAGCATTACTATATTATAATACAGGAGACTACGAAAAAGCACTCCCGCTTTATCAAAAGGCACTTAATATTCGCGAAAACGTTCTGGAGCCAAAACATCCACTTGTAGCAAAAACTCTGTGCAATCTCGGCGCACTCTACCGTGAGATGGGGGATTATGACAAGGCACTCCCACTTTATCAAAGAGCACTTGATATTCGTGAAAACATTCTAGGGCCAAAACACCCAGAGGTTGCAACATCCTTAAACAATCTCGCATTACTCTATAAAAATAAGAGAGTTTACAAAAAAGCACTTCCACTTTATCAAAGAGCACTTGATATTCGTGAAAATGTTCTTGGCCCGAACCATCCAGATGTCGCAAACTCACTAAACAATCTCGCCGTACTATATTCTTATATGGGAGACTACGAAAAAGCACTTCCACTTTATCAAAGAGCACTTGACATCCTTGAACAGGCGCTAGGATCTAGACACCCATACGTTGCAAAAATACTAAACAATCTCGCTGAACTCTACGAAAGTATTAGAGATCATGAAAAAGTTCTTCAAATTTATCAAAAAATAGAGGAAATTTCCAATAATTCAAGAATAAAAATCTGATCTTCTATCATTTCTATCCATTGAATTTCTGGGCATTGTACGAGTCAGTTTTGTAAGATCAATGGATGCATGCTGAAAATCTTCCAAAGTCAAAAACAACTTAATAGATAAATTGGATTTTGAGCTTTTTTTAAAGCCTGAGTTTGTGTTACAGGTTTGCTTTCCGGAGATTTCATAATTTGGTCTAGGAGGTCACCCAGCATGCCAAAGATAGCGGACTTAAGAAACAACATACAGGGCTAAATAAAATAAGAAGTAAATTCAGTGACAGGATAACTCAGACTTAAGATCTGTTTACAAAGATATTCGTGAGTTCGAATCCCATCCTTCGCACTATCTTTTTGGTTAATAGACAAGTCAAATTTTTGTACATTAATGCAAAATTTAGGCACAAACTTTTTCAAAGATATTAATAAAAACAAACTTTTTTATATAGTGTATTTAATAAAGAGCTCGTTTCAAAATTGCTCTTGTATCTTTTCCCAATAAATAAAGAATGTTGCTATTATCACTAAAGCCATGAATATTCTGTCCAACCTTTCATACCTTATGATAATTCTTCTAAATCCCATTTTAATTTTTGAAAAGAACCTTTCTACTGCTGATCTTTTTGCATACGATTCTTTACTAAATCTTTTAGGTCTTCCTCTTTTTCTCTTCTTTCTGTTTCTTTTGTTTTCTGGAATCGAGGCTTTGATTCTTCTTCTTCGCAGGTACGACAGTAAAGAGAAGTCTCTGGATCATGCCCTGCCTATGGTAAACTTTAAAGGGCGGTGCTCCTGAGCCCAACATCCAAGATTCTATGCTTTTCTAGTAGTTTTTGCTGAGATCCCAAAAGGTTAAAATCAGCTTTAACTGCCCATCTTTTAAGGTTCTTGTTCCAAGTGTCAACATCGGGAGGAGCAGACTCGTTGAAAAACTGGTCACGGATCTAAAGAGAGTAGAAGGCATCAGGTCTACGGTTCTTTCTTTTGCCTTCCCCTTTACTTTCTTTTGTGCTTCTTCATTAAGACGAATCTGGTTTCGACTATCAGAATACCACTCTGGATGATCGTGCAACCTTCGAATCTCGGCATACCTCATGCCGGTAATTGTGGACAGCTCAAAGTGAGCAACCAATTTTTTGTTCAAAGCACCTTTTAATTCTGTTTTTTCTAAATACATGGTTTTATATCTGTATCCTAAATTATTAACTTCGAGTTCTCATACATTTCTATAGAGTCTATCAGAGCTTCTTTACTTTCTACTCAGACACAAGTGTTACGAGAATCTGGGTCTACGGTAAATGATTCAAAACACTTCGAGCAGACGTTCAGGGTTTTGAATCCATTCTCCGCACTAAAGTTATTAGAATTTTCTCGTACTTTTTTAGGCTCTGATTTTGACTTATTCCTAATTATATTTACACCTCTTTTGAGGTGAGGCAAGGTCAAAGGTATAGGGTCAGGGGCAGTTTAAGAAGTTCGTAGTTGAATCACACTCTTGTACTAAAATTGTTATTCTTATTTCCGTCTAACTTTGATAACGGCAATTTGACTCCAGATACTACAACTTTCGATTCATTGGCTGTAAGGACTTGTGAGGTTGAAGTAAAAGTGCAATTTGGGTTACATTGAGTGAAAAACTGAGTCAGAACGATTTTTCTTATATTATTAAAGTTAGGCTCTTAAGTATATTTTCTAAGTACATTTTTCACAAAGCGAGATATGAGAGATATATCTTACCTCAATGATTAAAAATACATTCAATTTTTATAGTTTCTGACTTAAATTTAAAAGATCATTTCATTTCTTAATAAACTATAATTATTTAATAATTATATCTTAAGAAAATCGAGTATGGAATAATAAATGAATAATTTTAATCCTGAGAACTGTGGTCAAAAATTAGTTGGAAGGCTCAGTAGCGTAGAAATAGTGAAAGCAAAGCATGGCGATTTACCTCAAATCAAATCTATTGCAGACAAGAACAAAAATTTGGTAGGATTTGTTATGAGGGGTTCATTAATAGAGTCAATTCAAAAAGAAAATTTGATAGTATTAAAGCATAAAAAAAAGATTATCGGTTTTATAAATTATCACCATCGTAAAGATGCTCAAACTACGTTGTATGAAATATGCGTTGACGAAGAAGATAGGAAAAAAGGTTACGGTAGGCTATTGATCAATCATTTACTTCAAGAAACAAAATTACATGGAAAAAGAGTATTATTATTAAACTGCCCAGTTGATGGAGTTGCACACTCTTTTTACCTTAAGTGTGGTTTTAAAATAAAAAGTACCCGTGCTCGCACAAGAAATGGGAAAAAATTGATAACATGGGTATATGAATTCGATAATTAAAAGTCTTTATATAGATTATTGTTCAGTAGTAAAGGGATCGTTATTTCTCTTAAGGTGATAATTTGGAATTTTTTGTATCTATGTCTGCAGGACCTGGGTTAATCGATAAAATGGGGAAATCACTTAAAGACTTTGAAAAGAAAAAGTGGCCACTTAAAAACGTATTATACACGCCAATTTTTTCGACAAAGAAAACTAGTGAAGCAATAAAAAAACTGAAAGATAATCATAATAGTAGAATAATGTTTGACTCGGGTGGGTTTTTTGTCCAACAAGGGAAAATAACCACTCAAGAACTTTTCAGCAAATTGACTGATTTTTATTCACAAAACAAATGGGGAGATTATTATGTTTTGCCTGATAATCCTCCTGTATATGGAGACTCTGCCCGAATAATTGAGTTTAAAGTAAGAGATACTATCACTAATGCAAAAATATTTCATGATCAACTAGATGAAAGTATTCAAAAAAAATGCGTTCCTGTAGTTCAAGGGCACAATAAAGAACAGATATTCCGATGCATAAACGCATATTCAGACTTGAATGTTTGTAGAATTGGGTTTGGCAGTTTCGGAACATGTGGAAGTAATAACGGAATAAACTTAATAACAAAAAAATCAATGGAAAATGTAGAGTATATGATGAATCTATTAAAAGATTACTCACTGGAAGTTCATGCTTTTGGAGTAGGTGGAACATCAAGCGTTTCTAAATTGTATGAAGCGGGTTTTAAATCATTTGATAGTGCGGGTTGGAAAAGAGCAGCTGCATATGGAGATGTATTATTTCCGTTTTATAGCTCATGTAATATTACACATAGATCATCTGAAAAGGGAAGCAAGATTCTAAGTGAAAATAATTTTGAGAAAATAAAATCTGAATCAAATCATACTTGTTATTTTTGTGGAGATTTCAATAAACTGCAGAATCAGATGTATTATAGATATTTGCATAATATGATTGCAATATTTGATACAGTTGAACTCTTAGAGAAATGCAATCTACCATATCAGGAATGACACTTAATATTGAGCTTGTTCTAAAACCAATTTTCTCCGCATAAATAATAGTTCTGGAAGAAACTTTTTGAAAATTACAACACTTTTTATCTTTCTGAATTTAAAAATAAGATTTTAATTTTGAAGTTTTGGGATGAGTTCATTGCTTAAAAGTGCATTTAGATTCCTAACCTATATCTAACTTATAATGACTTTTTATTATTCAGTTCTTCTCTCTAAAAGTATACACGAAAATTTTTATATGAAATCTCTTTTAAATATCTTTATATATGGGCAAGTGAATCTCTTTTTAGGGATGTTTAATTACTAAATTAAGAAGCTAACAATTTGTAGATATTATTCTCAAATTGTGCAGATTATTTAATCTTATTTGTTAGATTAAGTCATTAAAAATACTCATTTGTTATGTAACTCAAATCTATTTCGAGATTTACCACGTTTCAAAGCTCAAACTAACTTAACTTAATTTCAAATTTTGTTTCTAACATTATTTTTTATATAGAGAGATGTTTACATGAGCGATTTTCATCTTGATGGAAGTGTAAAACCAAAAAACATTTTTGAATTTATTGAAATTGTTGCTGATGTCTCCGATTCTGATAATTCTAAAAAATCATCGAAAGATTCAGAGGAAAAATTAGATAACTATAAAAACAAATCATCACATTTTATAGCGGCGGTCAAAAAAATAGGGATATTTTCTAGAGAATTAAGATTAACTGAATTAGGAGATAAATTGTACAAAATAATGTATGAAGATGAAACTCTTTTTTATAATATTTTGCATTATTTATTCTATACTCAGTACTATTTTGAGAAAAAAAATCAAGCTTCATGGGCCTATAATAAATTCGTAGATATCCTCTACGAGAACAGAGAAATTGACGAAGTGCCTAAGACTAATTTTTATGACACCTTCGCTCTAAAAATAGTAAACCTAGCTAAAGAAGAACTCCATCAAGAAGGAATATCTTTTAAGGGTCGAAGTGTATTAACTCTAATTTATTGGGTCAGTTCGCTTAATCCAAGCTGTATATCTCAAGAGAATAATAAAATATCGTTTAAACTTAGGAGCTTTTGTCAGCCACAGTTGTTTTTGTTAGCTATTGATTATGCTTTCAAAAAGAGAAAAGCAGAATATGGATCTCTTGTACTTTTAACAGATGATACAAGAGCTGACATCTGTAAGATATGCCTAATATATCCTGAATCTTTTGATTCTTGTTTTGATTTATGTAAAAAGAGTTTTGATTTTGTTGATTTGTCAATTGGATGGGAAAAACATATTCGATTAGGTAGAGAACCTAAGATAGATGATTTTATATGAATTTTATTTCAACCCATAATAAAATTAAAGATAGCGTTTCTGAAGATTGGCTTACGGATTCTCAAAAAAACATTTTGACAAATATAATGGACAACAAGATACACGATCTTATTAACGTTTATGGGCCTGATGGTGTTGGAAAAACTTTTTTGGGTTGGGCACTACAAAAGTGTAATTATGCTACATACTTTACTGATATTGAAAATGTAATAGAAGGATGTCATATTGCTATAATCGACAATGGGAACTCCTCCTTTGAAGAATACAAAACTATTTTAAGAATTATGGAACTAAAAAGAATAAAACGTGTAATATATATAAGTAGGAATAAACTTGACGCAAAAGTTTATTCACTAAATCTTACTCTTACAGCCACTGATATAGAAAAAGTGATAAAAAACATTGGTAGTGTTGGTTTTAACATTTACGATTTGGATTGTGATAACCTATGGGTCTTAATATTTAAAAAGGGTAGGTGTTATATTTGAATACTGATACTAATTATTTTGAAACAATTATAGATAAAAGAGAGTGCATTGCCACATTTTCTGCAGATGATATAATAAAACTTCCTAGCCAAGTGGACTCTTCATACAATAGGCATATATTCACCCACATTTCCATAGGCGAAACTGATGAGTATGAAAAAAAATTAGTCCAAAAATTAAATGAAGGAGTATCATTAGCTGGTTATATTTCTGCTCCTTATGGTTATGGGAAAACAACAACTGCAATTCACGCGTGGATTACATGTCAAGATAAACAAATAATGACAGTTCCACCTTTTACATGCAATTCTTTAAAAAGTATAATGGACGCTACATATGGTTGGATAAAGTACAAGTTTGGGATGGAATCTCCAGATTACGTAGTAGACATAGAGGGAATATACCGAAAATATGCAAATATTTCCATAGAAAGTTTAGCTAAAAAAGACTGCGAAGATTTTGGCATTCCTTTCGAACAAGCAAGAAACTCTATTGAAAATAAGATATCAAGTGGAATTCTTAATCTTAGAATTTCCTCTGAAATATTAATACGTTTCTTAGACTCTTGTATAGATATAATATTAAAAGCAGGATTTAAAGGCCTTATTATTTTTGCAGATGAGTTTCAGACTTATTTTGATCAGAAGAATTTTCAGCAAAGTGCGATTACAAATGAATGGAGAGAATTAATTTGGAATATCATTAATAAAAACAAAAAATATGGATTAATATTCATTATCCCAGAAGAAAAGGAAAGTATAATTAATGGGCGTGCCGGAGATATAATTCAGCGATTAAGAGAGCAGAGATTAGTAATAAATCTTAAGAATGTTTATGACAGAAAATTCCCTGCATATTTAATGGAAGAATATGCTAAAGAATTTAAATTCGACTCCTCAAAACTAATAGATAAGTACACATTATTTTCTGTTGGCCAAATTGTCACTGACAAAGATCTTGGAAATGGTCCAAGAACAGTAGTTAATATTTTCAAATTAATATTTCAGCACTACAACAATACAGGTCAACAGTATACGGTAATAAACTTAATCAACAATTACTTAGACGGAAGCATTGTACATGATGGAACAGATCAAAAGATAGTTTCCTCAGTAAAAAAAGCATTATCTTCTGATAGAGTTAAATCCGAAAACGATAGGAATGTAATAAAATTATTAGCTGCTTTCCCCAGAGGTTGTCCACTAGAAGTATTAGATGTTTACGGTCTTCATAACAATTTCCTTAACTTAGAGAAATCACTACTAGGCGATATCATTTCGAATCTTGCTGAAGGACCAACACTAAAGGATTTATCCAACTCATCAGATAGAGTAACATCAAAAGTAGATGAATTAATTAAAAAGTTTAGAGATCAGTATGATAGAAATGATATTTGTGCAGAAGCTGCAGGAAAGGCATTTACAAAGTATATATTTGCTGAAATATTTGGAGAAAGAAAAGGTGGACTGATTGGTTTTGCAGGCCTTAATAATATGTATCCAACACGTTACGGATATAAAGAATGTATAATTACGGGAAGTTTTGATGAAAAATACCCATATAGGACTTTACATCTGACAGTATCTCTAAATGAGAATAAGAAAAAAGAAAATAAAAATATAAAAGATAATAAAAAACATCCAATTGTTAATCCGAATGAAGACATAGGTCTTGGATTTGATTTGAATTATTTTGACGATAGTCAGCATGAGATTATAAAATATGATATAAATAGAATTTTAATTGTTTTAGACTTGAATAAGAAAATTGCGAGAGATGGACAATTCCCTAACGATTTAAGGAAATTACGAGATTTTATAAGCCCAGAAGAAATCACTCCCTTACTTTCTCTGAGCCTTATAAGATATATAGATAAATCCCTAGAAAATGCCGATATTAAACAGAACGAGAAAGATGAACTTGAGTATTTGAAGCAAAATTTAATAAAACATTCAATAATATCTTTATTTGATGAAAAATTAAAAGACACAAGTGGATATAACATAAAAAGAACGGGGAAGAAATTAATTGAAGATCTGTTTTCACATGTTTGTGAATCTTTATATCCATCTTATAAAACTTTTATTCATTCTAATCAGTGGCAAGAATCAATTACACGCTACATAGGTGCATTAAATAATGTAAAAGTATCCCAGAGAAGGGGTCATGAGGAACTACACGGCGATAAAACATTTATCGCAGCACTTTTTGGATATACTAAATCACATTCAGGATTTGAATTATTGTTAAGGGTTTGGAAGGAAAATCTTCTTTATTCAGATTGGGATAATGGAAAAACTGCAGTCCTAAAGTTTTTAATACATCCTCTTGAAAAAGAAATTCTGGGTTTTATTGAAAATAACGAGAGTATATCACTGGATGATGTGTTTAAAATCGGAAAAAATCTCGGATATACAGAAGAAGAATCCGATGTTGCATTAAATCTTTTAACGAGTCGACAACTCATAGACGACAACAATTCTATATTCTCAAAATATACCGCCGATTTGTCAGCTGACGAGCTTCTATTTGAAATAGACGAATTAGAAAAATTATATATTGATTTAAAGAATATTGATTTGACATTAGACGATGAGGAGATAATTACTAAATTGGAAAATTACAAAGAAAAAGCGGAGAATTCAGAAGACTACGAAATTCTTCATGAAATTAAATGGGAGCTTAAATCAATAAGAGACACATTAAAAAATAAACAAAGAATTTTGGAGAACAGTTTAAATAATAGTTTAACAGGGCTTACTAAAAAAATTGATGAGATTGTTCGTCAAGGCATGCCTAAAGAACTTGCTGAAAATCCGCAAGGTGTAGTGGGTTTTGTCCAACATATATTGCAAAGTAAAAATCGTATTTCTGCCCAATACAAGTTATTGAAAGAAAAATACTCTAAATTAAATGATGACATAAAAAAGATACAAAAGTTGCCGAGAAATTCAATTGATGATCTTAAAGATTTGGATACAAAAAATAGAGGTTATAAAAGTCAATTTGAGGAGTTACAAAAAGATAAAAATCAGTTGACTAAATATATGAAAGGATATGTTAATTGGTTGGGTATACTTGGAAAAAGTAATCAAGTTTACACGAATGTCTCTGAATATAATGAAAAAATTGAACCTATAGATGAATTTAGCCATGTTCAGGAATTTATCAAGGAAGTTTCTTATAAATTTGCAGAACATAAAAATGAATTTTTACTAGATTTTGAAAATTATGAAACCAAAATAGAAGAAATTGAAGAAAGTTATATGGCAAAAGAAAAACAACAAAACAGTTTATTTGATACAAAAAAAGAGAAGTATGAATCTTTATTGAGAAATATTGGATTTAGTGGAAGATTAAGCTCGCGACTTCAAAAAAGTGATCGCGAAGGATCTCACAGAGATTTATACAAGGAAATTGAGCATCAATTTAATGAGAGTTTAAGCAAAAAGATTGCAGAAATCGAGGAAAGTAGAACGAACATTCTTCATGCAAAACGGATAAGGGGTCTCAACGTTGACAATTTGTTACTAGAAGTAGAGGGCATCAAAAGCAGTATTGAGCCATTTAAAGAAATAAGTATAGAAAGCATAAGAGATGAAGATAAATTCGGAGACAATATAACCAATATTGAAGAGTTGTTTGGAAAATATGAGGACTTTAAAGGAAATAAAATAAAATTAATTAATCAAGCAAAAGATGCAGAAAAAGAATTAAGTAAAAAAGTATTAGAGTTTGTGAAAAAAAGAAGAGACCTAAGTCTAGAAGATCTGTTAACAGACTTTGATTGCAGTATAGAAGATATGGAAGATTCTCTTTTAGAGTTATTTAAATGTAATCAAATAAAAATCTCAGTATCAACGAGGTTTCGAGATTGAAGTTAAGTGAACTGGATAACCTATTATCCAAAACTCCAGTTTATTTGTCCCTCGATAGCTTAGTCTCATTATGTTATTTAGACAACATTACAATATTCGAAAATAGGAGAGATTTTTGGAGAAAGTTAGATCAATTAGAGCCCATGAAGTTATGTAGATATGTAATACTTGACGATCCAGATTATCGATTACCGTATGTAAGACTTAAACATGAGCCTTTCACAAATAATCTGAATTCAATATTATCAAAAAAATACGAAGAAATTCAAAGGCTAATGTTGACTCAAAAAGATCTTTCTCAAGAAATATTATTTAGATCCAATGCTGAAATTGTCGTATTAATTTTGATTGATGGTTTATCTTTCATTGATTGTCTAAAGTATAGTCCAGAACCTTGTATCGTAAATGGAATCACAACAACAGAATCAGGATTTACAAATATAATATATGGACGTGAGAATCGTCCTCTATCATTTAAGTTATACGATAAGGGGTACATAAGAAGATTTGGTTTTACTTATTGGGAAAGGGAAAACAACGAGCTTACAAATAAACTTTTCAAAGGTTTTAGTGATGTTGTTAAAGTCAGTTCTTTTGAAGAAGTTATCAAATATATTCGCTCTATGGAATTAAAACCATATACATTTCTACAAATTGTAAGGAACGGATTAGATAGATATGCACATAGTATGCATGATAAACCACTAAAAGAGCAGGAAATCGAACAAATTTTTAAAGATCTCTCTGAATTTAAAGAAATATTCAAATCAAAAGGAATAACAGCGAACATATTTGTTACGTCGGATCATGGATTACTATGGAAATACGAACACGAGTTTAAAGTTATTGAACCTTACAATGACAGTCCAAGATATATTAAAGGGTTGCATAAAATAGAAGGTGATTCAGTAATCTCAAAACTGAATGAACATTACAATACTCTTTTAGCTTATCCTTACATACTTCGAAGCTTCAGAAATAATGAATGGGGCATGCATGGGGGAATCTCATTTGAAGAATCGATTACGCCGTTTATAGAATACAAGGTGGATAAATGAATAATCTATTTATTGGTAAAGATAAAAAAACAGATGAAGATGCTTTTATTGATGCAAGTAAGTCAAGAGCAATTTTAATATGCGGAAAAAGAGGTAGTGGGAAAAGCTATACTTTAGGAAATTTAGCTGAAGAGCTACAGTCTAACTGTAACGATGCCTTGTGTTTAATTATAGACCCAATGGGTATATACTGGACAATGTGCAACCCAAACTTCGATCAGGAGAAAATTTTATGGGAGTGGGGCTTATCTCCAAGAGGACTTAATGTAAAAATATTGGTTCCTGGAGACTCAAAAATCAGATACGGTGAAGACGTAGTAGATGTAATGGAAGAGCATGGAGTTCAGTTTCAGTCGATCAGTTTGAACCCTTCTGACATATCCCCAGACGGATGGTGCGACTTATTCAATCTAAGCATTAATGATGCAATGGGAATCGTTCTTTACAGAGCTGTTCAGGGATTGAAAAAGCAATATAAAAATGACTTTTACATCAAGGACATTATAACTTCTATTGAGTACGATCCAAAAGCTAACGATAAAAGCCGTGAAGCACTGCTAAATAGACTCGAAATGGCTGATGCATGGGGCTTATTTGGAGAGACCTACACAAATACATGGGATTCTTTTGATACAAATTCTGTAAATATTGTTGATTTAAGCGTACTAGATCCTGGACGTTACGGAACCCGAAATTTAGTTGTTTCTATGTTTTGTAGGGACCTCTTCACGAAGAGAACGGAAGCAAGAAGAAGAGAAGAGTTAGGATTGAGTACAAGTACTCCAAAAGTATGGTTAATGATTGATGAGGCTCATCAGTTTGCACCTTCTGGGAAGTCCACATTATCAAAAGAACTACTAGTAAGGTGGGTAAAAGAAGGGAGACAACCTGGATTATCCTTAGTAGTGGCTACCCAACAACCATCTGCAATTGATCATGAGGTTCTATCTCAATGCGACATAGTTATTTCACACAAGATAACAACGAAAGAAGACGTCGATGCATTAAATAAATTGAGTCAAGACTACATGGGAAGCGAATTGAAAACATATATTCGCAATATTAAAGGTAATGGGGAAGCTGTAATGGTTGACGATGAAAATGAAAAAGTAAGTATGATACAAATTAGGCCCCGAAAATGTAAACATGGAGGCGGGGAACATAACGAAAAAAAGAAATATTAAAGAAAAAGTAGGAATTACTGCGCTTGTTCCCCCTGAAATCATCTATGGTTGTAATAAGATTTCAGTTGATGTAAATAATCTAGTTCCATTTTCAACGTTACAGCCAAAAAATAAGCTTTGTGCATGGTGCGCTATCTGGAGAGAAGCGATAATTAATAAAGAAGCTAAAGAAGCTGATGTCGACCGTCTTGTGGTAGTTGCAGGTGGGGACTGTAATAATGCATTGATTGATGGAGAACGGGTGTCTTTAAGTGGTATTCCTACAGGATACTTTTTCTACCCATTTGATGGCAATTTTAATTACATGAAAGCACAACTAGAATCTCTCTGCTCTTTCTTAGGAGGGCTTCAGAACTATTCTATATTTCAAAGAATTCAGCAATTAAAGAAAAAAGCAATTGAAATTGATTCAATGCGTTTAAATGGAGAAATCTCTTCATCTGTTTGTTTTGAAAAACTTATTTCATGCAGTGATTTTCAAAGTGATTTAAATGCTTTTGAAAAGAAGCTTGATGAAGCAATTCAGACATCTGAAGATGTAGATTATGCAAACAAAATCGCGGTTGTTGGACTTCCACCCATATACAGAGACTTCCATGAAGTAGCGGCATCTTTTGGGCTTCACATTGTATATGATGAACTTCCATATGAATTTGTAAGAATTTCAGGTACTACAATTAAAGAATTAGCAAGAAATTATTCTACCTACACGTTTGCTCGAAATATCAGCTATAGACTCAATTCTATAAAACGTGAGTTATCAAAACGAGATATTGAAGGAGTTATCCATTATACACAATATTCATGCCACCATAATCTCGAAGATGATATCATACGTAACGCGATTAATAAACCTATATTGACGATCCAGGGAGATATGCCCTCTAAGACACCTGAGCAAGTAAAACTTAGAATGGAAGCATTTGCGGAAATGTTACAGGGGGAAATGTATTGATAGGATTTGATGTGGGTAGTCGCACGGCCAAATTTGTGAGACTAAGTAATGGTACAGTAACAGATTATAAAATAATAAACAGCCTGTACTGGAATGAGTTATCTAATTCATTTAATTCGCAAGATGAAGATAAAGTTATTACTACAGGATATTTTCGAAAAAAGATACCTAACGATGGTAACATAACTGAAATAACTGCTTCTATCTATGGAGTCAAGTACTATTATTCAAATGTAGATGTCATAGTGGATATTGGAGGACAAGATATTAAAATAATTGATCTACGCACGAACTCTTTTAGACTGAATGATAAGTGCAGCGCAGGAACGGGTGCATTCTTAGAATTTATAGCAAAATATTTCGATCTCAAAGTTGAAGATCTTGAAAAAATACACAGAAAATCTAATAATCCAATTATTCTAAATCAAACTTGTGGAATCTTTGCTCTCTCAGAAATGATTTCATCTATGGTAAATAATGAAAATATAGAAGATGTAATATCAGGAATGCATTTCTCTTTCGCACGCCGAATATCTCACATGATCCCTGATTGCGACACTCTTGTGCTAATAGGCGGTGTAATTAAAAATCGAGGCATTGTTGATTCATTATCAAGTATACTCAATTGTGAAATATTAATTCCACCAGAGCCCCAAATAATTAATGCACTGGGTGCAGCAATGTATGGACAAAAAAAAGCATAAAATAAATCTAATATATTTAAATATCTGTAACTAATTCTAATTTAAAAATTTAAGCAGAATGAACTAAAAAATTAAAAAATGTTTTTCAAATGTGATTAAGGTACAACAAAATCTGTAAAATTAATAGGCTTCATTCGGCTCTTCAGCTTAATCTCGCCTTCCTACTACTTCAAAAACTTATTACATGAGCTCACCCCAAGAGGGGGCTGCTCTCAAGCTCTAAAGGTTTCCTATTGAGCCTCTGTTAAAGTTTCGTCTGACCCTTATCTACAGAATAATTTTTTACTCTTGAATATATAGCCTTGCTCAATCCTTCTGGAGCAAGGAATCCTTAAGAAATTGCAGTAATTTTTGCAGGAACTACACTGTTATGTTCCTTTGCTCCTGCAACTACGCATCGTCAAAAAGACAGCTTTTCCCTGAGGATGTGACTGACACCACGTTTTTGGATCTTCCGGTTTCCAGATAGGCGGTATTCTTTCTGCATAGTAAATGAAGACCTTAAGCTCCCGTCCACCTTTACTCAGTTTTTCTAGAGCTTCAAGACGTTTAAGAACAGATACAACTGTCAATATATGCCTCCGACCATGGAACTATGAACTTGTGATATTCCGGCCTTTTCATTTTCAGAATTTTCCAAAGCCTCGAGCCTCTTCTGAATTTCATCAATTTCGGTATCTTTCAGGATTGCATTATGGACTTGCAGTGCCTGGATAAATACTCTGATATAGGCCAGCTTAAGGCTGTCCCCTTCTTGAGGCCTGAAGCGTTTTGCTTTCAATCTGTCCTGAAGCTGGGCAATTAATTCAGAGTTAGCTTTTAACAGTGATTCCCGAGTAAGTAATTTTAAAGGGTCTATTGAGCTCTTGCTAGTGATTTAAACCAAGCTCCTTTATATATGAGTGTCACTTAACCTTCACGTTTATAATAGTATATAGCTTAAAAATTGATATAGTTTTCTATTATAATCTATATTCTTAATATATACATTATTTTTTTCTTCTGGAGATTATGTAGTTTTATGTACATATCCACTGCAAATTTTTTTCCTTTTTGCCCAGTTTCTCTCCTTTATTTCCCAGAATAGTTTAACAGATAAATCACTAACAATAGACGTTATATTTAAGAAAATGAAGGATTTATTTTCCCAAATACCCAAAATGAGAGAATGCTTTTTGAACTTTTTTGGTTTTAAAACTGGCGATTTATACTGAGCGTAAAAACAATGATAAATTATCTGGCTTATCTTTTTATTTTTGGGAAGAAAATTCGCTCGTTATTGATTTTATGGGAAAATCTGGGGAGAATAAAGGGAAGTTTAAGGAAAAAGTAGGGAAAAATAGGGAGAAATCTCCCATTTAAATCTCCTTTAATGGGAGTATAAATTCACTATCGAACAGATCAAACACATTAGATTTTGTTATTCTGAAATGTTCTGCTTTTCTTCCCTTGCTATATCCGTTTACTCCGTTTTCGGTTATTATCATATAAGATACCGTGAGCCCTTTTACTTTATCGAGAAGTCCCGAGCTTCCAGGTCTGTCCTTTCGTCCTTTTAAGACCCGGGAAACTGTAGCATACGGGTACCCAGTAGCATCTACTATGTTTACAATTGTACAGTCTTCATGTTGCATGATGTAATTTATTATTTTAGTTTCCTTTGTGCTCAGCTTCGATACAACGTTTTCTTTCTGTGACTCAAAGAGTCTCTTAGCCCGCTGAAAATCCTCAACTTCTGCAAGCAGATCTCCCTCTTCATCCTGCTTTCTTTGCATGAACTTAAAGACTGTGTACCCCCGGATCATATCAAGAAACATCGGGAAAAGTCGCCTGTTTGACTTATCTCTTATATCTATCTTATCCGCGAAAGGTATCTTGACCTTAAAAAGCTCTCTTTTAATCTTGTCATAAATTCTCCGGCATATTAGAACTTCGAGAGTTACTTCTTCAAGGGTTTTTCCCAGAATAGCGTCAGCTTTCTGTAGTTCAAATACCCTGTTGTCCTGTTCAAAGCTTGAATCTGCGTCGAAGATTAATTGCCTGTTGAGTAGTTGGTCCGAAACATGACTTTCTACACTGGTAAGATACCAATTAATCCTGGGTGGGATTACTACCCGCTTTAGAGAAAGATCCTTTACAGTAGTATGGACAGTTTCTTCCTGGAAGTTGGTAGTCGCCCTTTTTATTATCTCCTCAAAGTCTGAATCAGGATCTTTATCATCTGAGAACAGAATCATGCAAGGAGCAAGATCCATATAATAGGCTGCTTTTGCTGAAAGACTTGTTTCTCTCTTCCATCTCCGGGGGATTAAGTGCAAATGTGTTTTTAAACTATGTGATTTCCCGGTTCCGCTCTCCCCGTTAACTGAAATCTGCAAGCCTGCAGTGTTAAGACAGGACTGACAGGCAATTGACACTGCTATCGCCTCTTGTGTATTATGATCTCCTGTATGTTTTTTCTGTATAGTATCGAGTATGTACTTTACAGGGTCTCCTTCGGCAAGTATACGGTTTGCCTCTTCTTCCGCTTGCTTTATTAATTCAGGAGGTATATCCTGCTCGTCAGAATCTACGTTAAAAAGATCTTGAACTTTAGTCCCGGTAGTTTTTCCTCCCTGTTTCTCAGGCTTCTGCAAAGAATCTTGATACCTGAACTTGCAAGTCTCACATTTTGAGCCAGAAGGGTTTTTACTTGTTATTGTGATAGCTGCAAGCTTCGTTTTTATGGTCTCACATTTCCAAGGCTTCCCTGAATCGATATATGAGAGCTCCTTATGTGTCTGCACGCTGTCATATTGTTCCCGAAAAATGTACTTACACATCAGATCCATTACTTCGAAGTCTGCCCCGTTTGCTCCCAGATCTGCAAGAAGAGCAATAGTAAGCTCTCTTCCTTCAGCATTACGCCAATCACTTACATTATGGATTTCTTGGTGTTCTTTAAACTTGTCTCGGAGGCATGGTTTACAATTTCCAAGAATATTTTTAATCTTGTCATTTGTTGCAAATAATTGGTTGAGCCTCTGTATCAGTTTATCCGGCATATCCGATAGGTCCTCAGGTGTCACAGGTTCTCGGTTAAATTGATAGTGTGAGCCTGTCTTATGCCTGCTAGGCGGAAGGACTGCGTTACTTCCATCTGATAAAATTTCTATTCCCAAATCGTGATGTTTTTGCGAGCTGATCTTGGGGGTATACTTAAAAAATAAGTGTGCTCGACCTTCTATGCGTTTTGAGATCAGCCAGTTTTCAACGTTAATTCCTTCTGTAAGATAATTCCAGATAGCAGGGTTCCAGTCATCCACGTCCACAACAAGAACGCCTGAACGTTCCCCGCATTGCAGGCCAATGTTAAAAGGTTCTCTAGCATCAGGCCCCCAAAACCTTAAGAGCTCAGTTTCTGTTCTGGGTGTATTCCTTTTTTGCCAGTCCTTTTCTATTGGCCTTTTGCCTGCAGTTTTTTCTTCACTTTTTGGAGAGCTTAAGGGGTGAACAATCCAGCCCAAATCAGTATACTGTTTTGAACCTTCCAAGATGTCAGATCCTTGGGTTGACATTAAAACCCCACCTTGATGCAGATAGGGCAATTCTCCCCATACACCTCGAAACAGTCACGAAACTGAGAAATGTCAATTTCTTCGGGGTCCAGGTCAATAGTTTTCAGGGACTTCTTACCCTGCGGTTTCCCGTCACCAGGGAAATCGTTTTTATACTTCATGTCCCTCACACTCTTCGAGGAGAATAGCTCATTGTAGAGGTCTTGGATTTGTTCGCAGGCTATCAAGAGGCTGAAGATAATAACCTGTTTAGCAAGAGTGTAATGTGTTACATTCTCCGAATTTTTGTTGTAACCAACAGGGGGGTCGAGATTAGCGCACATGGTATCGCTCCTTATGGAACCCTAAAAACTAGAGAAATTGCCTGACTGAAAGACACCACATATATCTTATGTGATACAGAGGCAATCTCCAGTCTTTAGGGATTGGACACTCCTGCAATTTTCATAATTCTTTTTGAAATAGCACGATCAAGCGGGTCAGTACTTTTACGCATATAAGCTAAGATTTCAGGATATTGAGCATTTACCATTCTTGCCCAATCCGAAAACAATAAATCTTTTGTGAGAATAATTTCCATGCTTACACCTCTAATCTTAGTTGGGTGTGGCACATCCAGCTTCATCAGTACTTGCTGGTCTAGTGGAGCTGGGTGTTACCCCTTAACAGTATCATTTAGAATTTTAATTTTCAAGGCACTGTCTACTCGAGTTTTGTATTCTTTGCCCATGTTGCAGGCAACTAAATCAGTAGAGTGAACCTAATTTTCTAACAGATTTGTACCTAAAAAGAAAACACTATAAACTTTTTAAGTAATTTAGGCATTTTTTCTGTCAGTGTCCTTGATATTAGTATGAAAGCTCCATATAAAAATCCGTCGATACATAAATGTCCTATGTTACAATTTTTCAGTATTTGTCTAAATAAAAAAAGAATTTTATAAAAAATAATATGGCATAGGTATAAATATTAACTAAACTTAAAATATAATTCATGGTTAAGAAACAAGGAGATCGTTTAAAGCAATCTGAAACGAAGTCTAATATCATAAAATATATTCTTGAAAATAATGGACCAATTGGAGAACCGGATATTCGAAAACACTTATACGTAAAATATGAGATAAAAGATCAAAGTAGAATTAATAGACATTTACATGAATTGAAAGAGGATAATTATATTGAATTAATTCCACCTACTAAAACGGGTCTGCGTAATAAATGGAATATAACAAAATTTGAACATTTGGAAAATATTAAAAGGAAAGGTGAAGAGGATACTTATTTTAAAAAGATCTCACTGAATGAATATGAAAAATCTTTGATGATAATATGTAAAAAAAGAGGTCACAATATAAGAACTCTTGAAGGATTAAAAATTTATAATCGGATGCGTTTATTGCCTTCTTATTTTAATATGTGCATGGATACAGATATTCAAACACTATATAACAGAGTTTGGGTTATTTATTTGGAAGACAATGAATTTAAGGATCAGTACTTTAAGAAACCTCTAAGTAATTTTTATATCACATTTATTAAGGACAATCCAAAAATTGGAATGCATGATGAAGCATTCTACAAAAAGATGATGGGTTCGCTGGTTCAGGAACATAAAAATACCCAAGGCGAAAATTCGATAGAAGATAGTCAGTTGACTATGGATGAAGATCAAAAAAACCTTCTAAAAGAGGGTATAAGGCCGGTCAGGGATATACTTGCATATTCATATTCAGAGTTCAATCTATCTATAGATAATTTACTTTTATATTACCTCCTTAATTATGATAGAGTAGCTGGAATTTACTCCCCCGAAGCAATAGATTTCACAAAAAAAATAAGAAAAAGTGAAGCAATAAGAGATTATTTACTCGCGAAATCAAAAAATCAAGAAGATCAAGAGGAAGTAACTGTAAAGTGGTTCTTAAGTGACCTGAGGCATGAGAGTGAATTAATATTAAAATATAAACAGCCTTCGATCTTCAGTGAGAATCATAAAACCTCTGATGAGGTATATCAGGGTTTAATAGACTTTTTCGATTTCAGAACCTTTCTCAAACATTCACATGGAGAATTACTCAGTTAAAAAATCAATTCCCAGCTTTAAGCATCTCCTTTAAATTGTAAATCTCTTCTTGCGCTTCTTTTAACGCTTTTTTCATTTCCTTGATTTCATTTAGGTCCGCTTGCTATATGTAATTAGTTTTTATAGATACTATTCCTGTTGAGGCTTCCTGCGTGAGTGGTAATCCACATTTACCACAAAAAGAGAAATTTTCTGGATTCAATTCTTTGCATCTTGGACACCTTCCTACCCGTAAGCCATCAGTATAAGTATCTTCAATCATAATTCCATTCATTTTAAGGATAGCATTTTCAGTATCAGGATTATGCACATAGGTAGCGCACATCTTACTATCCGGTGACCAGCCTAAAAAGTTTTTCATTTGTTGTTCAGTTAGATGACTTGCTAAATCTGTGGCGCGGGAATGACGAAAAGCGTGCGGATTTACTTTTTTATTAAGTCCTATTCTCTTTGCTATTTTCTGAATCTGTAGGTATAATCCGACATCTGTAAGCTTTTCGTGCACTAATTTCCCTTCTTTGTTTTTGCTCAAGTGAAGGGAAACAAAAAGATCTGCATCCGTATCCATTTCCCCGTCAGCGGCCTTTATCGGATGTGCATCAACCCAAGATCGGACGTAAGAAGCTGCATAGACTAATCGAACTGTTCGTTTTCCAGTTTTACCATCGGGAAATGTCAATTTTACGCCGTAATCGTCAAAAACAATATGTTTCCTTTTTACTGCAAGTAATTCTCCTCGCCGTGCTCCGGACTCATATAAAATCGCAATAATAGCTCTATCCCTAGGGTTCATTGTTGCATTAATCAAGGACTCTATGTCTTCCTTAGTCAACAATTTTTCTCGCTCGATTTTTTCATAATTTTCTTTATTTCTGCGCTCTTTCAAAGAATCCAATAACTCAGACTTACCGATGACCTTAAAGAACTTTTTTAGAACTATTTTATAAGTGTGAATTGTAGCATCTGAATAATTGTACTTATTCCCATGTCTAAAAAATGTATGAAACTTAAGACTGTCCAGATAATCATAAATATCATCCTCGGTTAAATCCATTATGGGGATTGTGCACCATCGAGAAAAAACAGCCAAAGCCGCATAGTCACATTTTAAAGTTCCATATCTGACACCTGTGTGCTCAACTTTTCGCATGAATCGCTTAATAATATTCAAATTTTCAATGGGGTGCTTTGTATCAGAGTACACTTTTTCAAGTCTGGCTTTGTATGTCTCAAGGACATATTCTTCTTTTCCAATTTCTTTCATAGAAAGATAAATTATTTTAACAAATATAACATTAACCTTTATTATATGATACTGATGGATATAATAACCTGGGAGCCGAAAGACTCCTTGAAAGTTGCGGAACTATATGCGAATTACGAATACCCGAAGGGTATTAAAATAATAGATGAGTGGACTGACCTCACCGGTTACCGCACGTTTATAATTTACGAAACTGACGACGAAAAAACGTATGCAACTTCTGTCTTTCCTTTCATGGGGTTGTGCAGGTTTGAGACCTTTCCGGTTATGAAACTGGACAAGTTTATGCAGCTTGCCCAAAAACTTGCCGAGAAAGCCGGAGAAGAAAAGCCAGGTGCTGAGCAGGGAGAAGCCAGAAAAACCTCAGAAGAGATTTTTCAGCAAATAGAGAACCTTGAAATGAGAATTGAACGCCTTGAACACCATTCTTTTGTTCAACAGGAAGATGTAACGTGAAACTTAAACCCCACAAGAAAATCTATATTCAAATCAAAAACATAGCTTAACCTAAAAACTTAGTTTCAACATAAATACTCAGTCCAACCTAAAAACTTAGTTTCAACATAAATACTCAGTCCCAACGTAAAGACATGGTTCAGACATCGAAACCACGCCTGAAACCAGATTTTAGTCCTGTTGAGAATTTTATCTCAAATTCATTTTTCAAGCGCATTTTCAAATTTTTCCTCATTCATACGGTAGATATTCCACTCATTTACAGGACTTCCTCCAAGGTGTTCGTAGAATTTCCTGGCAGGGTTCCAGTCAAGGACTGCCCATTCCATTCTCCCGCAGTTTCTTTCTTTTGCAAGCTTTACGCAATGGAGAAACATTGCTTTCCCAATCCCTTTTCCCCGAAACTCGGGTTTTACGAAAATGTCTTCGATATAGAGTCCCGGCTTTCCTACAAAAGTAGAGAAATTGTGGAAAAAAACAGTAAACCCTGCAGGAATCCCGCCCAGCTCGGCAAAGAAAACCTCGGCATAGGGCCTTTTTCCGAATATGCCCTCAGCCAGATTTTCTTCCGTCGCCATTACAAGGTGGGAAAGGTTCTCAAACCTGGCAATGCCTTTGACAAACTCAAGAATCAAGGAAACATCTTCAATTTCTGCGGCGCGGATTTTCAACCCAGATTTTACTTCGTCCTCTACAGGCTTTATTTTATCTTCTGTAAGTTTCATTTCAGGTTCTGACATTTTCCGATTCCTTTATTAAACTGATAGATCTAGATAATTTCATAGATTTAATGAAACTGAATATATTAAACTGAGTGTATGAAATTGAATGTATGAGACTGAGTTTATTTTGAATCCCACTCTTAATGTATATAATTTTACTAGCCTGAGAGTTTCAACAAAAATAATTATAAAGCAATAAGTATGAAGTAAAAAAGTCTTGTTTAAAATGCTTGGTAAAAAAAATTTCAAACCGGTCACGCTTGCAGATCGGGCTTTTTTCGAGCGCCATTACGCACTCTATCCGCAGGTTCACAGCGACAACAATTTCACGAGCATGGTCTGCTGGAACCAGTTTATGCATTACCGGTACGCATACGTGAAAAAAAACGTGATTCTTGAGTGCACTGCTGCTGGAGTGACACGGTTACATCCACCTATAGGCCCCCGTGATCCTGAACTTATGGGAGAGGTGATACAGCTAGCGCTGGATATGAGCGACAATAATAAGCCCCTAATGCTCATCGATCCTGAGACTGCAAAATGGATGAAGGAAGTCGACCCTGACCTTATGCTGGTTCCGGATCTTAACCATTTTGAATATGTGTACCGGAGTACCGACCTTGCTGAACTTCCTGGAAAGAAATATCTCAAAATCCGCAGTCAGATCAATAAATTCCGAAAAAATTACCGGTATACGGTCGAACCGATAACCCCAGAAAAACGAGAAGAGATAATGGAGTTCCTGGTAAAGTGGTGTAAATGCAAAAAATGCGATGAGAATTTCATTCTTGCCCACGAGATAGAGGCCATTTCCTACGCGCTCGAACACTTAACCGAGTTACCCCTGAGAGGTCTTTTGATAAGGGTTGGTTCACAGGTAGGTGCCATCTCCCTTTTTGAGCGCCTCAATACTAATACGGCTCTAATCCATTTTGAGAAAGGACTGCCTGAGTATGAAGGAATATACAAGGCAATCAATGCCGAAACTGCATTGGTTCTTGCCAGCGAGGTGGAGTATATCAACCGGGAAAGCGATCTCGGCATCAGTGGACTTCGAAAGGCAAAGCTGAGATATCACCCGCACCATATGGTAGAGGTTTATTCGCTTAACCGACGAACCTGTTTTCCAGTAATCAAATAATAGTATATGTACTGCTTTCAAGTACTACATCCTACATTGACAAAAGAAGAAAAAATTAGAATGTTGGATACTAAAAATATAAGAATTGCTCATAGAATATTATTACGGAATATTTTAATAAATCTAATTTTTCAATAAATTCTTTTATACTAAATATAAAGGACTCGCCAAAAATTGATATTTATTGAAATTTTCCTTAATAAATGACCAGTATATTTCACTCTACGCCTATTTCCAGGCCTGTTTCAAAGGTATAGATATTTCTCAAGTTTTTCGGTGCTGCATTGCGGTTTTCAATAAATAATTCTTAAAATGGTATGGTGAATAAATTGAAAAGAATTAATAGCAGGTGTCTTTTAGCGCCTCCTCATTTTTATCCTCTGCAAGCGTTTTCAAAGCGTCAAGCTGTTCTTGTTCAGAACTGACATAATAAACGTCATATCCGAGCCTGTCAAGCTGCCGGAGATACTCTGTTGGAAACGCTGGCTCTATCGTTACAGCATGGGTAAATGCATATCGATTGCCGACAACGGTTCGTAGAAGACTTCGTCCATATCTATCATCCAATGCTGCAATCTTAGGTTTTAGAGCAGTAATATCCTCTATCATCCTTCCTATGGCCTGAAAGTCAAATGCAGGGCCCCAACACGCGAGTGCAAAACATTGTGCTATGCGATCGGCTCCGATTTTCCTTGCCAGACAAACTGACGTATACTTTCGAATTCCATCACCTTCCGGCATGCTAGGCACAAAGAACATCTCATTCTGATTCAGCCAGAAGAAATAAGAGATATTCCTCGAGAACAGTTCATTAATCACTTCGTCAAACAGCCAACGCGGCGTGAGAGACCATGCAACCCGCCACATATTATCGGTAACTGTCACGGATTTGGTTTTGATCAACTCTAGCTCGGGATATTCTCTCAATATTTGTTTTTCAATGTCATTAACCATATTATCGATAACTATCATGGATTTGTCTTTGATTAGCGCTAGCTTGGGATATTCTCCCAATATTCATTGCTCAAAATCATCGACTATATTTATATGATTAAGCCAGTTTTTTGGCTGTGATTATTATTAAAATTTTGTATAAAAGTGACCATACCGTTGAAACCATAACCTGCAATATCCATATTATGGATCAGGAACATGGCAGACATGAGAACATATATCAAGCTTCTGGAAGCCGGTTGACTAAACAAACCCCCCAGCTCAAAAATAATAAAATAGGAAGAAATTTGGCTCTTCACTATTTTGAGTGGGTAACTTATATTTAGCTACCAAATATTGAAGTAGCATACCTAAAATTTAGGAGCACCTATGATTTTGAAAATCACGTTCAAGCTTGATGTTTTCATACTTGATCGGAGTACTTTATAACAAAACAATTATCTTTAACCATACAAAACAGCGAAGAGCCTCATTTGAAAAATTTTGTATTTATTCGTTAAAAGATAAAAAGAAAGTTAAAGGATAGCTGAAAACATTAATAAGAGCTAAAAAAAGACTTAAACGAGAAAAGAATTAGAAAAATCATTTTTCGAGTTTCTTTTTCTCAAAAGCTTCCTTTACGATTTTTAAGGCACAGAGATCTCCACACATAGAACAGGTATCGCTTTCGGTTCTTCGAGCATCCCGGATTTTGCGGGCTCTGTTGCCATCAATTGCCAGTTCAAATTGTTTTTCCCAGTCAAGATCCCTGCGGGCACAAGCCATGGAAAGGTCCTTTTCCCAGGCGCGTTCTCTCGGGCCTTCCTTTATAAGGTCAATAGTGTGGGCTGCAACCTTTGTTACGAGCAGGCCTTCTTTTATATCCTCGAGGGTTGGAAGGGCAAGATGCTCGGAAGGGGTGACCATGCAGAGGAAGTCCGTACCATGCATTCCTGCAATTGCTCCTCCAATTGCGCCTGTAATGTGATCAAAGCCTGGTGCGATATCAGTTACAATTGGCCCCAGGAGATAAAGAGGAGCTTCATTGCAGAGTTCTTTCATGCCTCTTACGCTCAGTTCGATTTCATTTAAAGGCACATGGCCAGGGCCTTCCACAAATGTCTGGACATTGGCAGCCCTTGACCGCTTCACGAGTTCACCAAGTGTGATAAATTCCATAAATTTCGGGCGATCAGAGGCATCGGCAATGCAACCTGGACGCATGCCGTCTCCAAGGCTCAGGGTCATATCATATTCTTTTGCGATTTCAAGGAGATAGTCAAATTCGGCATAGAAGGGGTTGTCTTCTCCGTTATGCAACATCCAGGCAAGGGTGAAAGAACCTCCACGGCTCACAACATTCATTATCCTATCGCTCTGGCGCAGTCGCTCAAGGGAATTTAAATTAACTCCTGCATGCACGGTCACAAAGTCCACGCCCTGTTTGGCATGTTTCCGGACAGCGTTGAACATATCATCCGGAGTCATTTCCACAACAATTTTCCTGGAAGCCGCAGCCTGGTAAATTGGGACAGTCCCGACTGGAATGTTAACAGATTTCAGGATGCGGGTGCGAATTTCGTCCAGATTTCCGCCTGTGGAAAGGTCCATTACGGCATGAGCGCCGAAAGCTTCTGCGGCCTTTGCTTTTTCGATTTCGGCATCAATATCTATACAGTCCCTTGATGTTCCGATATTGGCATTGATCTTTGTGCTCATATATTTGCCAATGCCTATAGGGAGGGTTTCTCGCCTGTTATTTACGGGGATAGCGATTAACCCCTTTGCCACGCAGGAGCGGACAGTCTCAGGGTCTATTCCTTCAGCTTTTGCCACGGTTTCTATAGAGGGAGTGATGATTCCCTTCTTCGCATCTTCCATTAGTGTCATTGTTACTCCAGACTGCAGGTTTATGAGACAATTATAATTATATTATTAAACAAGTATCAATGAAAACATGCTAAATAACAGCAATATCATGGACTGCAAATAGCCAGGATATCATAAGCATATTATAAGGTTGACCAGAATAATAAGGATAAAGATAAATCCAGTACTTCCATCTTGCGGATTAGAACAGACGGTGAACTCATATATATCTTTTCACGTCTGGTAAGTCGTGAAACATGTATAAGCAGACAAATATATAAATAATGTGTGCATAGTATTTAGAGCATGTGTAGAAAGAAAAACACGGAAACTGTTTTTAAAGTAAAGGCTTTTACAGCTTACCGGTATAATTGAACCTGACCAGTGAAATAACTGAACCTGACCAGTGAAACAATTGAACCTGACCAGTAAGATTAAGCCGATTCATATAAAAGAAACAAGAAAAAGAAGGGAAATCTTTCAGATACATTTCCTAATTCATTTCGTTATGAATTTCCTACACATTTCCTTACACATTTCTTATTAATACTATTTTAGATTCCATTACAACCTCAAGAACAGAATCAGGGTATTTTATATGACAATTGTCGCATTTGCAGAAAAGAATAAGGCAGCAGCCCAGATTGCCAGCATCCTGGGAGAGGGGGAAGTTGAGAAGATAACAGTTGAAGGGCTGCCAGCATACGAATTTAAGTGGAAAGGTGAAGAGTGGCTGGTAATGGGACTTTCCGGGCATATTATGAATTATGACTTTCCGGAGCAGTATAATAAATGGAATGAAGTCAATCCGGGTGTGCTTCTTGGAGTAGACCCGCAAAAACTTGTAACACGAGCTGATTACGCTGCCGCAGTAAAAAAGCTGGCAAAAAGGGCAAACAAGATTGTCCTTGCCTGCGACTATGATAGAGAAGGAGAAAACATAGGATTTGAAGCAAAAACACTCTCAGAGGAAGTAACAAATGTGCCTATTGAAAGGGCACGTTTTTCGTCTCTCTCCCCAAAGGAGGTAAAAAAAGCTTTTGAAAGCCTGATAGATCCGGACTATAACATGGCAATGGCTGCAGAAGCCAGACAGATTCTGGATCTCAAAATGGGGGCGGCTTTTACCCGCTTTGTTACGCTTTCGGTCAGGGAAAGAGCAAGAACAAAGGACATACTTTCTATTGGCCCCTGCCAGACTCCTACCTGTGGGTTTGTATACGAAAGGGAAAAAGCAATCCGGTCTTTTCAGGCAAAAGATTTCTGGAAAATAACTGCAATTTTCTCGGCAGAAAGTGGAAAAGAAGGAGATGACTTCGAAGGTACCCACAGGGCAGGAAATATTCACGATAAAGAAAAAGCTGCTGAAATCTTCAAAAGGCTGAAAGGAGCAAAAGAAGGGTTAGTTGCGAAAAAAACAGAAAAAGAAGCAAAAACCAGTCCTCCTAATCCATTAAATACTACCGAATTCCTTAAACGGGCTTCCAAGTTTCTCGGGATAAGCCCTGAACTTGCCCTTGAGGTCGCAGAACAACTTTACCTTGCAGGATTTACCAGCTATCCCAGGACTGAGACAAACAAATACGCAGACGACTTTGATTTCAAGTCTCTTGTCTTTGATTTTGCACGTCAGAAGGAGTACAAACCTTTTGCAGAATCTATCCTCATAGCCCCAATCGTCCCGAAAAACGGGGAAAAAGATGCGCATGACCACCCTCCAATCCACCCGATCAGAGTGGCTTCAAGAGGAGAGGTTAGCTCTGCTGTAAATATCCCTCAGGCACCTGAAGTCTACGACCTTATAGCAAGGCACTTCCTGGCAAACCTCATGCCTGCAGCAATTTTTGAGAAAACTCATCTCCACCTGCTCGTAAATGAAGAGCCTTTTGACTCTTCAGGCACCGTACTCAAGGATTCTGGCTGGCTCGAAGCTTATCCCTTCGAAAATAAAAAGGATAAACTGCTCCCATTTGTAGAGGAAGGCCAGAAAGTAGGCATAAAAAAGCTTAGCAATACAAAGTCCAAAACCAGCCCTCCAAAAAAATTAACCGAAGCCGAACTTCTGACCCTTATGGACAAAAACAGAATCGGAACAAAGGCAACGGCTCCTACACATATTGAAACAAATAAGAAGCGAGGGTATCTTGAGACAAAGGGAAAAACAATCTCTATTCTCGATACAGGCTTTACCCTTATGGAAGGGCTCTCTCTGACCGTTCCGATTCTAGTAAGGCCAGAAATAAGGGCAAAGATCGAAGCCCTTATTCAGGAAGTAGAGGACGGAAAAAAAGAATTTGAAGCTGCCCTTGACGAAGGCACAGCCCTGATCAAGGAGATGTATGCCCAGCTTGAAGCAAATAAAAAGGATTTAACTTCAAGCATAGCAGGCACAATCAAGGATGAAGCCGCCCTCGAAGACAAGAAAAACTATATCGGAACCTGTAAAGCCTGCGGGCATGTGTTAAGGATTGTGCAAACGGACTCAGGCCGCTTTGTGGGCTGCACAGGCTATCCTGACTGCAGAAACTCATATCCTCTACCAAAATCCGGGGCTTTGACCGTACTCAGAAGCAAAGAATGTAAAAAGGAAGGGGTAGCTGTCCTGAAAGTAGGAAATAAGTATAACTGGGCTGTTGGCATAGGTCCCTGCTTTACCTGTGACCTTGAAAAAGAATGCTATCCTCCTGAAACGGTCGGTCCCTGTCCGGAATGTGACGGAAGCATGTTCCTGATAACCTTTAAAGACACCCGATTTCTGGGCTGCACGAAACGCTGCGGATACACTCATTCAGTCCCAAAAACCGGAAAACTGACCCTACTTGACAAGACCTGTGAAACCTGCGGCTGGAAGCTATTCAGGCTAAAGGAAGAAGGTGACAGCCCTGAGGAAGAGTTCTGCGTAAACCGGCGCTGCGCAGAAGGCAGAAAATACTGGAAAAAGCCAGGCAAAGGAAACGAAACCAGGATCAAGGAAAAAGCTTCTTAAAGCCGCTCTGCAGCAAGTTCAGCAGCAAGTTCAGCAGCAAATCCGACAGTAAGTTCAACGACGAAGTCAGCAACAAGCCCGGCAACAAGACTAGCAGCAACTCCGGCAGCAGAAAAAACTTCAAAAGTATTGACTGCAGGCCTGAAAAAGAATAAGGAAAAAACCTGAAACTCGACAATTAGAGAAATCCAATTTCCTTTTCGTTCAGTCGCTGCCCCAATCTCCTTCCAGGAAGTACAGGACCCTTTTCACTCGTTTTACTCGAGAGAGCTGATTTAATGGAGATACTAAGCTGAAAAAGG
>DAQQ01000203.1:10840-36162 GCA_002508465.1 Methanosarcina sp. UBA7 | reverse complement strand
GATAAGAAATTTGTAACTAAAAAGAACTAAGAAAGAGATAAGAAAATCCTTTCGGATTTTCCCCTGCCTCTTGATACTAAACCAAACTGAATTACGCTGCTGCAGGTTCTGGTGCAGCGGATGCAGTTTTTACTGGTCTGGCTTCGACCTGGGTTTTCCGGATTTCAACCCTGCGAAGTGGATAAATAAATTTTGCCTGCCTGTAAATAGCTGCTGAGAGCCTGCCAAGGATTGCTTCCTGCATAAATGTCTCGAAATCGGCATCTGATGCACGCTTTGTGACAATGTCGACCATCATTTCCCTTATGGCTTTGATCTGGCTTGAGCGTGCTCTTTTAATTGTGAAGCAGGTAGGCTTTACACGGATGACATAGCCGTCTTTGGTTTTAACGTCGATATTCGCATCAATCCTTGAGGTCTGCCTCTTCACGATTGAACGGATATAGTCGGTTGTAAGTTCGTGGCCCATGAGGTCAGTAGTTGCGACGTCTCCGACGACGTTGTTAATCCTGAGAATGACCTTCGTGTTATTTTTGGTCATATCGTTGGTAAGTTCCCCAACAGTGGTTTCAATATTGCGCCCTACAAGAAGAGAAGGGTCTCCTGCCATCGTGTTACCGACAATAGCTCTATTTAAGTAAGCAGGAGCTTCAATATTATACCATTCCTTGGACTTCCATCCGTCAAGCTTTCTCTGTACTTTCTTTCTTGCCAAGTGATTCCTCCGAAGTAATGTTCCTTTTTATGGTTTTGTATTGTTTCTAGTATTTTGTTGAATTTTGTATGCTGCTGATTTATCCTGCGGCCCTCAAGCCTTTCAGTTTCTTATTCCGGATGCTCGAGTTGAGCTTTCTCCTAAATCAATGAGCGTGAATGACCTTCAGCGCTTTTACACAGACTTTGCGCTGCCAGGCGCAGTTTGTGGTGCTTTTAGCACTAGCGTTTCCCTTTCAAGATGAAATTTCCAAGCTTTCATAGGCTTCCGAACCTGGATCCGTCCCCTATATTCCGGCAGCTACAGGCTCCTGATAATCAAAAATACGATCCGGAAAATCGCCAGAAGTTCTCAGAAATTAGCGGCATCTAACTAGTTAATGGCTCACTATACATATCATATCAGTATATAAACAAATCGGTCAGAAACGCTTTCTGCCTATCTGCTAAAAATAAAAAAAGTTTGAAGAAAAAGTATGAAGGAAATGTATAAAAAAGATTTAAGAAAAATGTAAGGAAAAGGTTTAAGGGAAAAAGTTTAATGAAAAAAGTTTAATGAAAAATTCAAAAAAATTTAGAAAAATTCAGGAAAATTTGGGAAAAAATCCAAGAAAATTCAGGAAAAAATATAAAGAAAAGTTTAAAGGAAGCGTATACCTTTCGGCATTTCACCTACTCTTTTTCTAAATTCCTCTGGCCAGTTTGCAGGGTCAAGCCCTTTCTGCGCAAGGAAGACCGCAGCCCATCTTTCAAGCCCGACTCCGGAACAGCCGGACCAGAGTTCTTCTCCAGACTGGAGTTTTACATTGAAGCCTTTGGGATACTTGTCCCCGTTGATGCTCACATTCTGGAATTCGAGCCATTCTCCATCCGGCCCGCGATAAGGCAGGCAGGCTTCGTAATCGGTTGTCCCGACAGTGTTTTCTTCGGCAAGCCCGAGCAGCCCCTCCTGTGCCATAAACCAGGGAGTAACTCTTGCTTTTCTCCACTCGATGTCCAGGATGTCGTTGAAGATATGCATATAGCGATCATGCAGTTCTTCTGCGCATTTTAATACCTCTTCCTTTGTGCCTATCCAGACAATTTCGATCCTGTGAAACTCATCTACCCTTTCGATTCCGTGAATTCCGCCGCTCTCATATCTGTGAGAGGTCCCTGACCTGTCAAAGACCTTTACGGGAATTTCCTCGTTCGGAAGAGTCTCGCCTGTTACGTACATCCAGAAAGGCGGGCACTGGGCATAGCACATACCTCCGATTGGCTCTGCGATTTTTTCTTTGATCAACTTTGTGGGTACTTCGTGAGTAACCTTGTAGTAATCAGCAACCTCTTCCCAGTACTCTGGATCTCTTGTCTGCGGAGGACATATATAATAGATCTCAGGGTAGACGCCCTTCGCATGCCCGGACTTCATCCAGACTTCCCAGGTGACCAGTTTCGGGAAAATCATTTCCCTGTATCCGAGAGGTTCGAGAAGTTCTTCAAGGACGATTTTTTCGAAAGTCCGGAAGATCCTTGTGGACTGAGGCCCGTGGATCCATTGTCCCCGGCTTGACCCACGTTTGAGCCAGCCCTCTTTTATCATGGCCTGTGTCGGGTCTTCCTTGAAGGGATGCACCATTGGCTCTCTCTGCCAGAGAAGGTTCCAGTGCTCAGCCTTTGCCCCATACTGGGCAGCCTCGATTTTCTCTTCAAGAAGCGTGAGAATCCTGTCCGGTACCCGGTTCTTCATCTCAGCTTCCCCTACCTCAAGTTCGAGCTGAATCCCGCCTTCAATGTTTTCCATACTTTTTATATAAGGCACTTTGAGCATCCTGAGCTCATGGTCAGCCGGCACCTTAATCATGAAAGACTCAACCTCGATTCCCCGAATTCCAATCTTGTATTTCTTACCTAGTGCCTCAGAAAGCTGTTTTCTCAGCCGGAAAATTGCATCGTGCACTCTAACATACCTGCCGGACTGGAGCGAAAGCTCGATCCTGTCCTCCCCGAGCTTCCATTCCGTAACCTTTGCTCCCTGCCCTTCAGGCGCCCCTCGGGTGAGAAGGGTACCGTTTGCTTCTTCAAAAAGCACAGCTATAACATCCTTTGCAGGAGTGGGGTCTGCACTTGTTTTAAAGTAAGCTTTAAGATTGAACTGTAATTTCAAAGTTTGAGCCTCTTTTACTTGGTATGGAATAAGGTATTGTAAATTGAGGTAACGACGTAAACAGAGTCTAAAATTCTTTTTCTGATATAAATGCTTATTCTATAGCGAATATTTATAACTCGGATGAGAAGATCAAGTCTTGAAACATTATAAGTATACTTTGGGAGTAGATACCGTTAATCAGACGCAGAATAGGGAATATCGAATAGGGAATATCGAATAGGGAATATATGTCTATTATCCGATTATGTCTATTGTCCGATTTCTGGAGCTGAAACTTTAACCTCGCGACGGGAAAGAATTAACCAAAAACTTGACCCGGAATACGTTTACGGTCATGTAGTGACCGGGCTTTCCGAAAAAAAATGGAAGCGGAAAAAGGAGTACAAATTTGTAATACAGCAGATTATATTATGCAAAGGACACAGTACTTTATACGCGGGAAGATCACTCAAAACGTAGATTAACTTAAAAATGGGTAGAAACAAATATTGCAGGATATAGAGGAACATATATGGATGTTAACCAGATCCGGCCCCTTATCTTAGAAAGAAAGGACAAAATAAAAGGAGAGTTCAAAGCTGAAGTCCTGGGAGTTTTCGGCTCGTACGCACGTGGCGAAGAAAAAAAGAAAGTGATATTGACGTCCTTGTGAGGTTTGGAGAAGGAGCTACCCTCTTACACCTTGTGGGACTTGGATATTATCTTGAGGACTTATTTGGAGTTCCAGTTGATGTTGTTTCAGAGAGAGCTCTCCACCCGATGATGAAAGATGACGTGTTAAAAGAGCTGGTACCGGTATAAGGTATACCATTCTTGCAGTTACCCAGCAATGAAAGAATAAGGAAGAAAATAAAAATGCCTTCCCAACAACTTAAAAATGCAGACCATTTTATAAGAATACTCAGGCAACACCTGCCTGAGATCAGAGAAAAATACAGCGTGAGCTATCTTGGAATTTTCGGGTCATACGTTCATGGGGAACAAACAACCGACAGTGACCTTGATGTTCTGGTAGAATTCGATGAAACACCGGGCCTTCTGAAATATATCGAGCTTGAGTATTACCTTAGTGATCTGTTAGGAGTAAAAGTAGATCTGGTAACCAGAACCGGACTCAAGCCAAACGTTGGAAAACATATTCTCAATGAAGTGGTTTCTTTATGACTTACAGGAGAGAGACTTCACTCAATTTTTGCAGGATATCCTTGATGCCATTGATGATGTTGAAGGGTTCATCAAGGAGATGGAATTCAATGAGTTTTCCGGCGATAAGAAAACGATATATGCCGTAATGAAAGCCCTGGAGATTATCGGAGAAGCGAAAAAAAACCTTCCTGATACCTTGAAAAACGAATATCCAGACATTCCATGGAAGTTCATGGCAGGAATCCGCGATAAAGTAGTCCATGTATATTTTGTAGTAGACATCCCTATTATCTGGAGCACTGCAAAGAAGGATCTTCCTTCTTTAAAATCGTCAATTGAAGAAATACTGGAAGAAATTGAGAGCAACTAATGTTTTATAAATCTCTATTTTTATTTTTAGCCGTTCCTTTCTTGTTAAAAACTCTGCACAACCAGCGTCCAATTTACATTTCGACCCCCTCCAAAAAAACACAACTTAATATTTTTATTCACATAGTTTATTACTAATTTTGCTCTTGATTCCATATTAATTATGTATAATTTTCTATTTATCTTTGTATATGCCTAAATTTTTATTTGTTTTCCAAATTTAAACTGGTTTTTTTTGAACATTGTGGGATTCAAGTTAAAATCATTGATTTTGTTGAGCATGTGTTCACATCTGGTTCAATAAGTTTAGTCAGTTGTTGCAAAAATCACCTTATTTTTGAGAGGGGGTCGAAATGTAAAGTCCAAGAAAACATTTAATTGATAGACTAATTTCTCCTGCATCCTTTGGCTGCCGGCGAGTTGAGTTTTGATGAGACTGTTACATGATTTCGTATTTATTCCACAGCCAACGGAGTTAAGATCACAAAGGACTGATTTATCCTTAAGGAGTAAAGCTGGATAAGCAGCAAATTATGCCCTGATCCTGATCTCTCAGGAAACCAGGGGTCTCTTTCATGAACATCTTACTCCAGATTTGTATTAAGTTTTTCAGCCTTTGCGATATATTCTTCTGCTTCTTCATTCCTGTCAAGCTTTTTGAGTAACTTCGCATATTCCTCAAATGTCACAATTGCATCTCTTACGTACACGGGACTTTCCGGATCTTTTTCAATAAGTTTTGCATTTATGGACAGAGCTTTTTCAAAGGCTTCTTTTGACTTTTCGAGTTCATTGGCTGAAAGGTAAGCAATACCGAGCTGAAGATAGACGATGTTAACTTTTGCCTGGTATTCAAGTTTTTCAGTATCTGGCCCGAGATGTTTCGTAAGAATAGGAAATATTGATTCATACCTTTCAATAGCTATTCCGTAATTTTTCATGGATTCCTGTAAAATCCCTTCAAGGAGCCGAATATCAGAAAGATTTTTCCAATTTTTCGGGTTTTCAGGGTCATTTTCGTATAATTTTTTGTAGTAATCACGGACAAGGTCCAGATATTCTTTTGCTAAGTTGTGCTTTTTTGTATGGGTGAGGAGCGTTATCTGCATTCTGAGGTTCATAGCCAGCAGGTCTTTTGTTAGGGACGCTTCCTCTTCATTTTGCAGGATCTGCCTGAAAGCTTCTGCTGCTTGTGAATACTGCTGCTTTGCAAGTTCCGGTTTTTCTGCTTTTTCGAGAAGAAGCCCAAACTCACTGTAGGCATCACCCAGATTTTTTTCATACTCCGAATCCCCCGGATTTTTTCTGATCATTTCCAGGTGGAGTTCTGTAATACGCTCATGAGCCTGAATCGCGCTTTCATACTGCTTTTGCTCAATATTTAAGGTCACAATATTCTTCAGGGTATAAATGAGCTCTTTCATGTAATCAGTACTTTCGGGATATAATTTTACAGCTTTTTCATTTATAGCGAGAGCTTTTTCAAAATAATGGCTGGCGGTTTCAGGTTCAAGAGAAGCGTATAATTCTCCGATGTAATTTAAGGAATTTGCAATGCCAATTTCATATTCTAAATTTTCGGGGTCGGACTCAAGCAGCTTTTCGTATGTTTCAATTCCTCGTTCATAGTACTGTTTTGCAGGCTCTATTTCCCCACGGTTTGCGTGCAGATGCCCTATCTGGTCAAAAGTAGCGGCTATATTTGCTACACTTACCAGGTTTTCAGGGTCTTTTTCGTGTATGTTCCTATAGATATCGATTTCCTGCATACGGCACTCTTTTGCATGTTCTATGTCCCCTATCTCTCCAAACAGTTCCCCAAGTTCGGTGAAGTCGTCGGAAATATCAGATTGATAGTCCAGATCCTCAGGCTTTTTCCCTGGCAACTCTTTGAGTATTTCGAGAGCTTTTTCAGCATACTGACCAGCTTTTTCAGCCTCATTTTTCTGAGAAAAGAACCTGCTGAGAGTCTGGAGGATTTCACTCTGCTTCCTGAGAGTAGAAATGTCCCCTGGCTGTTTCTGGATTTTTTCGTCCAGGGCTTCGAAGGCTTTCAGGTAGGTTTCTTCAGTTTTCTCGATGTCCCCCACTTTTGAGTACAGGTCCCCGAACTCTTCATATAAGGATATGAGGCCCCTGAAGGCCAATCTGTTCTCGGGTTCTTTTTCCAGGACCTTTCTGTAGACTTCTTCGGCTTGTGAGAAGATCTCTTTTGCCTCCTCAGGCTTCCAGAAAACAAAACAATAGGTTTTAAACTCTCTAATCAATTTGTCCAGTTTATCAAACAGTTCCTCTTTTTGGGACCGGATTTCAAATATTTTCCCATAGTACTTCACGATCCTGCCCATGACCGGAACCTGTTTTTCAAACTGCTGGGCTCTCATGTAATAGCCCCGGACGTTTTCCAGCGTTTTCAAATAATTTACAATATATTCAAAATTATCAGGCTCCTTTGCAATCAGCTTTTCAAATGCATCAAAGGTTTTCCCGAAGTATTTTTCATTCCTGGAAAGGAACTCCTGTGTTTTTGAAATATCTTCAATTTCTTCAAGGGTTTTTACAGTAAAACCTATAGAATTGTAGACAAAGTACTGGGAATCGGTATCTTCTGGATCATCTAAAAAGAGAGGGATTGCAAGCTCCATCATTCCCTGGAACCCGACCAGGGCTTCTTCCTGCCTATTCAGAGAAAGCAGAGCCTTTCCTTTAAACATAAGGCTCTGGCATAATAATTCCGGACGATTTGCTTTCTCCGAAAGCTTTTCGGCTTTTTCAATGGTTTCAAGCGCCTTTTTGTACTGCCCCTTCTCAGCCTGGGATACAGTTTTATCGAAAAGTCGGTCTATCAAATCTATAAGCTGCTTGGACATAAGAAGTAGATAGGAGAGAGGATATTATAATTTTATCCCGAATTATAGCATTACTTTTTGATCCACTCAAGAGAGAATATTAAAACTCTATTTTTATATTTATCTTCCCGCCTATTCATTACCTCCACACAACCAGCGTTTTGAAAAACAATTAATGGAAAAACACATACTCAGGATAGATCAAAAATGAGACCTGGCAGCGCAGTTTTTGTGACTCTTCGCCATTCCCTGTGGATAAGATGATTCTCAATTCAAAACCGCATTGGTTTTCATGAAGACATTATGAGGATAGCCACACAAAACAACGAAGAGCTGTTTTTGTAAAGACAAAGGAGAATTAAAAAATCGTTAAAAAGATTCAATCTGCAGGCCAACTCCAACTTCTTTAATCCTGCAAACCTTTGAAAGTTCGATTTTTGAGTTTAAGTCCGTACAGTGGCAGGCGTGGACGCAGCCGGGGTCAAGTTTTTTAAGGTATTCAAGGGTTCCACGCATCCGTTCTTCTGAGGGTTCCAGAAGATGAAAGCCACCTACTATATCAAGGACCCTGCGGTCTCCACATACTTCCTTTGCATACTCGGTAATATTGCAGATTCCTGAGTGGGAACAGCCCGTAATAATTACGAGCCCTGCGTCTGCCCTGTATACAAGTGCCGTGTCATCCGGAAGATGGTCGGGAATTTCGTTCCCTTCGCTGTCCTGCACATATCCGACAGCTGCCTCTGCCTCAAAAATGAAGTTCCTGGGAATTTCCCCAAGGAAAACGAGCTTTTCGCTCAGCCAGAGGGGAGTACTTGAGAGCTGCAGCCTGAAGTGCTCTGAAAGCTTTTTGGAAGTGAACAGACTTCCGATTTCCCCCATCTCTTCAGTTTTTTTGCTTTCGAAGCGAATGATTTGACAACAAATTTTTTGATGATTGCATGAGACCACGTAAACTCCAGACCCCCTCCTTAAGCTTTTAACAAGTATCTTCGGATTCCCGGTCGCCATCAAAAATTTTGCATTCATGGACCCGATTAGAGAATTCCATGATTTTGGAAAAAACGGCAGGTGAGAAAAGATGGAGCAGTACGTGCGAAAAATATATTTTTACAGAAATATCCAGACCGTTTTGACTTTTATTCGATTGTGAGCCAGCGTGAACATAAATAATTAATTGACCTCTAATTCACAGACCTCAAACTCAGTCAAGAAATTTCTGAAAGTGTATTTTAGTCACAAATAATTTACCTGAGTAAGTTAAATTAGACGTAAGAAACTGAAAATGTGAACTTTTAAAATCTCGCGCCATTGGTGCGAGAAATTTGCTACAAAAAAATGAAAACTATGCTTAAAAGCAGATACTGTTGAATGCGCCTGCAAAAGAGAAAGACAGAATTTTTTATGTAATTTTTCAGAGCCAATTGGAGTTGCTGAGTACAAAATCGTTTCTACCCTGCCAGAAAAACTCAAAGGAAAATTACCCTCTCCTGAAGAAATTTCAAAATTGTTAGAGGAAATAAAGTAAAGAAGTCAGTTTTTCCATTTCAATCAAAACATAATCCTCCTCTAAAACCAAAATAAGAAAATACCGCCAAATCTTCCCCTCTGCCAAATCTTCCCCTCTCCTCCCTCTTCCTCTCTTGCATCCTCAAAACATCCTCAAACTCCCTGATCCTGGCAAGTTCAAATGACCTCCTTCACACCACCCAGTTCCTCAACAGAGATTCCCAGTAAACTCCAGACCCCCTCCTTAAGCTTTTAACAAGTATCTTCGGAATTCCCGGTCGCTATCAAAGTTTTTGCATTCAGGGGTCCGGTTTGAGGATTTCATGATTTTGGAAAAAATGGTAGGTGAGCAGAGGAGGGACAATGCGCACCGGAAATTGATGAAAACAGACCTCAGAAAACCCATTATCAGCGATCTTAACTTCCAGCCTTTACCCTGAAAAATCAAACAATGACACCTTTACATCTTTTCTTTTTCCTTATTCAGCGCATCTATTTTTGCCTGTATCTCATCCTTCTGCTGCTTGTACCTTATTTTGATTTCTTTAACTTCTTTGTAGACAAGCATGCTTTCGTCACTTATTCCTTTCATTGACTCTATATGTATTACGAGTTCATCTACCCCTTCGTCCAGTCGCGGTTCTACTTCCCGCCATTCTGCATACTTAGCCTCTAGTTCTTCCTTACTTTTATCGTCAAGGTCAAAGATCTCATCCCAGAGGTCCATAATCTGGCTTTCTATCTCTTCTTTTGTAGACATTATCTTCTCTCCGGTTCGGTAAATCTCTGTATGGGAGCATTCTACTGATTCCCTTTAGAATCCCTTTAAGTAACTTTTTTCTGGCAGCCGTCAAGCCAGCTTTTTAACCAGTGAAATAGAATCAATAGTATTTATATTTGCATAAGTGATAATTTTGTCGTGGGGAAAAATCTCAGGTATTTCCGGTTCTATTAAGAATTATTGATTCTGGGACCCTGTATGAGGATTTTATGATTTTGGAAAAAAACGTAGGTCGATGAGGAGAAAGGAGCAGTACGCGCCGGAAATATATTTTTACAGAAATATTTAGTCGGCTTTTTAAAGACGTGTATTCTGCCTTGTTTTGTCTGAAGTAATGAAGATTCCGTACCAGTAAATAAAATCTTGCATAAAATTAAGCTGTTCAAAAAAGTCACTTAAAACTAAAGATGATCAAGCAACTCCTCAAGTGAAACATCAGCCTGCTTCAAAATTGCATTTAAAGTAGATTTTTTGACAGGATCGTGAAGAGGAACCGTGAGCAAGTTTGAAACTTTTTGAAAAATCACATGGATACCTTTTTGCCTGACAACAATAAAACCCAGTTTTAAGAGCTCTTATGAGCTTTTTTCCGGAAACAGAAGGCAATTTAGCCAACAGAACCCTCCACTGTAGCAATTTCGCCTACCACCTGAGCCTGTTCTCTAGTCACTTCCAGAACAAGCTGAATAGCTTTCCTAATGTTTTCAAGAGCCTCTTCTTTAGTATTTCCTTCGCTGATAGCCGCAGGAATCTCAAGGCATTGGGCGGTATAGCCTCCATCATCAGATTCTTCAAGTTTAATTGTGAACTGCATAGGTACTAATTGGTGATTTTGATATAACATGCCTCTTGATTCCAAAATTCGCATCGCTTACTCCAATCCTTAATCTCTGGAGAATCGAAATTGATAATAATTATTGTATGAAGTGAGGATGAGTCTGGTGAGAGAATTCACTGTCGTTATTGAACAGAACGAAGATCGAACTTACGTAACTTCTTTACCTGAGCTTCCTGGCTGTCAAACGCAGGCAGAGACACTTGACGAAGTAAACATAAGAATAAAAGAAGCAACTGAAATCTACTTTGAAGTTAAGCCTAAAAATAAGAGACAAAAAGCGGTAGCGGTTATTCTCTCCCTTCTCTCCCCACATCTACCAGCCTCTCGTTTGCGGTAAGGATCTCGACTCCGAGTTCACTGAAATCCTTGTCATGGGTTACGAAAACCAAATTTTTTGCACGGCATATCTGGGCAAAGAGAAGATCATTAAAATCGTATTTCCCCTGCTCGAACATGTCCATGATTTCAGGAAGGTCTATCACCTGCATTTCAGGGTCACAGGCAAGAGTGCTTTTTAGAATATTTCTCACATTATAGGCTATATCCTGAGCAATTGCCCGAAATGCCAGAGAGTTTCGAAATTCCTTGAACCTCGTAAATTCGGTCTGCTGCTTGAACTCGATTCTGGAAAAGGCGTTTATGAATTCTGAAATTATCATGCAGTTTATATATATTGTGCCGTCGGAATTTCTTATTTCTTTCAAAGCCTTTGAATAGGCGTCCGACCTCTGGTCAGACCAGCCAATTGGGCCGTAGATGTACAGCCAGATATTAGTATCAAAGAAGTAGCTTTTACCTTCGGGAAAATCATATTTCTCTATGGAATGCACCTTTACAGGAATAGGCTTTGAGGGCCTGAGTCCTCCGGCACGAAGCCTTGGACGGCGCCTGACAGGAAAAACAGTTGCCTGGTGAACGCTCTTACGCATCCTCTTCTCCTCCAAGCACATCCTTGAGTGCCTTTCTGCAGAGATATGCATGTTCGAAATAGGTTTTTGCCCGCTCGATAACCCTTTTAAGGATAATCTCATCTTCTTCAGAGATATCCGTGAATAAGAGGCTGCTCTCAATCTGTTCTGCAGGAAAACAACCGTAAAGCTGCCCTATTGCCGAGTTCAGAAAGACAGGTGTCAGCTCATTCACGTCTGCAAAAGATATTTCGATCTTCTTATCTTCGCAGAGCGCTGCCGTAATAATATCGTAAACTTTCTGCCCATCGCAGACGGCAACGCAGCAGTTTTCCCCGGCAGTTTCAAAAACATTAATCTTTACTCTTTCTTCCGTAAGTATCCCCATATGCTTATACTCATAATGGTTTAAAAAGATCAGGGTCTGACCCATGTCTCACTCTTGAGACACAGCTTGTGCACTCAGAAATACTAATTTATGGTCCACTGTTAGCTTGCCATTTTAAAGAAGAGCCAGCCTTTTTCTCCTTTTCCGTACTTTGTCCGAACCAAAACGTAAATACCTTTCAATTCTTCTCCTTCAAGTGCCACGACAATTTCTTCTTCCTCACGTTTCAAAAGATCAAAAGTTCCTCTATCCCATATCTCAACTTTGCCGGCACCATATTCTCCAGAAGGGATTTCCCCCTCAAAATTGGCATATGCCAGTGGATGGTCTTCAGTCTCGATAGCAAGCCTTCTGGTACCTGCCTCCTTCGGAGGTTCCTTTGGCACAGCCCAGCTTTTTAAAACTCCGTCCATTTCCAGGCGAAAATCATAATGAAGCTTACGAGCATCATGACGTTGAACCACAAATATTGGTTTGTCGGGGCTTTTTTTAAAGCCGATAGACGACGGTTCAGGAGTTTTTTGAAAGTGTCTTTTTTTCTTATATTCTTCAAGCATGGAGGATCATAGAAAATATGATTTTGATGAGATAAAAGTTAATTGTCAGTTAACTTAGTTATGGCAGGCTAACTCAGAAGGACTGGTAGAAATAAGAAAAAAACGATAAAAAACAATTGCGTAAAAAACAAAGAGAACAAAGTTTATTTTCTACTTCTAGCCAGAGCATAGTCCGAATAGATATTCAGAAACTCTTTGTCAGTTTGCAAGAGCACGGTTTCAAACATCGCTACATGGATTTTTTCTTTTCTGGCAATATCAAGCAGGATTTTACGAATTTCTTCATTTTTTGTCAGATTTGCCATTTGCTCATAAACGTTGATAGCATCCAGTTCTGCAATCATGGCAGCTCTAAGGATCTCTTTATCAAGGTCTTCAGGTCTGGTTTTTTCAAGCTCTACAAGTGCCTCCGAAAACAGGTCTCCACCCCCTTAAAATGTGCTTATAAGGTATTGAAGAACAAGAGTAATGTTTCTTTCTATTGGGAATAATAGCTTCAATACATAGTTTATAAAAATTAAATTAATGAAATAAAAACTAAGTAGAAGAAACTAAATATTTGAAGATATATAACAATAAAATTATTTATATCCATAAATATATCCTGGTAAGAAGAAAATATAAGATCATTTTAGTAATATATAACCGATTTTGGCTTAATGTGGGAAAAAATAGTCAATAAGATATAATAAAAAATTATATTCAGTTGGAAAAAGACTTATAGACAAATCTCATAAATAGTCCTATAAGTCAGTTATAAAATAATGATAAAGATATCCATCCCGGCAAGCTCCGAAAAAGCTTATACAGGCTCGCCAGGAGACAATCTCACAGAGGCCAGAGATCTTGAAAAGAGTAAAATTCTCCTTACTAAAAAAAATAAAACCTTTTCTATTTGTGTTTATGATTTTGATTTTGTGCCTGTCAAACAGCCCAAGTTTTGCCGCCGAAAATGCTGAAGACCCTGAAATATCGCAAAACTGCACGCCTTCTGACGAGTCCGTGGTTGAACCCGTGATTAAAACGGCCCCAATGAACCCTGACTTTCTGGAAGACCAGCAGCCTGACTCAGTTGAAGCTTTTTCTTTTGTGGGTAGTTACGGACAGATTTCAGGAACCGGATATAAACCGTCACCTGTTGACCTGTCAGGACTTGCAAGCTCTGAAGAAAGACCTTTGTTGGGTGCTTCAGGTTCAGATCTTCCGGCTGTTTATGATCTGCGCAAGGAAGAAAAAGTAACAGCCGTAAGGAATCAGGGAAAGGACGGGAGCTGCTGGGCTTTTTCAAGTATCGCTTCCCTCGAGTCTTATATCCTGGAAAAAGAAGGAAAAAGCTATGACTTTTCCGAGAACAACATGAAAAACCTTGTCTCAAATAGCTATTCACAGGGATTTGATCTTACTCCTGATGATGGTGGCAATGCATTCATATCAACAGCATATCTTTCTCGCTGGAGCGGGCCTGTAAATGATTCTGAGGACCCTTATAGCGATTTATCTACTTATTCACCCACAGGGCTTTCTGTACAGAAACATGTACAGGAAACACTATTTCTGCCCAAAAAGTCAGAATTCCTGGATAATGAGGTTATCAAGAATGCAATTATGGAGTACGGGGCTGTGTACACAACAATATACTGGAATCCTGGATATTATCAGCAAAAAAACTATGCTTATCGATACCCAGGGAGCCTGTCGGTCAATCATGCTGTAACCATTGTGGGATGGAATGATTCTTTTGACAGGAATTCATTTACGCAGGTCCCTCCAGGAGACGGGGCTTTTATAGTGAAGAACAGCTGGGGCGACACCTGGGGAGAGGACGGGTACTTTTATATTTCCTACTACGACACAAAACTCGGACACAATGAAAATGCCATATTCACAGCTGAAAGTCAAAATAACTATGACCATGTCTATCAGTATGACCCTCTGGGATGGATAGTATCAAAAGAATATGAAGGAAGCCTTGTTGCCTGGGGAGGTAATGTTTTCTCCTCGGAAAGAAATGAAAACCTCAGAGCCATAGGGTTCTATACTACGGATCTTAATACAGCTTACGAGATATACATATATAAAAATCCTGTTTCCGGGCCTGTGAATTCTGGACAGGGATACCTTGTACAGGAAAGTGGCAGATATTCTTTCCCAGGATACCATACACATGTACTGAATTCGGCAGTGCCAATAAGTGCCGGAGAGAAATTTTCAATAGTTATTAGATTCACTAATCCTTCGGCTTCAGGTCCTCTTGCAGTCGAAGAGCCGGTAGCCCGTTACAGCAGTAAAGCCCAGGCCAATCCCGGAGAAAGTTATGTGAGCCCTAATGGCGTCAAGTGGGAGGATATATCAAGAAATTCGGAAGCAAATCTCTGCATTAAAGCTTTCACAACCAGTTATATACTTCATGAGGCGGATTTTACTTCAAATGTTACAACAGGAATGTATCCTCTTACAGTCCAGTTCACAGATCTTTCCAGCAATGCTTTATCCTGGAGGTGGGACTTGAACGGGGATGGAACAATCGACTCAATAGCCCAGAATCCAGTCTATACCTACGGGTCTTACGGGACTTATACTGTTTCTCAGACTATAGGTAATAGTAAAGGGTTTGACACCAAGACTAAAACCGGTTATATAAAAGTGGTTCCCCTTTCAATTAACTCAGCCAGCCCAGTAGAGAATGTAGCAACCTACAAAGGAGAGAAGCAGGAGTTCAGTGTCAGTACAAATTACGCCTGCAATATAAGCTGGTATCTTAACGGAGAAAGTAGGGGTTCCGAATACAGCGTTAAGGATAGCTCGTACACGGAGGCCGTCCGTTCTCCAGGCTCTTATAATATCACAGCAATTGCCAGAACCCGAGATGAAAACGTTGCACATAGCTGGAACTGGACAGTCCGCACATGGAATCCCTGGGATAGCTCGGCTTCCCAGGAAGGGGAAAACATAAGTACTGAAGAGCTTCAGGAAGCTATCCATATCTACCGCAATGGTCTACAGATACCTGAAACCGGAGCAGAACTTACAGGTGAGAGGCTTAAAGAACTGATACAGCTCTGGCGAGAAGGTTCAAGAGATTGATGGCTCCTATAAAAATATAATTTAAAGACAAAAGTAAAGCAAAAAGGTAAAACGGAAAAAATGAGAGAAGGAAAAGAGAAAGGAAAAGACACGATAATAAAGAAGTAGGTAAAAGGAAAAAGATACGTAAAAAAGGAAAGAGAACAAAAAAATAAGGAAAAATCAGCTTTCTCGCGTTTTATCTTCTTTTCCCATAGCCTCTTCAATTCCCTCTCCAATTTTAACATTCATGAGAAAGTCATCAACTGTTGCCAGGAGAGAGCCAATTTTCTCAGAATGAAACCGAACAGCAACTTTATCATCACGGATTTCACTTTCCATGCTTCTAAGGTTATCCGGAGAAAGAGCTTGTAAAATTTTCGCAGCGGATTTTCTTGATTTTGGATCTGGAAACTCAATCGTACCTGTAATTTTCATAAACATTCCCATCGCTTTTCCAACTTATTATCTTTATCTTTTTTGGTTTTTTGTTTTGGTCTTCTGGAGCTGGTCACCTATGATTCGGTCTGCAATGCTCAGGAACTCCTCTGCGCTTCCAAGAGGAATTGTAGCCCCGGAAGCTACATTATGTCCGCCTCCTCTTCCGCCAACTGAACTTGCAGCTTCCCTCAGGGTAAAAGCAAGGTCAAGGCCCTTTGAAACAAGCTCACGGGTGCCTCTTGCCGAGACTTTCAAGATTCCTTCGGATTCATTTATGCAAACGAAGGGCAGCTCGGGATGAAGGTAACGGACTACCGTGCTTGCAAGGTTTCCGGTAGAAAGGGCATCAGCAGTAATAACATACCATAGATTTTCTCCTTTGCGAATTTTTTCTACGTTTTCCCTGACATTCAGTGTAAGTTTCTTCTCATATTCGCTTTTAAAAGAAAGGGCTTCATTGACAATCTCCTGGTCTCTCAGACAAAGAGAAATAGCCAGCCCGTAGATTTTCTGCTTTCCGCATGTATTAAGAATAGAAATAAAATCGTAAACGTTTCTTACAAGCTCACGGTTCAGCAGCAAAACTTTTCCTATAACGGCTTCAATAGCCTCCGGGCTTGCTTGCCTGACAAGTTTCAGAGCGACAGCATTGGTCAATCTTGAAACTTCCTCCTCAGACAGATTTTCAATTTTTCCTGAAAGCCTGAGCTGGTTCAAAAATTCCGTAACTTTTTCAGGGTAACCGGTTATATCCAGAAAGGGTTCAGTACTGTATGCAAGTACGTCTATAAGGTCTCCATCTCCTACTTTGAGTCCCTTCCTAATAGATACGACTCCTGTTTTTAAGGCTTCTTCCAGAATGAAAGCATTGGCCGTATGAAAGAGTTGCTTGTCTCCGATTGCACCTGCAAGAGCCAGTCCTGCAAGGTCAACGTTATCAGCTGCCAGCTCTCTCGCTACCAGGTAGCAGGTACCAGAAGCCGAGAGATCAGTTGCCCCATCGATTCCAACCAGATGGGCATTTACAACAGCTTTTGCCGGAGATTGCCCCACAGGCTGGTGGTGATCAAGCACTATAACATCAGCTGCCACCTTACCAATAAGTTCAGGCTGCCCGCTGCCCATATCGCAAAAGATAACAAGTTCATCCCTGGAGATGCTCTTGTTCACGTCTTCAATCACAGCTTCATCCAGCCTTCCAGCTATCGAAAGCTGGAAACAAATACCTGCTCGCAACAGGGCCTGTGCCATTATCCCGGCTGAAGTCAGCCCATCAGCATCATTATGTGAGACTACGCGCACAAATCTGTATTTCCGGATTTTTTCGGCTGCGTTTTTTGCAAGATTTATCAGTTTCTCAAGCTCGCTCAAAATCCATCACTCAAAAAATTCAGTAATAAAATCAAAAGTATCGGTTTGAAAGTCAAATAATACATATTGTCAGAGAATAAAGGATGTCAGTCTATACTGGCTTGATAATATAAAACTTTGTATATCGATAACTAGAGGGTTTTTACATCGCAGATAGAAGGTTTTGCATCTATTTAACTTTTAAAAATAGAAAACAGAAAACACATTTCCTTTTAAGTAAATTATTAATATTGTTTCTTCTTAAATCTCAAAAACAGGTTATTCAACTCGCATTTTCTACCAGCACAGGTTCTGGAACGTCTGCTTCTATTTTGTATGATAGATCATGTAGATCGTTCTTCAAGGTTGTTCAATCACAAAGACGAAGTCTTAAATTTATATACGAACTTCATACCACAAGAGAACAACGCCAACCCAATCCCAACATAAAAGAACCCTATGTCAAAAGCTGGCAAAAGACTAAATTTCCGAATAGTAATTCCACCTAATACCATTACTACCATAATCAGGTATGACTTTCTATCAAAAAATTCCGTAACAAACATTTTCTTTCTATTATCTTTACTTATTCGAGTCGTGTGCTTCTCAACTAATTTAGAAAAAATGAAAAAATAAAATACCGAAAATACCGAAGCAGCTAAAAAAACACTAAAAATATATCTCCCTTGACTTATAAAATATGGTAATCCAGTCTCTATTACCATTGTTCCAGCAAACATCCAAACGATGCCTGCAATCAAAATTAAATATTTATTAGGAATTAATGATTTCTGTTTTAGGTTGTTGCTCATATCGACTATTTAACCTGTATTCATGACATAAAAACTTATAGTATTATGGTCTGTAGAAACTTATGTTTCAACTGAAACTGCAGATAAACATATATGCACGTGGAGAATCCATCTTTGTTTATCTATGCCTATCTTATGGTTTTTGTAACCAAACAATGGCATTTCAATAGCAAACTCCAACTACTGAAACGCCAATTACTGCATAGATTCTAAATTATGTGAGAAATGAACTTTTAAATCACGGAAAGCATGGAAAATACGGAAATAAGTAGTAAAGGCGCGGTTCTCCCGTGATTTCCATACTTTGTGATTTCAATAATTCCCGTGATTTCCGTGGCTGTAAATCCAGATAGGATCACTCTGCGAATGACTGCGTTTTTTGTGTCACAGACTTCCATATGACTTTAAAATAATAATTTACGTCATAAGCTGTAGTTGTTTTCTTATTATGTGTTTATTTGAAAATCTATGTACTGGAACTGGCAGCTTTTCTCAAAACTTCTGTCGCAAAAGGTGCTTTTTCGTCGGTGCAACTCATTAGTTCTGCAGCGTAATCACAATATTTCCTGTAGAAACTAAGCTCATCTCTCATCCCAGGCAAGTCTAGATTTCCTATATTCTGGACTTCTTTTAATGCTTCTGCAAGGTATTGAACAGCTTCAAAAAGCTGTTTTTTGCCCTTGGAGTTTTCAATTACGGCTTTGGCTTCTTCCAGATATTTGTTCACTTCTTCTTTAGCGTCCTGTTTTTTGAAAATTATTGTATAGAATGAACGATAAAAAAGAAGGCAAAACTGAGCAGGATTATCACAAGATGCTTCCTTTGCTGCGGTTTCGAAAAATTTTATTGCCTTTTCTAATTCTTTTTTGTAATTTTCCTCTGTATCAGCCTTGGAAGCCATGAATATTGAAACTCTTCCAAGAGAATGATTTGAGTAGGATCTTACAGAACTGTTTTGATCATTGGTCAGTTTAAGTAAATCATTCCGTACCTGTTGCTTATCTGAAAAATGGGAAAACGCAGAACCAAGAGCATATGCAGCGCTGGACCTAACTTCATGGTCTTTATTATTGGTCAGTCTAAGTACATTATTCAACGCCTGTTGTTTATCCGTCACCTGAGAAAACGCAGATTCAAGAGCTAAGGTAGCACTTATCCTCATGAAAATGTTTTCATCGTTGATCAGTCTATGCATGTCACTCCATGCCTGTTGTTTATCCGGTATTTGAGAAAACACAGAACCAAGAGCCTCGGCAGCACTAGACCTCACTAGCCAGTCTTCATCATTAGTTAGTCTAAATAAATCATTCCATGCCTGTTGCTTATCCGGCACTTGAGTAAATGCAGAATCAAGAGCTTTGGAAGCACTAGACCTGACATCATGATCCTTATCAGTGATCAGTTTAAGTAAATCGTTCCATGCCTGCTGCTTATCTGGTACGTCAGAAAATGCAGAATCAAGAGTTCTGACAGCACTAGACCTGACATCATGATCCTTACCGTTGATCAGGTTAAGTAAATCGTTCCATGCTTGTTGTTTATCTGGTACGTCATTGGTCAGTCTAAGTAAATCATTACATGCCTGCTGCTTATCCGGCACTTGAGTAAATGCAAAATCAAGAGCTTTGACAGCACTATCCCTTACATAACTGTCTTCATCACTGGTCAATCTATGCAAGTCATTCCATGCCTGTTGTTTATCCGGCATGAAAGAGAAGAAATTCTTTAATTCCTCTAGTGCATGCATACGCTCTTTGGGGTCATTGCTTAGACATTGATTGTGAATTTTCTTTTGGTCGACCAACTGCCAAACACCATAAATATAATAAAAGTTAATGTTTAAAAATTTTCCTGCTTGGCTTTATAGAATAGAGGGCTTAGATAATTTATATGCTTTCTTCGCCAATTTATATACTTTCTTCACCAACGACTGCATATGTAAATCAATTAAACATAGTTTAAATGGTGCTTTAAAACAGAAACAAGAGTGAGGAAATCTATGCTCTCGAGATAATATCCTATGAATCTAAAGTTTATTATTTAAGAATGTAGGTGATATAAAATATATACCCCGAAGATCTCGCAGGGATCAACTTAATTAGTTAGAAAATATATAGTATAAAGCGGCAGGGTATCCTGTAAACTTCGAACATCAGTAGTGTAGCGGTCATCACCGGGCGTTGCCAACGCTCGAACCCGGGTTCGAATCCCGGCTGATGTATTTCCCGAATTCTGTCACCCGAGTCCCATCACCCAAGTCCCGTCTCGGGAGGACGATTCCCTTTTCGCTCACTCCGTTCGCTCAAGAGGCTGAGTAATAGGCTAGATAAATTGATTTTTAACTCACTCAGAAACCTATTTACCCAAATTTTGCATCAGGTCACTTAGTAAATGTGATCACAAGCCTTTTTTAAAAAAGCTTGAGCGAAAATAGTGCATGAAATTCTTCCCCTGGTAACGGCGTGATCAACCGGCGCAACGGTTGCGGGTCAGCGGTTGTGGATCAGCGGTTGAGGCACGTGAGGAAATAGGAGACTGCTTGAAAACAAAATTAAAAAAGATAAGCAGCTTTGAAGGCTGCTTAAAGTTAAAACTTATTTTAAATTGAGTACTTTTTACTTTCTTCTCAGAATCTGATACACAGCACCAATGACTCCGATTGCTACTGCAGACTCAAAACCCGGGATAGAGCTCTTGCCAGAAGGTTTTTCTTCATCAGCTGCAGGGTTCGATACAGTTTTTTCTGTGGTTGGAGTAGTAGTGTCTGTTTCTTTTGAAGGTTTCAGTTCCGTACTTTTACTGGGTACTACAATTGTGAAGGATCCGAAACCCGGAGTCTTGGACTCAAAGAAGACATAGGTGTCGTCGCCACCAACCACTTTGGTTTCCAGTTTGCTCCAGGCTTTGTTATTATAGTTCCAGAGAGCTACAGACGTATTATCAGCTCCGCAACTCTTAAGCCAGTTCTTTTCAACTTTGAAGCCTACAACTGCGTTTGCGATATTATTTGAATTTGCAATTCCTCCAGAACCTACCCAGATGTTCACGTTTTTATAAATCGTACCTTCCGGCAGGCCCGAAACCAACTTGGACTGTTCTTTCAGCATTTCGACAATAGTAGTGATCTTTCCCATATTCTTTTTGGCATCAAACTCCACATACCTTATGCAGGTTGCACCCTGTGGGAACTCGAACCTTACGTGCTCCCCGGCTTTGACGGATTTCTGGGACAGTTCTTTGGCCGCNNCCGCCACTAGAATCGTCGTCGTCATCTTCTTGGGAGACACTATTACTGACAGTGATGGAACAGTCTGCAGGAAGGATAGTAGATTCAGTTTTATTGATGTCTCTTAAAAGTCCTACAATTTTGTACGTACCGGTTGTTTCCGGAGCTTTCAGGGTGTAACTGAAACTCGTTTCAGTCATGAGCAGGAAAGAAACTTCACTGCCATTTAAAGTTACAGCTCTTTCAGGCAGGGTAGAACTAACAAGTGTAAAGCCAGCAGGAAGCTTTTCAAGTACTTGCCCGGCAGCACCGTAGTCAGCTACATTGACTGTTACCTTGAACTCCTGATTGGGACTAACTGAAATAGAAGAGAAAGTCCTTTCTGCACTGCATGCAGAAGCCGGAACAGTAACTAAAGCCAGGGCCAGGAGCAGTATAACAACAAATTTTAACTCAGGCCATTTCATATCCGATCCCACCCATCAGCGAAATATGCACCCAGAACTGCATACTTGATTCCGCTGGATACATTGTTATTGTGTACAAGAGTCGCAATTTCCTCAGGAGAGAAGACCCCGTCAGAACCTCCAAACGTTGTTGCGAGTTGATTTTCTTTTAGTATAGTGATAGAAATTCTATCCTTATCTACAACACTGTTTCCCGAAGGGTTCGAAGCCCTGAATTCGAACTTGAACTCACCTGGTATAGTACTGACTATATTATAGGTATACTGATCTCCAGTTCCTAAATTCAATGGAACCACGCCATGTTCTATGGAGGCGAGGTCGAGAGTCACTGATTTGATTCCAGAGTCATCTACAACCTTTGCCGTGACAGTTGAGAAATCCTTTCCATCATTCAGGATGTATATTGGAGATGCGGATAAACTTTGTATTTCAGGAGGTATAAAGTCTCCATTGAATGTCAGGTCAAGTTTAACTGGCACATCTCCATGCTTATAGACCACAGAAACAGGTTCGGATTCAACACCTCCCAGCTTGAAGGTTATAGCTTTTCCGTTATCCTTCTCGGTACTGTTAACTGTTATCTTGTACTCACCAATCTCTTTAATAGTGCTAGAGCCAATAAGCTTTGAATCCATATATGCAGAGATTACGAGTCCGGGACCCGCATGTGCAGCATCTCCTTTCAGATTTCCTTCAAACACATTGGGGATAGAAGGAATAGTAGAAGAACTGCTGGCAGATGCGGCCGGAACAAGGAACATGCCAAGTACCAGAATAACAAGGCATAATAAAATTCTTAAATATTTGTCCTTGATCGTCATCGTGTCACCTTGAAATTTTACCATTAGTTATGTAGACTTTTTTCGAAAAAGGCCTTCAGGGATTCCTTCTAGATCCCCTCCCGAAATTTGATCCGAAAACAAGCAGAAGTATGCCTGTAACCGCATAGACAATAAGGAAACCTGGAGCACTTTCTGATTTAAGTGAACTTTTGGAAGAATCTGCTGCCTCTTTAGCCTCAGAACTTTCGCTTGAACTTTTCGAAGCTACCATGTTCGGTTCAGGGATTGAACTTTCAACGACGTCAGCTTCGGAATCCTCTAAGGAAGTTTCATGTTCTTTATTATCTGTCAAAGATTCTGAACTCGTTTTTAAGTTCGAGTTACTATTCGAGTTACTATTCGAGTTGCTGTTTGAATTGCTGTTTGAATTGCTATCTGAATTACTATTTGAATTGCTGTTTGAATTGCTATCTGAATTACTATTTGAATTACTTTTAGCAATCTCGGAATAGACTGCCTTACCATCAGGTAGCTCAAGGGTAACTATTACTCCGGATTCCCAGGCAACACTGCTTGCAGCATCTTTTCCGTCCACTTTAAAAGTAATCATTTTTCCTTCATCTTCAGCTGTACCAGGAATAAAGAGAGAGTAATTTCCTGAGGAAGTATTTGCGAGAAACTCTGTTCCATTAAGGTAAGCTGCAACAACAGTTCCGTCAGGAGCAGGCTTGCCATCAATGAGAGTAACTCCTGTTACTGTCATTGGAAGCATCGGGGGGGATGGAGGGACATCTGCTGCTGCAATACAACCCTGGGAGAAAGCCAGGAAAAACAACAGTAGTACAGATATTCCCAAAAATCCATTTTTTAATTTGTTATTCATTGTAGACCTCCAATTAGATGTGAACACAACAAAAAGAAAAAGAACTATTCAGCCTGAAGAGACTGAACAGTCAATTGTTTTCGAAATTACATACCTTCCATACCTTCCATACCCGAGTAGTCGGACATAATATCCGGTTTGTACGAGTTTTCAATGGATGCATATGTACCCTTATCCTTCATGAAGATCCAGTAACCCTGTCCTGGAACCATGCAGAAATCGGTCTGAAGTGCTCCAACCGGTCTCGGATCATCACTACTCAGATACTGCATAGTACTTTCGTTACCCATGAGATCTGAAACGCTAGGAATTATGCCACCCCAACCTTCACCGGGATCATAAGTCATGAGGTTAGAGAACCTGTAGTCTCCTAGAGCCTCAAAATCATTGAGCGAAGACAGAGTTGTGGACCAGGGTGCATAATACGAAGATGTATGCCCTATCATGTTCCATCCGGCACAGAGCTCAAGAGAAGAAGGCGCATAAGGACTGGTACTGTTAGATGACATTCCCTTGAACTTGACATTGGTCATGAGAGGTTCTGCGGTATAGACCCAGTAACCCTTGCACGGTTCAATGTCATCAGGGAATTGCCAGCATGACCCATCCCAGTAGAGTACTGTGCTGTCCTTGCCAAAGACATCGTCAGAACAGTCATCTACAAGTGCCTTCGGCACGGATTTCAGGTTCCAGCCATCCTCAAGCGTGAGAGTCATATCTTCATATGTCCTTACAGGTCCACACATTGAGAACTTAGAGTTATAATTGCTGGCGTTGTCCCGAGCAATTACAGCCACCCAGTAGTCTTTGCCGTAAATGAGGTCTTTTCCGTCGATTGCCTCAATGCACAGGCTTGTAACGCTTGAATTTTCAAGTTTCTGGTTTGGAGTCTGTGAGCCATCTGTGTGAGTCTCTAATCCGGTTGTGTTTACCAATTGCATATCCTCAATACAGCTTGGCTTAGATGAGCTGATATAAACCTCATAAGGCATATCGGCAAGATCTGTGTCAGTGCTCGCATTCCAGCTAACCATCAGCCCTGGATAATCATTTACATACTGCCAGAAAGTTTGACCAAGTGCATCTTCAACATTCAGGTTTGCCACACAAGCCGGAGCAACACTGTCAACTGAGAAAGAATGCGTATCAGGCTGGTAAGTTTTTCCACTTGTACAGTCGGTGATAATTACTGTCCAGTTTTTGTTCGTTCCATCTTTTACTGAAGCTGTTACTGAATAGTTGTCTTCACCGAGAACGAAGTCACCCATATCGCAACTTGCATCATCATCGCAGCATGCCAGGTCCTCATCTTTCTGGTTACAGCTTGCATCTACTTCCTTGCCATCAATGAGAAGCTTGTAGTTGAAAGGTAGACCTGCCCCTTCCCCATTCTGTTCTTGAACAGTGAAAGTAAATGTCGGTTGTGCTGGAACATATCCGCCGCTCGGAGACTCGAGATTGACTACAAACCCGTCAAGGCTCACATAGAAATCCCGAACTTCACTAGTAACTTTGTTTCCAGCTCCGTCTTCAACATAAACCGACCAGTTATGAGCACCGTCATCAAGTTCAAGTTCCTTAACTATGGATTCTCCAGATTTCGCACTCCCGGAAAACTCATCTCCATAATAACCGAAGTCAGAAAAGTTTTCAGCAAGTTGTCCATCTATATACAGCTGGTATGAGAGATCAAGATCACTATATTGAGTAGCTAAATCATCATTACAAGTGAAGTTGAACTCAGTAGCACCTATTAACTCTTTGTAGCAGTCTTGAGGAGAAGTAAGTATTACACTGGGACATTTAGTGTCCACATATAGAGACCGAGATCCAGTTGTGTGTGTGTTTCCATAACTGTCCCTGGTTTTAATTTCCCATGTGTGCTTACCATCACTCAAATCATACTGAAATTGCTTATATTGCCCAGAGGTTATAACCCCGCTACTCTTCTGAACGCCATTGAGATAGAAAGTATAGGTAAGTTGACCTCCAGACTGACCGTATGTGTCGTATGCAGTGAAGTTAAAGTCGACACACTTTTTGGCAGCAAACTCGGAGCTAGGAGTAACTACCGATATATACGGGTC
>DAQQ01000203.1:10085-10806 GCA_002508465.1 Methanosarcina sp. UBA7 | reverse complement strand
TCCGGAATATCAAAGTCATAAGCAAAGGTGTCATCATCTATTTCTGTCATCGGATAATCAGTCACGAAATCAGCGCCTACCAGGTTTGCATTACTAGCTCCTGGCAAATTATCGCCAATCGATATATTGGCATGATCAACAGGCATACTGAAATTTGCGAGGATACGTATCATGTCCCCAGGCCTGAGAGTGCCGGTTCCGTTATGTGTGACAAAGATGTCTAAGTAACCGTGAGGATCAAACACAAATGCGTTAGGATCTGCTAAAGGTTTACCATCCAGCAGCAGAGTTCCGTTTGCATCAGATGCATTTATGTCTACACTGAGATTACTTCTTATTATGTCCAGTGGAATGGCATAATTATAAGTAAAGGAGTTATCATCGACATCCAGTGGGTCCATCAACGCATTAACTAATGGTGAACCAGTTTTATTGGTAATCAATATACTGGCATTAGCAACCGATTCATTGAAATCGACCATGACATTTACAATATCTCCCGGTATAACATTGGTTTTATTGTAGGTGACATTAATGTTTGAATCGGTTTCAGTGATATTTGAATCGTTTCCGGGATTAGGGTCAACCGTAGAATTATATTTTAAGAAATCCGAGGCATATTGATGCGCATATGTAGAATTGCCAGATCCATAGACCTCTACATCCAAAGGACCTATTTCACTTATATTGCCTGGAATGATATAGATATAGCTAAAGCTAC
>DAQQ01000203.1:0-10026 GCA_002508465.1 Methanosarcina sp. UBA7 | reverse complement strand
AAATCATCGGTTCCGTTGTGTGTGATATTAACACCTAAATCTTCGTCATCTGCACTTGCCACCCCTAGTAAAAGGGACACAATTAGCAGTGCACTAAATAGTATCAATCTTTGTTTCATATTTTACACCTAGATTCCGCAAATATCCAATTTTCTTTCAGTTTAAATATCGAGTAGATCTTTATTAATAATCTTATTAAGTTGAAAGATATAGCAGATCCCAGCTAATTAAATGAATTTGACAAACAGTGTGATGATATTGAGGTAGTAGGCAACTCAATATATGAAATAACTTAATACTGTTTGGTGACTATAGATTAGATTTTGCCCCTATTTTCTAACCCAACCCCCTCTATATAATTAAATTGATATTTAAATTGAGATTTATTGACATTATTCCTATTTTCTCGATCGACAAGAAACCCAACGCTTCTCCGAACTCGTTTTTGGTAGAAGTGGGGTAACATTTAATCCTGATGCGGCAAGTATTAGTTTTTTTGTTCTTGCTGCTCAGGGAAGCTGATAATCCTGTTTTTGTGTCAGTGTTGACAGACAACCCTAAACATTAGACACGTACCCGCTATCGAAAGGCAAAGATTTGTTATGAGCTAAACTTTTACTTACTTCAATCTTTTAATTTTAATGCTGGGCACATATCTTCGTATATTATCTTAGGATGATAATATAGCTAAGATTACACTATAACTGATATAAATCTTTCTGACAGAATAGAATAATTAAATTTAATTAGTGCTAAAAAAGAATCTAGTGTATATTAATAACAATTCTTTAGATTTTATATAGTATTAAGGACTTTTTTTAGAAATATTGGCTTATTTGTACACGTGTTTTGCACTTTTAAGCGCCGGACGTGTGTAAAAATAGGACCTCTGTGTAGAAGATTTATAGATTAAAAAATTTTGTTTTGAAAAACATTTAAGAAACTTTTCAAGTTGAGAACAAAGAAACCCACTGATCGAAAGAAATAACATTATTTTTATTAAAATCAAAGCTGACAAACTTAAAATGTGAAAAATACATAGCTTAATAAAAACATTTTTATGCGAAAAGGATGGGGGTATTAAAATTAGATACACTTTCCAGAACTCTACTGAATTTCCAGTTCAAAGAGACTTTATTCAGGATATGCAGGCTTTTATAGCGATTTCGAAGGAAGTTATACCTCTGGAAAAATCAGCTATTACAATAAAAGATGAAAATCGAGAAAAGTTTGCAGCCTTTGAAGAAAGGGTTGAAGAAATAGACCTGTTTGATAAAGAAATGAAGGACTGTGTTGAAACCCACACAGCCGGAGTAGATGTAGCTGAACTTCTTGAGATCAAAGAGAAAATTCTTGAGACCTCTTCAAGTCTGGCATTGACAAAGAAAAACGAAAAATTTGCCGAACTCGACAAGGAGAATAAACTGGACTTAATGGAAATGCAGCAGCTTGATATAAGGATACTCTCAGTCCTTGGTCCCTTTTTTGAAGACAGCATCTATGGAGCCCAAAATATGTGTTATGCTTTCATAGAAGATAAAGCACTGAGGGGGAAACAGGTGGGCCTTGTTGGCAACCTGCAGTACGAGTTTGACCTTTTTTTCACACAAGACACCTTGAAGGTAAAAGACCTGGAAAACCTGACTTTGCCTATATGGTCTAAGAGCGGGATTTTATCCAGAGAGGAGAAAGTAAAGAAACTCGATGTCTCCGACTTCTATATAAAGAACATTAAGTCTGAGAAATATAGCCTGGAAGCCGTACTTGAAGACAAGGATAAGGAAAACAGGTTCAACATTTCTTCGGATGAGAAAACTTTCCTAATTATGCATAGGAATTACGAGATCACACAAGATAAAGAACTCGCTGCTGCATTAAACAGGGACTCGGTCAGTGCGTTTATAACAAAGCTAAAGGGATTTTTCACCGAATTCGTAGGATCGAAAAGGCTTATTAATATCACACTTGACGGGAAAAACGCAATTGAAGAAAACAGAATTTTTGACTGCTTGAAACTAGTTGCTTCCATATATGGAAGACTGGTAACGGAGTGCCTTGAAAAAGGATATACTGAAGGGGAAATTACCATCAAGATTGAAGAACCTGGGGGAACGAGGACAGAGAAATACCTTGAAAAGTCGGAAATTGCGAGAGAGCTGTCAACTATTGGAAAGGAAGGGGAAGAACTGGCTATTCTCCTGAGAGTTAAGTAGGCCTGAGAAAAGATAGGCAGGCAAGAAGGAGAGACCCTGTTATTACAAGCCCAGATTAGTGTTGAGTTCTGAAGCGTTACCATGCCAAAAGCTCAAGAGGCTCCAAATTGACGAAAGCTTGAATAGCTCAGAAAGCAGTAAGCACCTTAAAAGTATAGTGACAACCTCCTCAAACCAAAAAGGTTCAAATGTCCTAACAATTTTACTTTCCAAATTTAAGAGTCTGATTACTCTTATTTTACTTTTGCAGTCGGACTATCTTTCTTAGAAATGCTACGATACTGTGTATCGTTATAACCATCATCCTGATCAGCAGTTTACTTTGCTTCTGGCAGAAAGGAGTTACAGATGATTTCAAAAACTGCTTATTGCAATCGAGGTGAAGGCAACCGTATTAAGATATGAGAAAGAAAAGAAAGTCCAGTGGAACATATCTTAATGACTAACTGATTTATTAACTGATTTATTAACTGATTTATTAACTGATTTATTAACTGATTTATTAACTGATTTTCCTAAGAGGACTATAACCACGGATATCATTGATAATAGCTGGTTGAAGAGCCATGACTTTGGGACATAAATTTCACCCGCAAGTTTACGACGGTATTTGACTATACAGGTTAGATCTTTGACTATCCGACCTTGTATATTCCGCTTCTTCTACCATCGGACATAATAGGACAATTAAGAACATAATAATTTATAAAATTCATTACTTAAGCGTCAATGATAGTCATGGTAATAAAGAGCAGGAAATCCTTATTCAGAAGCGAACCCGAAAGATATCTACTGGTAGCTACTATGCTCATTATAGTCCTTACTCTTTGCTTCCCATTAACTCCTTTTGCAGAACTCTTTGAGTTTAAACCTCTTCCGTAAAGGTTATTTTAATTATTGTAGCTATAATAGGACTTTAATCTTCATGGTTGAGATAGTAGAGAATTTATGTAAAAAGGTAAAGTTTTGAGAGTTACCTGTACTGACAGCTATACTGACAGGAGAAAACCCGGTTTACCTTGAAGTTACTCTGACTTGTCTTCATCATAACCTTTCCCATCCGGTAGAAAAGGAGTGAAGATAACTATCGTAAATAGCAACAAAAAAGTTCCGTACATTTTGGTCGTCGCCTCAAACGTAGCATAGAAAACGAAAATTACAATCATGACCCAGATAATGAAACTAAGCTGAAGAGCAATTTTTACTCTAGATATATTTTCCGCGCTTTTGCTCAACAAAATCCCCCCCAAAGAATCCCTCCGAAATCCTAAGTAAAAATGATTCTCAATTGGATAAATAGGTGTTTATTTTAAAGAAAGCTCTGGAGATCTCGAAAAATATGAATTTGAAAACTCTTTAAAGAACCTTCAGGGACTACCGTAAACCCCGAACTAGAGGAAGTTAAAGGTTTTAAGTTACTATAATTCGACATCATGCAGCACGAATCCAACTTTAAAAACCTGGTAACTTGACTCCATAATCTTATAGTGGGGCATACAAATAACGGCTCTGCAAAAACCCTGTAATAAAGGATTTTCGGCTCTGTAGAAACTTTGAAATAAAAGATTTTCGGCTCTATAGAAATCCTCTATAATAAAGGGTTTTCATTAATTTAAACTCACTAACTTTGACATGTTTTCACCTGCCTATTTCAGCCCATTATAGCTGATTTAGATAGGTCTTACAGGCCCAAATAAAAAATTAGTAATTAAAAAGTTAAAAGGCTATTAAATCTCAATAAACCGGAGCAACTTATTTCCTTCACTTACGCGTCTGAGAAAGTCTTCTCTATCAATGTAGGGAATTTCGGCAATTATTGAGTCCGCAGATTTCCTGCCAAGCCCGGGAAGCTCTCTAATGAGATTATGAGAAGCGGTGTTAATATACAGAGGATAAGGTATGCCGGTAATCGAACGCATTCCATGACCTGTGACAGTAACATCAGTAGCCTTCCGCAAAGGCAGAAAAGCGGGAATTCCAACTAGCAAAGGGTATGAACCAAGCTGCCTCCCGAAAGTAATTCCTTTTTCGTGTATTTCACACATTACATCCCTGAGTATAGTACCTTCAGGCACTACACGCCGTAACATTGGAAGGTCAATGTTCTTCCTTACCCGTACCTTGTAGTCCAGAAAGAGCTTCTTATGCTTTCTTGCAGCTTCGTCTTTTCCGTAAATTGGGGTTCCGGGAAAAGCCATGACCTGGCGGATATTGATTCTGCGAAGTAGCAGTCCAGAATCGAGTACTTCATTCAGGAAATCGTAATTGAGCTGGAAAGTTTTCTTGGTCTCGCCCATTAATCCATGCACAAAATTAATCCCTGGAAGGATTTCGGGAAGCCCGTTTGCTCCTCGAACAGCTCCACGTCTATTTACAAGTTTAATTGCTTCAAAGACTTCTTCAGGGGTTGCCTTAAGGGAGTTAGCTTCAATTACTGCCCTGTCGGCGCTCTCCATTCCAAAAGCTGCTACATCCCCTGCTGTATGATATTTAATTATAGTCTTCAGAATCTGATCAGACTCTTCAGGATAAGTTGCAAGCGTAATCGGGTTTGCATTGTCCATGTGGAGCACAGACAGTTCCGGAGCCGAGTTTCGGATTCCTCTATAGAGTCTTTCAATAGCATCTGGATCAGGTTTTGGAACAGGCCCTCCAGCATCCTTACCATGATAAGAAAAAAGGTCCGGCTGCCTGCCTATTCTGAAATAGCGGGCACCGTAGGAGTAAAGGGTGGATACTTCCAAAATTACGTCCTCAATAGGTCGGTAGTCAGAAGCCCCGTAAAAAGGTTCTGTGCAGAAAGAACAATGAACCTGTCTACCGCAACCCCTGTATGTCTCAAGCTCGCACATGCAGTAAGGATAATCAGGGTGCTGCCTGATCAAAAAAGCTCCCCTGGGACCCCAGCGCCCGATTTCGGCTGTTGTCCTGAAACGATGTTCTACAGTCTCAGGATTTTGGAGCCTAGCAGGAGTACTTCCGATAATATCGTCCTTAAAAAGATCATAGACAAAAGCCTCGAGGTCCATTCTGGCAAGTACCGCATCTGAGAAGTTTATTCCATCTTCAGCACCTTTTGCAGCCCTTCCTCCTTCCCCACTGAAACCGAGCCTTATAGGCCCGCCTATAACTTTTAACCCATGTGAAGCTCGAAAAATTGTCTCGATTTCCCTAAGTGTAATTGGTGAAGCGCGAAGATATTTACCTGGCACCGTCATACCTGCTATAATGATAACAATGTCTGCTTTTCCTGTAAGTTCCCCTGCTCCAGGAGGGTTTTCTCGGAGGGTGTCAATGGTCAGGTAGTGAATGTCATTTTCGGAAAGCCCGCGTTCTCTAAGAGCGCCTGCTATATAACGCGGATAAGGAGAAAGATAAGGAGGAACCCCAAGACAGGCAGGTTCATCCACATAGCCGTCTATAATAAGTGCTTTCATGTTAATTCTTGTTTCCTTTGATTGATAAAAGTATACAGTCCAGTCAGATATAAGTTACAGGTGAATTACAAGTAAGTTCATGTAGTCATAGGTAAACTACGATAAACTGTAGATAACACCAAAATTTCCGTGCTCACCACTGTTTTCTTTGTCGGTACGGTTATGAAATTCAAGCTTTTCCTGATACTTAATCCATCGTAAAAATGTTAGAAGCTGTGAAAGGCATCTATGCAAGAGGTAAAGAAAATAGATACACCGAAACAAAAATACTAGTTAATATGTAAGAGAATAAAAGTTCAAAAAATAATTAGGGCCGGGACCGAGAATCGAACTCGGGTCGTAGCCTCCACAGGGCCACAGGATGGACCTCTACCCTACCCCGGCCACAGGGGTTTGGCACTTCAGATTGAAGCAAGCTATAGAAGGAGTTTTTTTATATAAAGTTTTTGCCGAAAAGAGCAGGAGACTCTTCTCAAGAAAAGAAAAGCTTCTGCTTTCCGGCTCTCAATACGCACAAATTCGGCTAAAAGTTCTTTCTGGATCGGTATCAGAGTTGTTTAAGCTTTTCAAGGGCAAGCTTTGCAGCCTTTTCTCCCGAGAGAAGCATGCCTCCGAAAACCGGGCCCATTCTTGGGGAGCAGGTTGCGGCATTTGCAGCCATACCCGCAACTATCAGGCCCGGATAAATTTCCTTAGTTGCATCAACAGCCAGGCGCTCGCCAACCTCTGACCACATCGGTTTTTCTCCAAGCTTTCCGAGGTTTCCGATTTTTGCATTGGGAATTTTCCTGAGAATTGTATTGCAGACAACAGCTTCATGCCCTGTCCCGTCAATTACGAGTTTTGTACGGATCATGAGAGGGTCGACATGCAATCGCTGTGCCGTGACGGGTCCCCAGTTTATAACGATTCCGGCAACCTTATCGTTTTCTCGAATCATAACGTCCTCAAAGCTCACAAGGTTGAAAACCTCAGCCCCAGCTGAAGTCGCACCAGCAATCAGCTTCCCGACAGACTCTACGGAATTTGCCACATAGTACCCGGGCTGGTATTCTTTATACCTGATCCCGAAATCATCAAGGATGTGGCAGGCCTCTTTCTGTACAACGATACGTGGGAACATCATGCCTCCAGCCCACATGCCGCCCCCGAGCGATAACTTTTGTTCGTAAATGGCAACCTTTGCCCCTGCCTCTGCAAGATACTTTGCAGCTACCAGGTTTGCAGGACCTCCTCCTATAAGTGCCACATCAACTTCCGTGTAGTCAAGAAAGGTCTTAGAGTACTCATCAAAAATTGCCCGTGTGATTATGACTTCGTCAAGTTCCATTTTAATCTCTCGTAAAGCTTCTAAAATTAAAAGCCCGGAAAACAACCCGGCTTTATCAGAAACAAATCAGGAATTGTAAACCCAAATTTGTTGTCGTTAAAATTGACATTTTGATTATAGGCATTGCTTTTAAAGTTGTTGGAATCGGCAGAGAGGAGAGCAGCAGTTCAAAGAATTACTTCGTTAAATTGTACGAGACCATAATATTGAATTTTTAATATGTTCCCGTAAAATTTTTGTAAATTTATGCATGACAATTTTAGACACTTCAATTGAAGACTCCACAAGCAAAATTAGGGTAATTAGCCCTCAGAGTGAAAGTGTTATTACACAAATGTTGACCTGCAACCGTTGGGCTGCAACCGTTGCACCGGTTTATCACGCCTATAAGGTTTGGGGATAAGATTTCAAACTCAAATGTTATCAGAAGTTTTCGATCAAACCTTTTGAAAAAAGGTTTGCGGTTAAACCTTTTTTGAAAAAGCTTGTGATCACGCTAACTAAGTATTTCAAAATGAAATTTTGGTAAATGTGCCTTCCTGAGTTGAGTTAAAAATCAGTTTATCTTTATCTTAATTCAACCTTCTTGAGAGAACGAAGTGAGCGAAAAGGGTACCATCCTCCCTAGAAGGGACTCGGGCGACAGAACTCGGGAGGTAAAAAGGTTGATAACATGATAATTAATTACACAGCGCCATTAGTGATTATATCGTACTATTGAAAGAATTGATTGCTTCAAGGATCAAAATTCCAGCGGTTGTGTAAATCATTAAAAAGTACCATGGTAAAATATTATTTTTTGTTTCGTCCTTCAAAAACAGATAAAATATAAAAATCCATATAGGTGAATATTTAGATGCAAAATCAAGCTCAGTATGAACTATGTTTTCAGGTATAATAACGAGTACTAATGTGCAGGCTGCAGCTACTAAAGATAGTTTTACACCATCAGCTAGAGACATTACGTTAAATAACCAGCTATATTGTATAATCGTTTGTTTTTATATAAATTATTTTATAATATTTCATACTTTTATACCCAATAGCCAAAAAGAAAAAACAAATAATAAAAAATAATGCAATAAAAGATAAAGATCTCGAACAGGAGTTTTCGATCAAACTTTCTGTTCAGCCCTGTATCCAGTGGTAGAAAAGCATTTTATCGTTTGTATTTTCAGAAAAGAGTATATAACTGTTCATCCTCAAAAGCTACCGATTTACACTGCTTGAAAGCTTGCCTCAGGATATGATTCTTGCTGTATTATTGAAATTGGCTTTTATATGGTATGTTCTTGGGAAGAAAGCAAGCATCTGACCTTATTTCTATTTTTATTCTCATTAAGCTACTCTGTTTAAGTTAATTTGTAGTCATCGAAATCGGTTAATAAAATTGAAATTGAAATGACTAATCTGAGTTTAGAAACTCAGATTCCTATGTTTCTATAATTGACAACGCTAACTTTATTGATATCAAGACAAGTATCTGGATTTGACGGACAAGACTGACCGATCAGGTTTCAGTACTGCATGATAGTAACATTTTTCAAAAATATAATTAATTTAAAGCAAGTTCCTGATAACTTACTTTTTAACAGGGAAAGTTTAACAAAATCAGAAAATAGCAAATTCCTCAAAAACAAATATTTAAAAACGATTTCTGAAATTCAGATTCTGATAAAGGAGGACTCATCTTGCAAAAAGAAAACAAAGAAACATCTTTCCAACCTGAACCGATACCTGAACCCGAGCCTGAACCTGTTCCTTCACCTGAACCGATACCACATCCTGAGCCGGAAACTGAACATGATAAGAAGCCAAAGAAAATAAAGTAACAAGAGAAAAATAAAGTAACAAGAAAAAAATAAAATAACAAGAGAAAACAAAGCAACCTAGTCTGCGACTCTGAAGTAGGTTCATAAAATTTTATTTTTGAATAGATAAGAGGATCACGGATTTTTCCAAAAGTAAAGAATTGATTTTGGAACCGAAGCACTAAATATAAAGTACGGAACCAATGATCTCGAAAATATACATATCCCACTGTGAACAGGACGAGCCACTTGCTCAGGAGCTTGTCAGGTCTCTCTGGGCCGTGGAGTTGGAAAGTTTTTCATCTCTGTACAGGAAAGCTCGAATTCTTTTCCTGGGTGATAGGATACGTTTTGGTATTCGCCAATCAGACTGTTTTATCCCTATTCTCACACAGAAAGGTGCAGGGTCTCCGGAAGTAAATCAGGAGATTGGTCTTGCAGTTGGAACTGACCAGCTTATAATTCCACTGATAGAGGCAGGAGTAGAATTACCGATCCTTATACACCACCTCCTACCCATTGTTTTTTCTTCTGAGGCTTATGAGGATGCTCTAGGAAAACTAATACAGAACCTGAGAGAACTGACCAGGCTTGACTGGCTGAAGATAAAGTGTCCCTATTGCGGAGAGGAGATGACGCAGTACATCTCACCCCAGGAAGAGGTAGAGAGAGCTCTTCTAGCAGGGACGCACCTTGAGACAAGATGCAGTTATTGCCAGAAAAATATTCACATGGATCCAAGAACATTCAGACCTATGCTCTGATTATTGATTATCAATCGGGCTGAAAATAATAAAGAGGTGGATTGATGGAAAGAAAAGTAACAAATGAAATAAAAGATGAGCCAGGAGAACCAATGGTAGCTCGATCCAAAATGGGTGAAGCGACTGTAAGTGAGTCAGAGGTCAAAGGAATTGAAAATCTCACCCCGACAGAAAAGAAACACCTGCTTTTACAACTTGCCCGAGATAGGGTTAAAGACAGTTCTGCCGGCCCATGGGAAATTGTTGACATCTTCAGAGAAAATTGGAGACCCATCAAAGCTACGTTATCTCAACCCATAGAAATTAATGTAAGGGATGTGGGAAGGGATGCTCTCTTTCAGGTGTCCCTTGATATAACGCAATTAGAAAGAGAATTCGAAACCCAGGGACTGGAATAACACTCTTTTAATTTAAGACAGCTTCATTTTTATACTGGGTTCATTTTTACATTTGACTTATTTTGAAATTTGA
>DAQQ01000207.1:0-18347 GCA_002508465.1 Methanosarcina sp. UBA7 | reverse complement strand
TTACAAATGAAAAAAGTACATAAGTGAGTATAATGCACAGTCTTTTCAGGTTTGAATTGTCAATTAATCGTTGTTTTTCTAAGGAGTCATAAAGCCTCATTTTAGCATTCCAGCTAAATATAAACGAAATCAAGGCAGTAAAAAATCCTGCAAGTAAAAAAATCAGGTTTATACCCAGCTGAATAAGTACCGAGAAATACATAAACGTAAGAAAAATGTCAACTAGAAGAGTTCGAGTACTTGCTTTTTGGAGCCATCCGAGATTTTTTTGATACCCGTCATCTCCCTTTTCTCTATCCGGGATACCAGATTCGAAACTTTCAAAGTTAATGTGCCGTCTGGTTTCAGATGTTCTGGCGTTAGGACACCAGCCCATCAATTTTTTTATGCTTTCGACTTCAAGGCTCACTTTTCTCCCTCCTTTTCCCCAATAGCATATGTCTCTTGGAAGCCACTTCCACTTTTAATGTAAATTCTCATGTGATTTTTCTTTTCCCAGTAAATTAGCTGGAAATAAAAACCCCACATGAAAAAACAAAGAATTGAAAGTTCGAATAAGGCTAAATTCCAGTGTATTATCATATAAGTGAGCAATATCATCGGAGCAATAAAAACTATGATTATCAAAAAAACCCAAAGATATGATAATTTAGAGACATAACGGACAATAGATTTTTTCGCAATGTCATTGAACCGCTGAATCCGCTCATTCCAGTGAAATACAAAATAAAATAAGGGAGGTAATGGTGCGAAAAGGGATGGGAGAAGGCCCATGTGATTGTATATAAGGAAATGAACAAATGTTAAAAAAATAGCAAATAGAAGAATTTGATTACTTTCTCTCTGGAGCCATCCGGGGTTCTTTAAACAGCTGTTATCTCCCCTTGCTCTGTCCGGAACATTGGAATCAAAATTTTCAAGATCAATATTCCTTCTGGCTTCAGATGCTCTGGCATTAAGGCACCAGCCCATAAGCTTTTTAATCTGGTCAAAAACAAAAGTCTTATTGGACATTTATTTTCCCTCCAGGATTACGTACGACTTCTTCCATGTTCCGTGGCTTTTGTCGAAATAAATCGTTTTATGATTCTTCTTCTCCCAGCAGAGTATCCGGAGATAGCTAAACCAAAAGTAAGCGAGAAAACCTCCAGCGAATGAAAACAATGCTTGAAGGGCAGGTTCATGACCAAGGAAATAAATAGAAAAAATACCAAAATAAAGAACAAATGGAAGTATGATGGTGATTTTTTTCATTTTTGAGTTCTCAATTACTGGTTGCTTTACCAGGGCATCATATGTTTTCATTTGAGAATTCCAAGTAAATATTACGAGAAGTAGTGAGACGAAAATTCCGGCAAGTAAAAAGATCAGATTTACGTTCATCAGATAAAATACCGGGAAATACATCAGCAAAAGAAAAATGTCAACTAAGAGGGTTCGCATACTTGCTTTCCGGAGCCATCCCAGACTTTTCAAATCTCCGCTTTCTCCTCTTGCTCTGTCCGGGATATCAGAATCAAAATTCTCAAAGCTAACGTTTCGTCTGGCTTCAGATGCTTTTGCATTCGGGCACCATCCCATCAGTTTTTTTATGTTTTCGATTTTAAGGTTCACACTTCTCCTTCCTTTTCCCAAATAGCATACGTCTTCTGAAAGCCGTTTTCATTTTCTGTACAAATTTTCCTATGATTTTTCTTCTCCCAATAAACTAGCTGAAGACAGGTCCCCCACATAGTAAGAATCCATAGTCCTGCTATAAAAGAATACATTGACTGAGAGTTAATAGAGGGGGGCATATGATAAGATCGGAATACAATAAACGGGAGAACCGAAAACCAGATTAGGGATAAGAAAACATAGAAGAGTACTATTTTTGAGACATAACGAACATCAGGTTTTTTTACTAGGTCATTACACTCATGTATCAGCTTTTTCCAGCAAAGTGAATTTAGCAGCAAAGAAACCAAAATGCCCGAAAAGAAGAACTCAATATTTACACTCTTTACAAACAGCATAATTGTGTAAAGAGGCGTTAAGAANNTTTTCTCCTCGAGATCGAGCATATGCTTCAAAATTAACAGGGCTAATTCTAGATCCGGTTTCAATCGTTTTTGCATTCGGGCACCATCCCATCAGTTTTCTAATATATTTTGCTTCCCAATTCATAACTCTCCCTCCTTTTCCCCAATAGCATACATCTTTTGGAATCCCTTTTCACTTTTCACATAAATTTTCATATTGTTTTTCCTTTCCCAGTAAATTAGCTGAAGATAACTTCCCCACATAAATATCCAGGCTCCAGCAACTAAGGAATACAGCGATCGAGCGTTAAGAAAAGAGGGTATCTGAGATAAGAAAACCATAGGCAAAACTAAAAACAAGATTAGGACAAAGAAAATCCATAAAAGTAATTTCTTCGAAGAAGAGCCAACAACAGGCTTTTTTGCCAGGGAATCATAATAATACATCTGCTTTTTCCAGCCTAGCAGATATATCAGCAGAGAAAGTGAAAAACCTAAAAAGAAAGCCTCTGCATTTATACCTTTTTGAAATAGCAAATTTATGTAAATGGGAGTTAGGAATAGTGTTGGTAGGAGAATTCGGATATCAAACCTGGTAAAAAGCCTGGAAATACGACTTGAAATCCCTGGATTCCTGGCTTTTTCTCCTCCTGATTGATCATATAATTCAAAATTCGCAGAGCTAATTCGGGATTCGGTTTCAAGTGTTTTTACATTTGGGCACCATCCCATCAGTTTCTTGATGTATTCTCCGGCCCCGTTCATTCCAGTCTCCCCTTTCCTTCAGAGCATGCGTCCCGGAAATATGTTGTCCTGAACCCGTCTTCACTTTTCGTATAAATTCTCATTTGGTTTTTCCGTTCCCAATAAACGATTTGCAGGTAGCTGATCCACATGAAAAATAAAGTACCTGCACTGAATGAATAGAAGGTTTGCATGTTATGGAAAAGAGTTCGAACCACATAAGGCAAAAAGACCGAACCTGAAAGCGTAAGCAGAATTATTGCAAAAAATCTCCTGAGAACCTTTCTCTTGTTGTAGATGTAGACCATCGGTTTTTTTGCCTGGGCGTCGTACTGGTGCATCTGTTTTTTCCAGAGGAAGGTGCCCAGTGGCAGGGCAAAGGCAAGTCCTTCAAGGAAAGCCTCCGGGTTTATTCCATCTTGGGCAAACAGGACGAAATAAATGAGTGTAAGATAAACATTTACCAGGAGAAGCCGGTTTTTTAGCCTGGAAAATTGCCTGGTAAATCGGGAAATGGCCCCCAGATTTCCGTTTTTTCCGCCCCCTGATTGGGCAGGTTCTTCAAAATTCATAGAGCTAATCCGGGGTCCTGTTTCAGCAGTTTTTACATTCGGGCACCATCCCATCAGTTTCCTNNGCTTATTCCCACTGAAATTGTGGACAAATACTCTGCCTAAAATACTCCTACTACTTTACCTCATTATTTCATATGCTTTTTCTGAAATCGAAATTATTTATTAGAGACAAAACACTATGTAGTCAACTTGCGATACCGTTTAATATTTTATATAAAGAATAAAGCCAATGGCAAATAGAAGGATCCCAATATAGAATATGATCCATCCTGCTTCTCCATTTGGTAAAAATCTATTCGACAATACTGTAAGTAAAGCACCCATACTGACAAGTAACAATCCTATTTTTTTCATACGACTAAGATTGTTTCCGGCTTTTTCTCCTCCAGATTTATCATATGCCTCAAAATTTGCAGAAACAGTTTGAGATCTGGTTTCAAGTGCTTTTGCATTGGGGCACCATCCCATAATTTTTCTTATACTTTTTGTGAATACATTCATTGTTATCTTTCCCCATTTTCAGCTTATTTCCACTGGAATTGTGAACAGTCATCCTTTTCTATCAAGAAACCTCATTCTGATACATGGAATCGTTATTATCCTTTAATATAGAGAGCAGCACCAGTTAGAAGTAAAAGCGTTCCTAATCCTGTCATAAGTGATGATACCAGGATTTCATCTTTAGTTGAAACTACTCGTATTTCCAGGATAAGTGTCAATGCTAAAACAAAAGCGCCTATACTTGTAAGTGACAATCCTATTCTTCTCATGCGGCTGGGATTGTTTCCGGCTTTTTCTCCTCCAGATTTATCATATATCTCAAAATTTGCAGGACTAATTTGAGATCCGGTTTCAAGTGCTTTTGCGTTGGGGCACCATCCCATCAATCTCTTTATATTTTTTGTAAATACGTTCATTGTCATCCTTTCCTCAATTTTTACCTGCCTTTAGTCAGGTCTATTCGATCGACTCTTTTAATTTCTCAAACAATTCATCAGCTATCTTTGTGGGATCCTCCGTACTCTGGAGTTTGAGCTGCATCTCTTCTGCAAAATCCCAGAGGAGCTCAATACATTCCCTGTATCTTTCGCAAGATCCGCATTCTCCTTCGTGCTCGTACCAAACCTGCATTCCGTGTTTTGTCGAGACAAAAATTATTGCATTGGCTTTGAAAGGAACCGATCTTCCGAAGAGTATCCCTTTTTTTGAGTCCAGTTTTTCGACTTCGATCCTGTTTGCTCTGGCCATTTCAAGCAGGATTTCTTCAATGCGCTTATCCATACTAAGAAGGGCTTGCGAGACCGCCTGCCTGGAGACTCCGAAACGCTTTGCGATATTGATATTCGGGAGCCCGTTTCGGCGCAGAACCCAAAATTCAAACTGTTTTTCACCTGCCGGTAGGAACATATGTAAACATCTGAACGTTGACTATATATAACTTTCTGCTTGGAAAGTTTTTGAAACTATTTGCCTGAAAAATTGTTCTTTCTGAAGAGAATCCAAAAATTTTATCAAAAACAGTTTAATGATCTGGCCATAACAAATATATAAAAGATAATTAAAGCTTGTTCGTAAATGAATATTTTTACTCAATTTTGATCATAAAATCACATTTGAAATTAAATAATATGAAGTTATAGAATCATCGAGGCTCTTTTATGCAAAAAGAGAACAAATTTGAAACAAATACTGAGGTAATATATCTTTCTGAAGACTCAAAAACCAAAAGTGAAGAAGAACAGACGAAGAATGAGAATGAAGAGTTCGGAGTTGAAGCTAAAGCAGCGGTTGATTCCAGAACCTATGAACGCCCATCTTTTTTTATCGGTGTACCTATTGGTATTGTCTTTGGAGGCATCGGAAGCAAATATGAAAGTGTATTTTCCATCGAATATGAAGGAAAAAACGTAGTCGTACTCTATCACGGCCTTTGCTTAATCTCAGCAGGTGACCGACTCCTTATTCATGGAAAATGGTATAAGGGAAAAAAGCTCGGGATACAGGGAAATGTCGTTATAGCGGATAGGATTGAAGACTTGAGTTCCGGGATTGTCTTCAGTCATAAATGACTTTATGTGGCAATTGTTCTATCAGGGTTTGTGCTTATTTAATTCATACCTTTAGAATTTTCATCTACAGGATTCACATCTTTCAAGATTCATATTACTAAGGTTCACGTTTATTGGTACTCATATATCAGAATCCACATATCTGCTTTCAACTTCGATCTTATCCACGCTTACAGTTTTTCTTAGAATAGTTTTAATGGAATATTGCTTGCAAGCAAGTATCCCTATTGTTGTGGGATGATAAGACGTTTTTGAGATTTCAGGGCTATTATACTTGCAAGCAAGCAGTATCCTATTTCCTATAAGGTACTATATATAACTTTCCAGTGAACTGATTAATATTTTAAAAAATAAACTTGCTTGACTTAAGTTAAAAAGAATGGAAAAGGAGAGTAAATACTTCTGTTCTAATTTAAAATAAGATAGGCCTGATAAGGAAACTCAGGACCCAAAGTGGTTATTCAAAATTTACTTTAAGTTGATGATTTAAAATGTTTTTATAAACCAAGCACATCGTCCATGGAATAAATTCCTGGTTTTTGCCTGCAGATCCATTCGGCTGCACGGACTGCACCTTTGGCAAAGATCTGGCGTGAGTGAGCTATGTGCTTGATCTCAATCCTTTCAGAATTTCCTGCGAAAAGAACAGTATGGTCTCCTGTGATATCTCCAGCGCGGACTCCATGAATTCCAATTTCTTTTCCGCGTGGGGCAATACCCTCTCTGCCATAGACATATTCTTTTCCGCCGAGAGCCTCACTGATAACATCGGCTGCCCGAAGGGCGGTTCCACTCGGTGCATCTTTTTTCTGGTTGTGGTGAGCTTCAATAATCTCGATGTCATAATCTGCAAGATATTTTGCAGCTTCCCTGATAATCTTGAAAAAAACATTAACACCTATTGAATAATTGGGGGAGATTACGGCACTTACCTTACCTTCCTGAATAGCCTCATCAATTACTGCTCGCTGCTCAGGAGTCAGGCCTGTAGTCCCTATTATGAGATTTACTCCGGCCCTGGCTGCTATTGGAGCATTAACTACGGTTGCGCTAGCTATGGTGAAGTCGATAAGAACATCAGCCTTGCTTTCTTTCAGAACAGCCCCAAGATTTTTTATGTCCGAGATCTGAACTCCAAGGTTACCTACTCGGGCAAATTCCCCTGCGTCCTTTCCGAAATTATTGATGTCAAAAGCAGCAACAAGTTGCATATCCGCAGAGTTGGTAACATTCTCTACAATTAAAGAGCCCATTCTGCCGCAGGCTCCGAGTACTGCTACGTTAATCATTCTATAACCCCCAATTTCCTGAGTTCATCTTCAATCTTCTGAGTATTTGTCTCACTAAGGGGCGCGAGTGGAAGCCTCAGGTTCCCGCTTGCCAGGCCTACAAGCTCCGCAGCTTTTTTAACAGGGATTGGGTTCGTTTCCAGGAAAAGGGCGCGAATCAGAGGGGCAATTTCAAAATGAATCTTCCTTGCAGTTTCGTAGTCTCCGGCAAGAGCTGCGTTTACCATTCTGGACATTCTGTCAGGCACTATATTTGCGGCAACAGAAATGACTCCTCGTCCTCCTACAGAGAGAATCGGAAGAGTTAAATTATCCTCACCTGAAATAACCACGAAGTCTTCATCTACAGTATTTTCCAAAATCTGGGAAGCTTTACCTACATTCCCACTGGCTTCTTTAATTCCTACGATATTCTCGATTTTTGCAAGTTCGACAATGACTTCTAATGGCATGTCCTGTCCTGTACGGGAAGGGATATTGTACATAACCATAGGAACATCGACGGCTTCTGCTATTTTCTTAAAATGCGCAAGCAGGCCTGCAGGATTTGGCTTGTTGTAATAGGGAGAAATCAGAAGTACACCGTCAACACCTGCATCTGCAGCGTGTTTTGTAAACTGGAGAGCTTCTCCTGTATTATTTGAACCTGTTCCTGCAATTACAGGAACCTTTGAACACTCCACTGCAATATCTATTACTTCTTCGTGCTCAAGTGCGGAAAGAGTTGCGGATTCTCCTGTGGTGCCACAGGGCACAATCCCTGTAACTCCTCCCTCTTCAACAAATTCAATATTCCTTTGTAAACCTTCCCTGTCAATTTTGTCGTCCTTTGTAAAAGGAGTTATCAGGGCAGGCATTGCTCCTTCAAACATTTCAGATATCCCCACCGTGTCCAGAAGTAAGTCTTCTGCTTAGTATACTTTCATACGTGCAACTTTTCTTGTGACGTAACCTGCAACTCTGTTCCTTATAACTTTGCTTTCAATAGTTGTATACTTTGTCACAAGAGTTTTATTAGTTTCAAAGTCTTTTGTGAAGACATCAGCGTGGTTCTCAATCAGTCGAAATGCGATTCTTTTTATGTTTGTCTGTCTTATATTTCCCATCGTATCTCCTCTAGATGTTTTTGCTGTTTTTTAGTCCAGTTATTCAATTCTACTTCTAGTTTATCTCACATGTTTTCCTGTGAACTCTGGTTAACGTGAAGCCCGAAATAGAAAATAGTTCTTCGATGTTTATTTTCTTCTCTCGAATTGATAGGTTTAGCAAAAACTGGATATAATAATTTGATTGATCATGATTTCGTCGACTAATAGGTCACTTGAGATTTATAAGTTTTGGGGTAGACGCTCCAGTCTACACCTATGAGGCTTAATTTCTTATCTCAATTAATAGAATATGTAGCCAATGCTTTAATTCTTCTCTAAATTTTCCTTTAAAATATTTTTTGCATCATCGTTGCAGCAGCTACAGTTAGATTCTGAGGGATAATTTTGTTATGTGGATTTGTATATTTTGCATTTAGGTATATTCAGTATCCGTATTTATTATCTCTCTTATTTCCTCTTCGTTATCTGTTTTGCCGAGATTTTCTCTTTACATAGTCTGTTTTTCCAAGAAAACGGTCAAGAGTTCCTGCACTAGTAAAAACACGCTCTCTTACTCCTTTACGGTTAATAAAGAGTCCTATTAATACGAAAAGCAGCCCAAGTTCCGGGTTTGCCTCAACAGCAATTGCCCCTATCAAAACAAGGGAAGAAGCTGCAAGCCCTTTCATGGCTCCTGTCCTGTAAGAACGATAACCTGTTCTTTTAAAGATCCGGACATCTCGAAGGGTCAGGAACAGAACTACAAAATAGGCAAACATCGCAATTTCAATATACATTTTTTTCTCCATCTTCTGTTTTTGATTTGCACTTCCTGCTTCTCTGTCGGACTGAAAATATGAATCTGATTTCTTTTTGACCTTATATCCTGATTATATTTTGTATCCGTACTATTTTTCAACGAGCAGGTGAAGACTGATCAGTATATAAATGCAAGCAAACAGATACACAAATTACGTATGTTAGATAATATAAAACTAGCAGGTTTAGTATCTACTGGTAATTTTGAGTTGTAAATAGTAGTAATTTTAAGTTGTAACAAATACTAAAGTATATTTTTCTAGTTTTTTAAAAAGGGTTTATAATGAAACTTTATAATGGCATATTCAGATTAAGTAGCCCACTAAGGAATAAGAACCCTAGAAAGAGCGGTTGATGAATGAAATATATGAAGAGGGAATGTTGCCCCACTCTGGAAGACAGTCTGATAAGTGGATTTTTTCCAGTATAGGGGATTTCAAACTGCCTTTTTCCTTCTGCATACAGGAAATTCCCCAGATAAACTCCTGCAAGTAATACCCCAAACCATGGAAGTACAGGAAAATAATCAAGGGTCCTAAAATTTTCGGGAGTAAATCCCAGCCAGAGCAGGCTGGAAAACCCAAAAGTCATATTTCTTAAGTAAAGCCCTAAAAGGCCGAAAAATATGCTAAAAAAAAGATTTTCTTTCCCATATCTCAGGAAAGGATAAACGAGTACTGCTGAAACCCCAAAAAATTGGAGGATCCCAAAAACAATATACTCTTCAGGTAAAAAGATCCAGGTTATACCTGTGAGCAAAAGTCCCATTAAATATAGCTTTATTCCTCTTTTCAAGTACTTAGAAAAATTTTCTGCTCCATTTCCAGCAGACTCTTTGCTAAGGGCTCTTGAATGGCTTATAGAAAGGGCAGCTCCTGAGATCAGAATAAAAAGTAAAGCTGAGAATCTGCCCGCATATAAGATAAGACCGGACTCGAGCTGAATATCTACAAGCTTGAAAAAGTCCAAGTCATAAAGAAAATGATAAAGGAGCATCAAGAGGACAGCAAATCCTCGCAGACAATCAATTTCCCAGAGGCGGTCTGCATATCTGGTCATAAAATTTTCTCCGGAGCGCATTATGTTCCGTTCATAAAGAATGGCAATCTTCTTTTAAAGACATATATTTATAATTTCTGGTTCTTCGAGGGGAAACTGGCAGGTTGCTTACTCTTTAGTCTCTTATTCTCTTCTTATGCCATGACAATGGAGGTTCGTTTCTTTCCAAAGCTTCGGTCGCTATTTTGCTCTACCAGATGATTTCTCTTTTAATGAGCCTTCCCAAAACCTTGAATTTTGAATACTCGCTCTAATTTCTAACGTGAAAATAGTATAATAGATTTGGGAATGAAATTGGCTTTGGGATGAGCTCAATAGGAAAAAGATAATTACTGTAAGCAAAATGCTGCTTAAGTGATCAGGACTTAAGTCTACTCATTTCTATTAGGTAATTTCTTTTAGATCACTTATATTAAGATCATCATATACGCTAATTTTCATAAGTTTCATCAAGTCAACATTTACAGTGTTTCATATTAATCCAAATATGGGTCCCGTATGTGGGATTATCCCAAACAAGAACACATTTATTGAGCCGTGAATCATTACCACAAGGGGAATACTTCGAGTTCTATAAAATAAGTATCCTAAAAAGCCTCCTAAAAAGAATGTATATACTATTTCGTAGGGTGTACCGTAAGTAGAATGCATTATTCCGAAAAGGAGGCTTGAAAGGAAAATTCCCCAGGCTGATCCCAGGAATTTTTCCAGGCTTGTCTGGAGAATTGACCTGAAGATGAGTTCTTCTATAAGCCCTACAATAAAAACCATTACTATTATGAGTATTAGCAGATTTGTCGAAGAGAGATCTGATATCAGTTCTCTGGCTCCTATCAGTATATATTCTACTTGTCCAAAAACCAGACCGGCAAGAACAGATAGAGGAAGGTAGATCCACATCCTCTTCAGAGTATCTCTTTTTCTCTCATACCTCACCTTCTGATGAACAGTAGCAAGAGTTATTGGAATTGCCATAGGTACGTAGATAAATATGAAAGAGTAAAGATTCTTCTCAAAAAAAATAGGCATTGAGAAATTTACCAATCTAAGTATTGTCAGAAGTAAGAGGGCTTGGTAGATTTTCCTTATCTCAGGCTTTTTCATAACTGCTATTGAATACGAAAGCGAGAGCAAAAGCAAGGTATAAGCTATTGAAGCTTCTTTTAGCCTTCCTCCAAAAATCAACAGTTCGATAAGAGTAATTGTAGCTACAGGGGTTCCTACATAAATCATCTTTTTCAAGAATCCGATTTTTTCTTCAGTTTGCACTTTAAGCATTTTCCCGAGCTCCGGCAAAGAGACCTTTCCCGTTTCCATCTCTGAAGAAGTAAATTCAGAAGGTACCATTTTTCAAGCCTCCTCAGTAACATTAATCCATAGGTTCAGGTTCCTGTAAGGTATGGTTTTCTCGGTTTCATTAAAGAGCAAAAACTCTAGTTTCATGTTTTTTCCTTTAAGAGATGGCTTAAAAGTAACTGGTTCTTCCCAGGACATATTATTTCCAAGGCTTATCTGTTTCTGACTTTCCGGAAGAGACCTGTTTTCAAGCCTTACGTCTATTGTATAATCCATTGGTCTGTACTCGTGGTTTATGATCCCTACAGTGACTGTTCCTTTTTCTCCCTGTACAAATTCCGTAGGATAGTCTCCTATCGTACTGTTGTTTCCAAGAATATAAAATTCGGTAAAATGCTCTCCTTCTTTAGGGTTTCCTATAATGTAGGCGAGGCTCCCTATAGAGGCCAGCATAGAAAGGACAAAGATAAATGCAATAACCTTATCAGTTTTCGATTCGGATTTTTCAAGAACTTTAGCCTTCATGCTAAGGTAACATTTTTTAAATGAAACTCCAAAGACTTCGGTTTCAGACAACAGTCTCCTTCTGTAATAAGCAATTGCACACATCAGAAGAGTAAAAATTGAAAACTCTGTCAACAGAGGAATTTCCCTGATCCCCCAGCTGGAATAATTAAGGCTAAGTCCCAGTACTGGGGCAATTGAAATACTAAGTCCGAAAGAAATTGCAGCTCTCTCAATTCCATCAATATCTTTTTTTGCCGGGAAAAGAGCTCCAGTAAGGGCATAGCCTGGCAAGAAAAGCACCAGAATAACCCCCAGGTACGTGCGCAGGAAGCTGTCGCTAAGCACAGGTACGAGTATAAAGATGTTAGTAATAAGCACAAAACCTGCAACAAGCAACAGGTCCATGGAAAGTTGTCTATTTCCTACCATTTTATCACTGACAAAATTATTTCATATTGTATCTTCTTTGAATTTATATCTATGCAATCCTTTCACAACTTACTCACTATACTTTGTTCCCAAGTATAGTTCGTTCTTTCAGATTGTCTTTTCAGATTGTTCTTGCAGGAAAACAAGGGAGAACATGCCTTTTCTTTCGAACTTCTCTTTTGTTGGACTGTTTTCTATTTCTGAATTCTGGTTTCAGGATAATTTTACTTTTTTCTTAGGTTCAATTTTCGGAAAAACGTATCAGTTTCAAATTTTTAGATTCGTCTTATAAACATCTGGGCGTGCATAGAAAATTTTATTTTGTACTTTTCCCTTTCTGCAAGCATGAAAGTGCTGGTTACCGGAGGAGCAGGTTTCATAGGCTCCCACATAGCTGAATATTTTGCAGAAGCAGGACACACAGTCAGAATTTTGGATACTCTTTCCACAGGTTTCCTCCGAAATATTCCACAGTATAGAAATATCGAGTTCATTAAAGGAGACATCTGTGATTTTCAATCAGTCGAAAAGGCTGTTTCAGGCATGGATTATGTCTTTAACGAAGCTGCCCTTGTATCTGTTCCTTTAAGCTGTGAAAAACCTTCTGAAGCTTTCCAGATTAACACGCTTGGAACACTTAACGTACTACAGGCCTGCGTTAAAGCCGAAGTCGATAAATTTGTGACAGCATCTTCAGCTGCAATTTACGGAAATAACCCTATCCTTCCAAAGCAAGAGAATATGTATCCTGAGCCGGCTTCTCCTTATGCTATCTCTAAACTTGATGGGGAATACCTGGCAAGGATGTTTTATGAGGACCACGGGCTTCGTACAACTTGCCTGCGTTATTTCAATGTCTATGGCCCTCGTCAGGATCCAAAATCTCCATATGCAGCCGTTATTCCAATTTTCCTCGAGAGGGCGAAACTTGGAAAGGACCTTGTTATTTACGGAGACGGACTGCAGAGCCGAGATTTTGTTCATGTTACAGATGTAGTCAGGGCAAACGTCGCGGCTCTTGAGCATGGGGATGGTCAGGTCTTTAATGTAGCTATGGGAAAAAGCGTGACAGTTATGGAACTTGCCGAAAATATTATTAAGTTAACTGGCTCTTCTAGCAGAATTGTACATGCCGCTTCAAGAGCAGGTGATGTTCATGACTCAAAAGCTGATGTCTCAAAAATCTCAGGCTGGTGGAAAGGAGAGATCGAACTGCAGGAAGGGTTAAAAAGCATGATTTAATAGATTGTAAGAACGCTTACTTCCTAATATCAAAAAGAAAGCTGTTATCAATTAAATAGCAGTTTTCCCATTGGTTTAAGGCAGTTTCTTGCCCTAAGGACACATATCAAGCTGGTTTCCAGCTTACTATTTAAGATTTCTATACAATTGAGGCTAAATCTTTTTGAAAAGGTTGGGTCTGGATGACTGAGTTATATAGTCTCAAACTCTTTAACTGGAGAGCTCTTAACTTCAGGGGTAGCTTAAAGACTGTACTAGAAGCCAGTAGCCTGGAAATTTAAGAGCTCTCCATATACCTTTCTGGTCTGAAATTTAAATTTTCAGTTGTTTTGGTGCAGTCACATTTACCCACAGATGAAGGTCTCTATAAGGCACACTTTTCTCAGTGTCATTAAAGAGCAGGAATTGGAGTTTCATATTCTTTCCCTCAAGAGGAGGCATAATAGTAACAGGTTCTTCCCAGGTCTCATTATGGGCAAGACTGATATGCTTCACATTTTCCGGAAGGAACAGTGATTTATTCTCAAGCTTTACTTCCATTGTGTAATTTACAGGCCTGTACTCATGATTTACAACTCCAACTATTACTGTTCCACTTTGCCCGATCGTGTAGTTTGTAGTATAATTATCTGCTTTTCCTTCGGGTCCAAGAAGATAGAACTCTGTAAAATGTTCTCCTTCTTTTGGGCTCACAACCACATAAGCTAGGGTAGCAATGGATAGGAGAATGGAAATTATCAGGAAAACCGTGAGAGCTCTATCCAGTCTTGATTCTGATGTTTCCATGACCTCGGCTTTGAGTGAAAGTGCTACTGCTTTAAAAGAAACTCCAAAAGTATCACTTTCTGGGAGACTTGCCCGTCTAAGATATGCAAGGCCACACATAATAAAGGTGAATACTGACAGGCTTGTGAGAATTGGCAGAAGTCTGATTCCCCATGGGGTATAATTGAGACCAAGGCCTATTAATGGCACAACTGCAATACTTAGTCCGAAAGAAAGAGCGACCCGCTCAATCCCGTCAAGATCAGATTTTGCAGGAAAAAGAGCTGCAATCAGAGCATACCCTGGCAGAAATAACACAAGTGGCAGTCCAAGTATATTCCGGAACATTGTTTCATTTATTCCAGGAGTGAGCACAAAGATATCTGTTAGGAGCACGAGCCCCATAATAATAAATAGATCTGAAGGAATTCTTTTTACAGTCATGCGGGTCATCCAGCTTTTAAAAAATTATACTCTTTTTAGTTTCATTTAGGTGAGTAAATGTTTTTCTAATCTTTTTTATTCTTTCGATGTATTTTTCCAAGATGTGAATACTCAGATTTTTTCTCCAACTTCTGTGCCCATCTTTTCCAATCCATCCCAATTGTCTGCCATTGTCCTAAAAAGTACTTTCCTCTTTATTTACAGCTTCCTTTTTATTCTTTTTCCTGAATCTTTTTCTCAACTTCTCTGGCTGATACTTTTCTAATAGAACAGCTCAATTACTTCCATAAAATACTACTAAGCATATTTCACTTTTTAATAATTCTCTTCTCTAGGTAAGACAAACTCTACAGTTTGTTTTATCTCTTACAACTTTCTGTACTTCTCTTTTTTCTGTATCAAAAATTGCGGCAAGTCACTCGCAGAAATAATATAATTTTGAAACTGTAGGTATTTCTTAATGAATTGTCAAAAAGTTCCATAAGCTTGCGGGACTGAAATCCTAAACGTTGAGCTTCCTTACTATTGATTCTCAAGCTTACCTTTTATTTATTTATCTATATTTTTCTACTCTATCAGTTAATACATATCCTCAATAGTCGTTATTTCAATTGACCAAATTTATATTTATAATAGTATAGTGTCACAGCATACTGGCACACACTGTATTCTATTTTTTTTAAAGTACAACTGTCAATAAATTTATATATGTATCTTCCAAATTTTACTTTAAAAAACTAATATTGAGGTAATATTTAAAAGGTTCAATCTCTCCCTTATTTAATGATTTTTAGAACTTTTATAACTACTCACTCCATATATTTGCACAGTTATACAATGGGGGTTATCAAGAATGAGTGATCAGCTACTTATGGAAATTGGCACAGGGTCAATAATAAATAAAAGAAATAAATGTACTATCAGCAGAGCCTCTAAAAATGTCATAGTTGTCCTTTCTGCCTACAATGAAGAAACGTCTATAGGAAGCATTATACTTCTCACCAGGCTCTATGCTGATAGGGTGATTATGGTTGATGATGCCAGTTCAGATCAAACAGTCGAGATAGCAAAAAAAGCTGGGGCTGAAGTGATTATAAACAAGACTAATAAAGGAAAAGATGCGTCTCTCGAAACAGGTTTTAAATCTGCAATTAATCTCGGCGCTGATATCATTGTGACAATGGATTCAAGAGGTCGCCATAACCCTGACGACATCCCTAGGCTCATTGACCCGATAGTAACAGGAACTGCAGACGTGGTCAATGGAACTAGATATTTAAATAGTGTGGATAGGAACACTCCTGTTTACCGTCGTGTTGGGCAAACGATTTTGGGCAGATTCGCCAATAAAAAATCTGGCAAAATTAGAGATTATCAAACTCCTTTTCGTGCCTTTGCAGCCTCTACAAAAGATATGATACACTTTGATGTCAATGATCTGGCAAAAGAAGACGAGATGCTTGTAAACGCATGCAAATCTGGTCTTCGCATAAAAGAAGTTGAAATAGGTACCCGTTATAAATTTGAAGATCGGGTGCAAGCTCCAGGCAAGTATGTTCTTGGAGTACTGAGAGGTGTAGTAAGAGATATAGAGGCCAATAAGCCACTATACTTCTATGCAGTGCCAGGTTTTGCCCTTGCTACATGCGGTTTTTATATGGGTTTGAAGTTTCTTGAAGACCTGGTCTTTGGAATCGAAAGTCTTCATTTATGGTATATACTTATAATGGTTTTTCTATCTGTTGCCGGTGTATATATGACAGTAACAGGAATTGTAATGCATTCCATGGCTGAGGTGGCTCAAACTGAGGCTACGTAATATATAATTACTCAAGATCATACTCTGGAAAATCGTCAAGTATAAACTTGTTATTATTAAAAAATGGGAGAAGGAAATTGCTTTTAATAGTGTGCGAACAAAAAGAATTTTTCTCTTTTAGTCCACTTGAACAGATTTTCTCGGAGCTTCCTGAGTTGAAGCCTGATTTTAAGTTTTCAGGTTTATTGTTTAAATGAATTCTTCAATTTCTGAACTCTCTAATTATCTTTATCATTTGTGCATCGTTTTTCAATATATATACATAGTAAAGACAGACAATCATGCCGGAAAAGATAACAAGTAATATCTTGTCTATTTCTAAGATTTTAAGGGTAATAATAACGGTTCCTGCAGGAACGAAGAGAATAAAATTTGAAATCACTATTTTCATGACTTTAGAGGTCTTTACTCCGGCATAGGACATCATTTTCAGGCAAAGGTAACCATATACCGCAATACCTGATAGTGAAAAAAGAATAAGTGCCGTACGTGCATTTCCGAGCAAGCCGCCGATTGTAAGGGAAAGGAGGCGCGTTACCAGATTGAAAAAATTATAATGGAAACCGAAGTGATATTTTTTGACTACTACATATATAGCAGTTAACGGAGAGGAGATAAACCATACGAAAGCCCAGAGACTAAGAATCTGAGCGTAGATACCTGCTTCTGCCCAGGCTTTTCCGAAAATAACCGTAAAAACGTCGCTGCCGACAATTGTCAGGATAAGTATAGGGAACATACCTATAACCACAAGCATTCTGAACACATTCTCAACAAGGGAAGCAAGAGTGCCCTCGGTAAAGGCTCTTGAGGCTCTCTGGAAGAAAACCTGTGAAATCGAACCTCCTATTAAACTCATCGGCATCTGCAGAAGGCGAAAGCCGAGAGAATAAAAACCTACCACTGCAGGAGTGAAGAAAGCCGAAAGAAGGAAAGCAGGAAGCTGCCAGGAAATTGAATTCATGAGGGCACCCCAGGTATCTACAAGCGAAAATTTACGGTACTTCTTAAATCCCTCATAGATTTTTTCCCAGCTCAGATTTTTCACAATCAATTTCCTATCATCTCTCCAGATCTGTCCTCCAAGCGCAAACGTTGCAATAGACTGACCAGCAAGACTGCCAACTATTAACCCGCTTGCTCCGGTTTTTTCTATAAACCCTATTCCTACCTGTGTTACAGTACTAGAAACCGAACTGAAGATTCTTGAAAGGGAAAGTCTTTTAAAAAGTTTTGTTCTTGAATTCCAGCTATTCAGTGCAAGAAATAATCCGTTTACAAAAATAAAAGGAGGTACAAGCCAGAGATAATTTCCTATCTGCTGAGAGTTCAAAATATTAACTATCGGCTCTTTAAAACACCATATGACTGGAAAGGTTAAGCCTGTTACGAGCAGTACTGCTAGAAAACTCAGCCCTAACAGGTTTACAGCTTCTTCACTCGACTCAGGTAGCATTATGGAATATTCGTATCTCATGCAGGCAATGACACTGATAATGCTGGTGATAGAAAGGTATATAGCCCAAACTCCAAAATCATCAGGCCCATAGAGACGAGTCAGTACAGGAGCAGCTAAAACTGTAAGGATTTGAGCAAAAGTTGTCCCGCCTGCAAGTGTTAGCACATCAAAAACAAAGCTTTCCTTTTTGCTGTTATCAGACCGTTTCTCTACCGCATCTGCTGTTATTTCATCCATTTCCGGTACCTGAAAATAAATTTCTTTTAGTGCTGAACTCCGTTTAATCCTTCATTTTCAAGATGTTTTTACACTTTTGAAAATGAAATTATAGGGTATTATATACTCAAGATGATGTTGAATATTAGGACTTTTTCCCCTCTAAGCCCCTCTATAAATAAACACCATGAAATAAATCTGTCGGCTTTCTTAATCTATATAAACATTAACAACTAGAACTATATGATTTCTCATGAATCTATTTTTCTCTTCAGTTCCCTTAAAATTACTTTATTATATTTTTTTATATAGATTCTGGCAGGATTTCGTTCATGATGAAATTTTTAATACAATGTTAATACTAATTTTTAAGAATTTCAGTTCCATAATTGATAATAATCAATTATCCCCTTAAGGCACCTCAATAACTACAAAAAGTTATTAATCAAACTTATTTTTCGGTGTTAATTTGATAGGTGTTAACCTTAGTTTGACAGTATAAAATA
>DAQQ01000116.1:0-5640 GCA_002508465.1 Methanosarcina sp. UBA7 | reverse complement strand
ACTAGATTTTGGAACTGAGTCGTCCTGAGTCGAGAAAAATCCAGTTTTTGTTTTTGAAAGAGATTACCTAAATTTAGAGTTAAAGAAAAGGGATAAATCAAATGAATCTACAAGAAAAGATTTTCCGACCTGTTGGAATAATTTGTAGTGCTGGAAAACGTAAAAAGAGAAGATGTCTACTGTAACCTCAAGTACCTTAAGTGTCTTTTTTCGACAGGTTGGTATCAGAAACTGAAATGATTATCCAACACTGTTTTTTGAGTATATATAATAAACACTAATTTGAAGATAGTCAATGTGTGGTTCAGCATGACATAAGCAATGAAACTTTTTTAAACTCAGTTCAGTTTGAGGCCTATATTTGGTTATATAAGACCCAATTATAAAATGTGAAATACACAACGTCTTCTTAAACTTATGTAATATCAAGAAGAGATTAACAAAAGATATAGTTTTTTGCAGGAAAACTACTGAGTTCCATATTCTAAAATCAATTCTTAGACCGCCTGACACATAAAATCAAAGAATATTATATATGAGAGTTAGCTTTCCTTAAACATCATATTATTAAAAAGTTAGGCTAATCTTTTTATAAGTTAACGGCGTTAACTTTTTGATTAATATGAGATTTCATTGGATTGACACTTTAAAAGGAATTGGAATTATACTTGTGGTGCTTGCACATTACAGTTTACCGATAACATTTGACATTTACATATTTTCATTCCATATGCCGCTCTTCTTTTTCATTTCAGGATTTTTATTTGACTTTGGTAAATACGCAGAATCAGCTTCAACCTTTGTGAAAGAAAGATTCAAATCTCTTATCGTGCCTTATTTCTGCTTTGCAGTAATAACCTGTATTTTTTGCTTTTTGCTGGATGAATTATATACACCAGAAATCACAAGTATCAAGTTTTTTGAAAATAGCATGCTTCATGGAACTTCTCACATTCTTGTTGCATTTGGTCCTGCTATTTCTTATAACCCGCCTCTATGGTTTCTGACCTGTCTTTTTGTAACTGAACTCCTTTTTTATGGACTGGCAAAGGAGTACTATGGAGAGCCAAGAAGACTTGTATTCTGGCTTATTATAGCCGGAGTAACCGGGTATCTCTACCCGGCTTATGTGCCTTTCAGAATACCCTGGAATATAGATGTAGCTCTGGTTGCAATAGTTTTTTATGGAGCTGGAAACCTGTTCCGAAAATTCGCAGAAACAGAGTCAAGATCCAGTTTCAGCTTGAAACTGGATTCAGGATTTATAGAGAAGTTCTCCAAAATCGAGAGATATCTACCTTTAATTCCTGCTCTTTCGAGCCTGTTATATCTAGGATACCTTCTGAAGTTTCCAACAGATGACAAAGTTAACATGAACGTTTTAAAATATGGAGATTTCTTTTCGTTTTACCTGTTTGCTTTCTCAGGAATATTTACTTCTGTCTACCTTTCCAGAAGATTTGTGAATTCAAAGGTACTTGAGTATTATGGGAGAAATAGTTTGATAATACTTGCACTTCATTTTCCTCTAAAAGATGTCCTGATAAAGCTTGTAATAATCATTTTGGGTGTCGACACTGAATATATTCATTACAATGCTGGGTTTGCGCTGGGCTTAACTGTGCTGAGCCTTATCCTTTTAGTGCCTGTTATCTCTGCTATTAACAATTATTTCCCCTTTATACTGGGTAAAAAAGGCTCATACAAAGGTTTTGAGAGTCTAAAAGCACGTTTTAGAAAGTCTGTAGATTAGATAATGTTCAAAATTGATTAAAAATCCAATCTTTAACCTGCAGTATGAAGGGCAGACCATAGAAGCAAGAATATTCTGCCTTTACTTAAAAGCCTTAATCTCCAGGTCTTTCAAAACACTGTTTTTGCATGAAACCTCTCGCTTTTTAGGAAGCTTACATTTTTTGATTGTTTTGATTCAACTCATCAGGCTCGAAGTTCTTTAAGTATTTTTTTCACACTGGTATCAGTTTTTAAAATATATAGGTAATATATGCCGATAACCATACCGGAAAAGGTAACAATCAGAATCGGGTTTGTTTCTCTCATTTTCAGGGCAACAAGAATAATTCCTGCAGGAACAAAAAGGATAAAATTTGAGAATACTATTTTCAAAGCTCTTGAAATTTTCACTCCTGCATAAGACATCATCTTCAGGCAAAGGTAGCCGTATACCACAATTCCTGATATTGAAAAAAGAATAAGTGCTATACGTGCGCTTCCGAGCAGACCGCCGATAATAAGTGAAAGAAAACGTGTAGTTAGGTTAAAAAAATTGTAACGAAAACCAAAATCATACTTTTCAACTACAAGATATATTCCAGACAGTGGAGATGAAATAAACCAGACAAAAGCCCAAAACCCAAGGATTTGGGTATAAACCCCTGCTTCTGCCCATACTTTTCCGAAAATCACAGTAAAAACATCACTTCCTACAATCGTCAGGACTAATATCGGAAACATACCTATTATTACAAGAACTTTAAATATATTTTCCGTAAGTATAGAGAGAGTTCCCCTGGATGAGGCTCTTGATGCCCTCTGGAAAAAAACCTGTGAAATCGAGCTGCCAATTAAACTCATTGGCAGCTGAATAAGTCGAAATCCAAAGGAATAAAAACCAACGATTGTAGGAGAAAAAAAGGCTGCAAGAAGGAAAGCTGGAAGTTGCCAGGAAATCGAATTCATAAGAGCAGAAAATGAGTCTACAAGTGGAAATTTACTATATCTTTTAAGTACCTCATACATTTTTTTCAAGTTAAGACTCTTCCGGATTAGGTTTCTGTCATCTCTCCAAATCTGCCCTGCAAGTATAAATGTTGCAACAGACTGACCAGTAAAGCTGCCTGTTATTAGGCCCATTGGGCTATTTTTTTTAAAAATTCCTATTATTATCTGTACTGCAGTGGTTGAAACAGAACTCGAGATCCTTGAAAAGGATAATCTCCTGAAAAGGTTGGTTCTTGAATTCCAGCCGTTCAAGGCAAGAAATATTCCGTTTACAAGAACAAATGGGGGCACAAGCCAGAGATAATTTCCTATTTCAGGAGAATTCAAAATATTTATTATAAATTCTTTAAGAAACCATATTATTGCCAGGGTTAAAACAGTTACAACTCCTATTGCAAGAAAACTCACTCCTAAGAGGTTTATGGCATCATCATCCAGTTCAGGCAACATGATGGAGTACTCATATCGCATGCATATTATAACGCTGATAATGCTGACAATAGAACTATATAGAGCCCACACCCCAAAATTTTCAGGCTGGTATAAGCGGGCTAAAGCAGGAACCGATAGAGCTGTAAGAATTTGAGCAAAGGTTGTCCCGCTTGTAATTGTCAGTACATCAAGAGCGAAGCTTTTCTTTTTTCTATTCTCAAATCGCTTCTTTGCTACATTTACTGTCGTCTCATCCATATCCAGTACCTTAAATGAAGTTTCCTTTTGGGCTGGACTTCGGTTCTTTTCTTATAGTTACATGGATTTACAATGTTATATTGTTAACGGTGTTACCGTGCTGCCTGCAAGATATGAGTCCCGAAAAAAAGAAAAAATAATATGAGGTCTCATAAGCTTTCCTATTTGCGCGGTTATTTCAAGCAATGAAGCTTAAAATTTCAGTGTGTGATTTGAAAATGGACTAAGAAGAGAAAAAACATGAGGTGTATATAATCGCTCAGCTATGGGGAAACCCTGAATAAGAAAAAGAATCACTATATAACAGTTTTTCTATTTTGGTTAAAATTCAAATGTACTTTCAATCTCTTATATTTGCAGAAAAATGTCTAAGCTAAGACCCGGACTCTACATATGAGAATAATTTATATGGTGTATGGGTTGCTTCTTCTATCCGAAAGTTCTATCCTCATAGGTGGGGTTCGTGTAAGAGGACTGGGAACTGACATAGGGGTACCGTATTTAAGGATAAATCTTCTTCTTTGAAAATCCGTGCACCATTTATCATCAAAACCAAATTACTGTGCAGGTCCCCGTCCCTGGAAAAAAGCTGGTCTTCGGATTTTCCGGCTCTCTCGCGAAGGACTTTAAGAAGTCCCTGCATTGAGATGCCATTATGGAATTCAAGAAAGCTGTCCGCTCCTAGAATGTCCTTTATCTGAGCAAAAGTTTTTACTCGAATTTTCATGTTTCCACCATCAGTACTTACATTTTTGTCTCACTTTTGTAATCTGTAATTCTACATTCATTCTTGTTTTCTGGAGAAAAAGTATAATTACTGAGAATGCTTATTTCAAAACATTCACAATTGTGAATGTTTTCGGAAAATTTAATATTTTCGGTACAGTCAAAAAACTTGACATAAAAGGTCGTATTCATCCATGGAAAAAGAAAATATGCAGGATGCGTTGTTCAAAGAACTTTCAGGATTAGAGTGCTTACTTGTTTCATATTCAGGAGGAATAGATAGTACTTTGCTTGCATTACTTGCGCAAAAAATATTTAAGGATAAGGTAAAATGTATACTTTTTGATGCACCTCTTGTTCCCAGAAGAGCTGTTAAGGAAGCGGAGGAAACCGCACGAAAGTTCGATTTATCCTGTTCTGTAATTCCCTTTCCTATTCTGGAAAATGAAGAATTCAGAAAAAACAGCCCCAACCGATGCTATATCTGTAAAAAGCAATCTGCCAGAATACTAAGGGATCAGGCTGAAAAAATGGGAATTTCAAAAATAGCTGATGGAATTAACGCTTCTGATCCCAATGAATATCGCCCCGGACTTCAGGCAAGTAATGAAGAAGGAATTCTTCATCCATTTCTCTCTATTGGGATTCAGAAGAAGGAGATCAGACAACTGGCTCAGGACTGTGGCTTTAATTTCTGGAACAAAACGTCAGCTTCATGTCTTGCATCACGAATTCCATATGGGGAAGAAATCACAATTGAAAAGCTGCAAATTATAGAACACGCAGAAGATTTGCTGCATGATATGGGCTTTTCAAATCTGCGTGTAAGACTGCATGGCAAAATTGCGAGAATCGAGTTGATGCCTGAAGAATTTGAGAAGGCAGTAAACATGCGGGACAAAATGTTAGAGATATTGCAGGACTGTGACTTTTCTTATATTGCCCTTGATCTTAAAGGATACAGAAGTGGGAGTATGGATGAAGTGTTGTGAAAACTGAATATTGCATGGCTGACTTTCAAATGCCCCGATACTTCCATTATACAGATAATGGGAAAACAAACTCTGTTATCAGGCTTTTCTAAGATCTGAACTTTGTCTTATGTAAGGGAGGTAACCAAAATACGCTACTAAGCTTGGTCACAACTTCTGCAGTTGTGTACAGTGACAGTGCAAAAAAAGAAATTAAATTTTTGTAACTGTTCAGACTGGACAAGGAAATATTAAAGTCAGCAGTGTAGTATTTCAGGTCTTGTTATAATTCTCAAATTACACTTTAACACATCAGAAATTCTGAATTTTTGATCTGCAAATACCTGTAATATACAGGCAATTTGTGGTAAATTCATAATTGTGAATTATTTTTATGTTTAATATAGTTATCGAGAAATTTCTTTACTAAAACCCCGCTATAAGAACAAAAAGAATCCGATAGCAGGATGTAAAAAATAGTGAAGAACTGGAAAAACATTAAGGAGTTGGA
>DAQQ01000167.1:0-11754 GCA_002508465.1 Methanosarcina sp. UBA7 | reverse complement strand
TAAAGCCTATCCAGCTCTACTTTTGCATACATATGTACGAGCACATTTCTGAACCCTGCAGCAGGTTCAATTTTTCGAGCAAAGGTCTCAGGAAGGACACCGATTTCTCCAAGGACGCGAAATGTTTCCCTGTAACTCTCAGGGCGTTTTATCTTTTCCTCTGAAATAATAATTTTCCCAATATCAAGCATACACTCCAGTGAGACTTGCAAATATCTTTCTACAGCCCCTCTAAGCATGTAGTTTTTCTCAACTTCTTCAAGGCTATACTGCTGAAGATCCTTGAGTCTGGTTATGTACTCTTCAAGCAGTTCAAGCTTGTCGATTATTTCCTGCCTCATTTCAACCTGCCTTTTGACATTCTTTCAATTGTTCTTTTCATATGCCTTTCAATATAGTACTGCTCATCGTAATATCTTGACATTATCCGTGTCTCAAAACTCACTCTTTTCCTTTCATCGGACTTCAAAATAATTCCATCGCGTATAATATTGAATGACAGAAGCAGAGGGGAGTCATTAAGTACAACAAGGTCCACATTTTTTGTTTTCAGAAGGTCTCCCAGATCAACTATTAATCTCAGCTGAAGGTCAAAAGCCTCTTTTCCGGTAAGTGAATCGTCAAGAAGGACAGCAATATCTATGTCACTAAGGCAATTTGCTTCTTCCCTGGCGGTTGAACCGAACAGGTAAGCAACCACAACACAGGCTTCGCCGGAGAAAAATTCTGTCAGTTTTGTTTCAAGTTCTTTTAAGCCTATTTTTACAATTTCTGACTGCATATCATCAACCGTAAGGTGTTAACGCATCTAATTGGTTTCGTATCTTAATGCTTACTTTCGGTTTATAACTTATTTAGTTTAGAACTTCTCTCTATAAATATCTCAAGATCATACCAGATCGTACATTAGCGTAAAACATAAGCATAAAATTAAGCATAAATTAAGCTTAAAACATAAACATAAAACTCTTTTAACTTACTACTTTTCTTGCTGCTAATTGAGCAGTTTCTATCAAAATCCTTCTTGCTCTCTTTGATCCTTTCACTGTGATTCTTCATCATACCGCTGCTTTACAAGAAGACCCCCTTTCTTATTGCATCTTACGCTGGTCTTGCTAAGGGTTATGAATTAAAAAGAGTGTACGAGGTTTTTTATCGAATCTTCTAGATTTAGCTAGGATGAGGGAATGAGGGCGAAGGATGAAAGAGATTTGAGTAAAAGATTTGAGTAAAAAATAAGAAATTAGAGAGTTTAAAGAGAGATTTGAGTAAAAAATAAGAAATTAGAGAGTTTGAAGAGATAGGCGGAAAAAGAAGGAAGTTATGGAGGAAAAAAGGTTATGGAGAAAGAAAGGAGTTATGGAGGAGATGTACTACTTTTGTATTGTTAATTCCGCTGAAGTTCAGACATAAATGACAGCTTCGTTAACTTGTTGCAGGTTCTAGCGGAATGATATAGGGATTCTTTCCATCGTCTTTCACAAGAGCTCGTACACCATAGACCTCTTTTATATTTTCTACGGTGAGAACTGAAGTTGGATTCCCAACGGCAAATATTTTGCCATCTTTCATCATGATTATTCTATCGGCATATCTGGAAGCAAGATTCAGGTCGTGAAGTGCCATTATTGCAGAGATTCCTTTGTTCTTCACGATGTTCTTTATAATTTCCATGACTTCGAGTTGATACCTTATATCAAGATTGCTGGTTGGCTCGTCAAGAAGAAGAATGCTTGCTTTCTGTGCAAGTGCCCGTGCGATAAGCACTTTTTGTTGCTGACCTCCGCTGATTTCTTTAATATCTCTCATGGCAAACTCCATCATTCCAAGTAATTCCAGCACTTCCAGTACACAATCCAGGTCTTCTTTACTGTTCTTCCATCCAAGATAAGGGCGTCTGCCCATAAGAACGGTATCTATAACAGAAGCAGGAAAAACACCTTCAAGACTCTGCGGTACATAGCCCATTTTTCTTGCAATCTCCATTCTATTCATTTTACTGATATTGTGGCCGTCCAGTAGTATGCTTCCTCTTTTCGGATTCAGTATATGGTCGATACACCGGATCAGGGTGGACTTCCCGGTGCCGTTTGGACCTACAATGCCAAGAACTTCTGCGCTGTTCAGTTCCATTGATACATTTTCAAGCACAGATATACTTTTATAAGCAAATTCAACATTGTTTACCTTCAGTTTCACCAGTATTCCCTCTTTCTTTTCATGATCATATACAGAAAAAGCGGAGCGCCCATGAAGGCAGTTATTGCTCCGACAGGAAGAATTATTGGAGCTAGAATTCTTCTTGCTACAAGGTCTGCACTAGTCAGCAGTAACGCACCAAGAAGGCCGGATACTGGAAGAGCAAACCTGTTATCACCTCCTACTGCAATTCGCGTGAAGTGCGGAGCAACCAGGCCTATGAATCCGATTGTTCCAGTAAAGCATACAATGCATGCAACAAGCAAAGTCGTTATTGACATTAGAATAATCCGGGTACGTTTGACATTCACACCCAGGCTTGCTGCAGTTTCGTCACCTGCAGCCATTAGGTTGAGATCCGGTGACTTTATCATGAGCAGAGGGAGGCAGCATGTTAGTATGCCGATTATAATAGTGACCTTAGGCCAGGAGGACCTATCAAGATCACCTACTGTCCAGAATACAGCTTCCTTTACAGCCTCAGCTTCGCCAAAGTATTGAAGGATTGTTGTCATTGCAGCAAACAAATACATCATTGCAATGCCAGCCAGAATCATGGTTTCAGGTGTTGCACCTTTTCGGTTTGATAATCCAAGGATTATAAAAGAACATAATAGTGCGAATAGGAAAGCGTTGCCTATTACAAGATAATTTCCTCCAGCAACACTTATGCCTGTAAGGATTGCAAGAGACGCCCCAAAGCCGGCACCCGAAGATATACCGAGCGTATAGGGACTTGCAAGAGGGTTTTTGAGTACTGCCTGCGTTACACAGCCTGCAACCCCAAGCCCGAAACCAGCAACTATTCCCATAAATATACGGGGAAGCCTGAGGTTCCACATACATACATCGGCAAGCCAACCCGGCTCAAAATAAGCTGGAAATAACCTGTGCAGTATTGAAGAGTAAATCTCCCATATAGATAGGTTTGCAGATCCCATAGAGGCGGATATGCCTGATACGAGAACTATTGAGAATAGGAGGAAGAAAATAAAGAAGACCTTTTTTCCGATAAGCTTATTGTACCGATTTCTAACCTCTTCTTTAGTCAACGTATACTGTTTTGTCTCCAAAGATACACATCCATTACATTAGGCAATTTATTGTTTTTCATTCAATTGGTTTTTATTCGGTAAGTGCTGCCTCAAACGTACTGATAATGGTATAATTATCTGATCTTCATGAATTGTCTAATCTTCATGAAACCAGCATTAGAGCAGGAATTGTTAAGACTATCAATCCCACCTAAAACTGCACTTACCGAGATTATTTTTCAGGCTCAGCATAGCTCGAAAATATGCAGTATCTGTTTCGTTACCGAAAATAATCGATCAAATATCCTGAACTCAACTGAGATACTCGCCATCAGTATGCCAACGACCGTGAAAAGAAGACATATATCCAGAGTTCAACTGCACGAAACATCGAAGCAATTAACATGGCTTATTCTTTTTCTCCTTCTACAAGCATCATTTTATCGAACACTTTGACAGATACGTTCACAAGCCCTGCCGCTTCAAACATGCTGATTAGCTCTTCAGGGTCAGCCCCATTGTAGAAAGGCAATTCCTTTCCTATCTCTCCTCCAAAGTGATGGTTTCCGGGATGAGAATGTCTGGCCGGAATGTCCGTCAGTACCTTACCCCCGGGCTTTGTCACTCTCGCCCACTCTTTAAATGCAGAAGCCGGGTTTGCAAGAGTCCAGATCAAGTGTCTACTGACAACCGCATCGAACTGCTCAGCTTCAAACGAGAGATTCTCGGCATCTTCCACAACAAAATTTACGGAACTTCCGGCTATCTCCATTTTCTTTTTTGCTTTTTCCAGTTTATTCTTTGCCCAGTCTGCACCTGTGACATCATAACCCAGCTCAGCCAGCAGCAGAGCTAAAAATCCGGTACCTGTTCCCATGTCCAGAATTTTCAGTTTCTGCCCGGTTCCCAGGATCTGGGTTATTGCTTCTGTCCAGAGTTTCCTTTCTGCTTCAGAATGAACTCCATGTGCTGTAATGGCATCGTAATCGTGTTCTGCATTGTCCCACCATTCTCTAATTTGAGGCTTTACTTCCATATGTTTTCACCTACGTCCATTATAGTAAAAGTTTCAGTCATTACCTTTTTGTTATACAGAGCTTTTGTGCTTTTCTCAGGGTCTTTGTGTCCAACTTTTAACATTCACTTTCTACTTTTTTTCAGATCAATGTCAACTATGCCTTCCTGGTCAATTGTCACTTCAATAGGAAAATCACGATTGTCAGTATGTATTCCATATACTGTCTTTCTGCGACACTGACCTCAATGGCATGATTTTTCCCCAGGTACCAAGGACTGCAGGAGTCACTTTTTCGATCTTAACCGCCTTGTCACTTTTCATATTATGTCCAAAGCAAAGGTCACATACTATGGGATCTCCTGGGGAAAAATTGTGTATGCAATTCTCAACCCAGATCTCATGGCCGCGTACGATATCGAGGAGATCTTCCTCAAAAAAAGGTGAAAAGGCTTCCTTCTGGAAAGCTTTTCGAACCATGTTATTACTCCGGATAAGCCCAGGTTCCGGGAACCTCAATGTTATGGAACTTTTTGAGGTACTCTTTGTTAATTTCTTCAGGATTGATGTCCTTAAAAAGCTCAGGATGCATGCATTTGGCAAAGTAGATATGACCTATTACCCACCTTGGTCCTCCGATAATATCCCTATCTATTAAGTAGACTCTGTGATTTTTCACAGCATTTACCTTCTCGAACCCTGGTCTGTTTGAGAGGACTTTCGTCAGCAAAACTTTCATATCTTCTTCTGTTTTTCCAGGGCCACTGTCAAATCCTTTCATTAAATCCGCAAACATGAAGTCAGGATTTTTCTCTATTACCCACTCAGGGTCCACTTCAACAGAATTGCCGGCTAATCCTGTGGCAATATTGCTCCCTCCTGTTCTTTCAGCTACCTGACCTGCACTGGGATCGTTCGGGGTTATCACCTGCCATTTATCTTCTCCTCCTGACATATACTCATAATAGAAAGTTGGCATGTCATTGGTCTTCAGGTCTTTAGTACGTTCCTTTACGAGATTTTCATAGCCCTGCATCCAGTTGAGGAGTTCATTTGCTTCTTTTTCTTTCCCCAGGACAAAACCCATAGTTGTTAAGTCAGAGTATATTGTTTTCTTGGAGGAAAGACCCATTACAATAATAGAGGTATTAGGAAGATTTTCGGCTATTTGGTTGGCATTTTCTGCCTGAGAGAGAGGCAACAGGACTATATCGGGCTTGAGAGTCAGAACCATTTCGTAGTTAACCGATTTTCCGTGCACTCCAACCTCAGGAAGATCCAGAAGTCCGAACTCAGCCATACGCTCATGAAAAGCTTTGTCCACTCCTACAATCATGTCTCCTGTTCCGAGAGCAAGCAAAGTTTCCGTAGTACGGTAGTCCGTGGGGACGATCCTTTTTACAGGCATACTTACATTTACCTGCCTGCCAACTCCGTCAACAAGAGTAAGCTCTTTCGCTTTTCCAAGATTAATCAGCTCGGTTTTAGTTACATCAAGTATGTTGATATTGTTATCACATGTCGCATCTGCAAGTTGCGTTTGGTTTTTAGAGCCCAGAATGATGCTTTCAGTATACTCCACATCTTTCACATCTATGGTCTCGTCTCCATTCGCATTTCCAAGAACGCTGAGTGTGACATTCGATGCAGCTTCAGAGTCAGACAGATTCGCAGAATCAGATGCATTCGCAGAATTAGATACATTCGCAGAGTTAGGTACACTCGCAGAGTTAGATACTTTCACAGAATCAGATACATTCGCAGAATCATGTACATTCGTAGAAACAGATGAACTTAAGGTATCAGATGCATTTATGGAGTCGGATGAATTCAGAGAATCCGATGCAAATGCGGGTAATGTAAGAAAAATCAAACCAATGACTATTCCAACCAGGAACTCTATTTTCATGTTATCACCTCTGTTTATTCCTGGCCAGACAGGCTACTGCAGTCAAACCAATCAAAGAGACCTCTACTTCAAACCCCGACGTGGCTGTTTGTTTCGTAGCTGCTTGTTTTCCGTTCTCTTCTTTTCTGTTCTCTTCTTTTCCGCCTTCTTTGGAATCTCCCCAGATGGTATCGATACGTTTAGCTTCGGTGTTTCCTAGCAGCCCGTTAGAAATTCTAAGGTCTCCTTCTCCGTCACTCATCACTTCAAACCCGATTTTGGCCAGTTCTCCAGATCCACTGACGCCGGAAACTCCTTCCAGATTAAAGATCACTCTTGCCGTCTTGCTGTCAACTGAACTCCATTGTACCGGTATTTCCATACTTCCAATACTACCGTTTTCGACATTGACAATTTTCAGGACATCCGGGTTGAACACCAGATCAAACTGTCCTGCATCAAGATTTTCAACATTATCGATATTTACGGTTGCATAAACCGTATTTCCCTTTACCAGCTCAGTTGTGTTTAAGCTGACAGTCGTCTGCTGCGCCTGGCACGGAACTGCCGCAAACACCAGCAGTACAGCAAAACAAATCCCGAAGAGAACTTCTCTCTTCAACTCCGTCCATAAACTTTTTTTCATCCGATCACCCTTGAGCCCTCTAAATACAGGCTATTTCACTATCGGTCAAAACTCACTGCTGGATAACAGATTTAATTATCTCGTGTGCTGGAATGGCAAAATCATAAAAATGCTGCTACACCTGGTAATGCTACATAATAATGCTGCATAATAATGCTACACCCTGTCACAGCGACTAATCTAATGCCGTTCCGGCACTTTGGAGTACTAGCAGAGGAAGCTGCTTCTGTCTCATTATTTCAATAAAATTGAAAGTACTTTGTTTACATATATTCATATTAATTTTCAAAAAAGTAATAAATATGTAAGATATTAATCTTTCTATTTAACATCATATTTACATTAAATACATTTTACTTAATATAAACTAATTATTTTTTCATAATTTATTATTACTACTTTTCGTTGAGTTTTAGTTTTATAAATAGAGTTAAAGCAGAAAATTTATGTTCTACTAATGGCAACCAGATACTTTTCACGATAAATAATACTCTTCTTTCACAACAAACAATGTATCTATAGAAAAAAGCTGCAAGTCAAGAGCCAGCAATATTCACAGGAAAATTCGACTTGTAGTGAACTCCAGCAAGCCATCTGAAGCATGAAGGCATTTTAAATATTAAGCCTGTGAATCTAAGTTTTAAGACGTAAGAGACTACTGGAGAATTCTATAAATTTTTTAAAAACTCTATATATTTTAACTGTTTCACTCTTTTTTGAGGTCTTAAGCAACGTTAAATTAAAATTAAAAAGTAAATTTGTTTAATTTAATTATCCATCTATCTGCAAAATATTTATAAGTTAAACGCACTATATTACACATATTAAATTGTTATGAATTATGAAACTGGACCAGGAATAGAATATGTTGTTGTTAGACATAACGACCTTTGACCCCAAGCATACTACAGAGCTATTTAAGCGATGGGAAAAGGTAGAAAGTATGGCTTTTCCAAAAGGTTTGAAGGTTATCAATCAGTGGTTTGATGCAGGAGGAGGGCGTGTGATAACTCTGTTTGACGTAGAAACTGTCAAAGACTATCTGGCTTATAATTTGCCGTTTACTGATTTATGCCAGATTGATGTTTTTCCTGTCATAGAAGCCGATGATGTTAAAAAGTCCATAATATATCGGATGGAAAAATTGAGTTATTTAGAAATTGGACAGTATAAAAATTGACAATCCGGAGAAATTATTGCGAAGAATTTCATGATAATATGTTCTTAAAAATATACTTCCGGAAAAAAGTCAATAGGCAAGAAAAAGGGAACAGTTCAGGAAAGTGAAACTTACTGACCTGTTGACTTGCCTTAAGAACCCTCTATAACCAAAAATATGCCACTACATTTGAGAAACCGAGGATGTGGAGATATATTCCCCGGCTATCAATCACCTGGATAAGGTGACTGGGTCATATGACATAAAGAATCTGAACAGAAAGTGAAGAAGCCTACGTTCAGGTCCTTTTATCCATTTTGAATGCTCTGTGCACAGTTACTGCACAGTATCGCTCGACGTATTTTCCAAAAAACATCGAGGATGACCGGAAAAGGATATAAGTGAATCCATTCTCGGACAGTATAACATTATCTACATTATATATAAACTTACTGGGTATGTCGCTCGGCTAACCTCGCACTGAGCCGTCTGAGAATGAAATAGTACACTGGACGTTTTTGGCCATTAGGATGTGTCTAATAAGAGATCCATACCAAAATTAAAAAGAGCATCAGTTTTACAAAACCGATTGAAATGCCTTGTAAGTAATAATTCCTTTAAATTAGGGCTTTTGATTCGATGATACCTAAATAATTACTAGATTTTTTGGCTCTTCGTCATTTCCTATGGATAAAATGATTTTCAGTTAGAGACCGCATTGGTTTTTATGAGGACATTGTGAGGACATCCACACAAAATAACGAAGAGCCGATTTTTTAGTATAACATCAATCAAATACAAATTAACCAATCAAAAAATACTAGACTAACTATGTGAACACATTATACTTGAGGCATATTCACATGCTTACATATTATATAATACTTTCTATACTTTTTGTAAAATTTTATAATACTCCCATAAAAATTAATGATATCAAAAGGAAAAATGTGTTTAGTCAATATGGAATAATCTGATTACTATTTATCAAATAATCATAATAGATAGCCATATATCATTATCATTTATTTTATATTTAGAAACTATAAAATCGTTTCTTTAATTGGTTACAATTTTAATTTTCAACATAATAAGGCATCAAGGCGTTATTCAGAGATCAAGAACAGGATCATTATCCCTTCTGTAAACAAGAAGTTTTTGAATTTGATCAAAACGGTCATCCAGTAATGAATAAAATTTAACAAAATTTAATTTAAAAATTAAATTTTATATTAAATTTATTCATATTATACATATTAAATAGAATTAATGAAAAAAAAAGTAACACATACTAAGAAAGATTTAAATAAATGTTACCTCTAAAAAATATATTGCCGGAAAAAAGTAGAGGTAATGAAAAGTAGTTAGTTCCGTAAAGTGGAACATACTGATTTACCTTAAATTTGTATAATCTCAATAAAATATGCTGATCCAGATTCGAGAAGCAAAAAAATTGGAGAGATTTTCTGGCTATCAATCACCTTATCAGGTGATTAGATAATATGGATAAGAAGAATCTGAACAAAGATGAAAGAATACACGTTCAGATCCTTCATTGTCCATTTTGAATACTCTGTGCACGGTTACTGCACAGTATCGCTCGACGAATTTGCCAAAAAGCGTCGAGGATGACCGGAAATGAATAGAAGAGAATCTATTCTCGGATTTCTGTCGTATTATTTCAGACTATCTATATAAACTTACTGGATAGTGTCGCTCGGCGGCCCCCAAAGAACCGTTGAGATAATAGATGTTTAAAATCCGGGAACAATAAGCAGTTTAAATCATTATTAGAGTAGATTTTAAGGAGTAATTTTATGAGAAAACTAAGAATGAAGGACAAAAAGAGTCTATATTTAGTACTCGGAATATTAATGTTTTCTATGCTCTGTGCACCTGCGCTTGCAGGAAGGTACGACTATGATGGATATCCTCTTGAAACCATCAAGAACGGAACCGTACAAGGTGATGTTTACATAAATTATGGAGATAAAGCTGGATTTACTGATAACTTACATCCCACTTCATATTATGTAAATAATAGTCTTGTCACTAACTTCACAGATGTCCCAACAAGTGACATAGAATGGGCTATGTTGAAAGTTGGAGTATATGGAGCAAATACCAGCCGTTCAGGTTGGATGAATGCTTCATTGAACAACGTCTTACTTGATGGGAATAATAACCCGGATAAACATCTGAGTGTAACTCCACCTAGCAATTTAGATTCAGTTGACATCGTAAATGCTAGTGGAAGTGTAGTATATTTAGTTGACTATGATGTCACGGACGTACTAGAAAACCTAAACAGCCCCACTATTACGGCAACTGTCAACACTTGGCCAGATAACTCACCTCTTCTACCTTTTGACGGTCGAATATACGGAGCTGTCCTTATTGTTGTCTACAAAAGCGGAGACACCTATACACAGTATTGGATTAACGAAGGTAACCTGAACTTACATAAGGATGGAAATGTCTGGATTAATGGTACCTCCGTGCCTGTTTCGGACTTTGATGCCAATATCACCAGGTTTGATGGGGCTGTAAACAATACTTTAGATAATTTCAGCCTGACTGTAGGGTATTTTGCAGGTGATGCGAACCAAAAAGACTACCTATATTTCAACGCTCCTCCCGGTAATGATTCCCCATACAATCTCAACAACCCGGGATGGGATTTAACAAACCAAACCTACGCGGACTGTCTAGTTGGTATAGATGTTGCTAACGGCATGGGAGGTACCAAAAAATACTTCGACCTAAAAACTTTCGATGTAAGTGACCCCAGTATCTCGGCGAATAATTATGCTATCTTCTGGAGAGGGCATGATTCTAACAACGCGACAATATGGGATCCCTCCTATCCTATCGTCAACCCTGAAACAGAATCTTACTTCTCACCGTTCCTGGCAGTGTTGAAGGTACAATAAGAAGATTAAGCACAACAAATATACCGCATATAATTTAGGCGAAAGTATGTGGGATTATTTTCCTCACATACTCTCCCTTTTTTCTTATAAATGTGATTATTTCAATAGTTTTAGTTGTTTGTGCCATTATTCTCTTCAGCTCTAATTTGACAGAAGCACACATTTTAAAATATATAAATAGGCTTCAGACTTCTGTTTTTCTTCATACATTCCAAATTTATCCAACGCGTACATTGATTTTTTACATTGTTCATTTTGCCACATGGTAATGTGTCCAACGAGGTGTAATACCTAAACCTGACAGTTCCAAACAAGAATCAAGAAGTAATCCCGGATAATTGTTATATGGAATGAAAAAAGTGCACTGAACTGAAGGTGAAATGATTTTCATTCTATTTGAAGAGGGTACCTAACGACCTTCTTTTTCTTCCTATCTTCTTTGGTTTTCTCTTTTTGGGTGGAATTCAACATCTCATGAAAACGTGCAAGATTTTAAAATCGAAGTTGTGCTGACGTATCCCGCTACAATCAACGAAGGCTTTTTTGGCTGTAAAAGCGAGTATTTTCGCACCTCATTTTCGAAATTACGCACTTGAGGTACAAAATGATGTGTAAGAGGCGTCGGAGTATAATATGACTTTTTAAGAGTTCGAGGTTTTAAGTCCTCTATTTCTCATTCCAATTGTGTAGTCTTATACTATTTAGCCCCCTTGAAAGATAAGTAGTTTTTTAAGGGTTATTAAGTCTTATTTGCCTAATTAAATATAGTGTCAGTCCTTCCCCAATTAAGGTACATTAATTAAACAGTCTATTTGATATTTAAATGACTTAGATACTTCAATTGGGAAATTTAATGTTTATTTGTAACTATTCAGGGTAT
>DAQQ01000052.1:0-11214 GCA_002508465.1 Methanosarcina sp. UBA7 | reverse complement strand
CTCTGAAAAAAATATCTCTGAAAGAAATACCTTTGAAAGAAATACCTTTGAAAGAAATATCTCTGCAAAAAACTCATTTGAACAAAAAAACTCTGAAGAAAAGTTCTCTGCGTTCTACTGGAAAGGGCTTGCACTTATCAGGTTGGAAGATTACGAAAAAGCATTGGAGGTATTCTCAAGACTTACCGAAGAGAATCTCCTGTTTGTAGAGGCCTGGTATTTGAAAGGAATATCTCATTCAAAGCTGAAGCAGCATGAGGAAGCAATAAAAGACTTTGAGAATGTCCTTGAGCTTGACCATGCTTATCGGGATACCTGTTATCAGTTGGGGGTTTCCTGTCTCGAACTTGGGAACTTTGAGGAAGCTATAAGAGTTTTTGAAGCTGTACTTAAAACAAATTCTGAAAACTTTGATGCCCTTTACATGAGAAGCCTGGCTTTACTACGATTGGGGAAATATGAAGAATCGGCTTCAAGTTTCAGGGAAGTTCTCAAAAGAAATCCATCCGATACTGAAGCTCTTGCACACCTGAGCACAGCTTGCTTCAAGCAGGGATTTTATGAAGAAGCCCTTGGACTCTTTGATCAGGTTTTACGGGAAAATCCGGAGCGAAAAACTATCCTTTTCAGGAAAGGAGTTGCTTTAAAAGCGCTTGGAGAAGTAAAGAAAGCTTTGACTATGTATGACTCTGTCCTTAAATTGAAACCTGACTGCACTTATGCCCTTGAGCAAAAAGCTTATACTCATTTCGAGCTTCAGGAATATCCGGAGGCCATTGAAACATTTAAAACGGCGCTGGGATATTGCCCGAAAAAAGAAAATCTGTATTACTACAGGGGTATTGCTTTCTTCAGGCTTGGGAACTTTGAAGAAGCCTCAAAATCCTTTGAAAACGCTCTTGACCTTGGCTGCCAGCAGCCCGAAATTCTTTATTATACAGGAATCTCTCACTTTGAAAACAGAGAATATGAAAAGGCAGTGGAAGTCTTTGATGTTATCCTTAGTTCCGGGGCAGTGGATCTCGAAATTCTGTACAAAAAAGCCCTGGCCCTTTTCGAACTTGGAAAGCCAGAAGAAATGGTTTCTACAGTTGACACTCTTCTCGAACTTGAAGCTGAGAACTTTAACATTAAGGATACCGGAGAGTTTGAAGAAGAAAACTATGAGAAAAGGGCAGGAGAAGAAAATGCAGGAGAGACTCCAGCTTTCGAGAACACAAAGGCTTTTGAAGAGCTCTTCGAGAAGTTTGCATTCTCATTGATAGAGCTTGGAAGGTATGAAGAAGCCCTTCTGCCCCTTGGAAAACTTACAGCAAGTGACTCGGCTTCAAAAGAGGCCCTCTACGGCAAAGGGCTTGTGCTTCAGGAACTCCGCAGACCTGAGGAAGCTCTTGAGATATTTTCAGAACTTCTTTCCTTTTATCCTGCCTTTGAAAAAGCCTGGTACAGGAGAGGACTTATTTTATTTTCTCTTGGATACTATGCTGAAGCCCTGGAGTCCTTCGAACAGGCTGTCCTGGAAGATCAGACGGAATCTCCTGAAGAAGTTAACGAATTAAGCCTGGATGAAATTGAGAGAGAAAAAACAAAAGAAGACCTTGAGTTAGAGGATAAATTAAGGTTAGAAGATAAGTCAGGACTAACAGATAAATTTGTATTAAAAGAGAAATTAAATGACGCTGAAATCGGAGATGTCTGGATGAAAATGGGGCTTTCCCAGCTCAACCTGCAGTGTTATGAAGCTGCCATTGAGACATTTGAGAAAGTTCTTGAAGTAAAACCCGAGACTGCCGAGATCTGGTATGTAGCAGGGCTTGCTCTAAGAGGGCTTGATCAGGATGAACAAGCCGTTGAAGCTTTTGAAAAGGCCGTAGAACTCGATCCAGCTCTGGAAGCTGCCTGGGAACAGATAGGACTATCCCTCCTTAGATTAAATATGTATGAGGAAGCAAGCCAGGCTTTCAGTTCTGCTCTAATCCTGAACCCTGACAACGTAAACATTCTCTACAGCCGATCAGTGGCGAGTTTCAAGCTCCAGAACTTTGAGGACGCAGCTCAGGATCTCGAAAGAGTACTCCTGTACGCCCCTGATTTCCCGGATTATACTGAAGCCTTTTATATGCTCGGGATTGCCAGAATGGAGCTTCAGGAATATGAAAAAGCTCTTGAAGCTTTTGATATAATACTGCAACAGGACCCGGCTCATAGAGAAGCCCTATACTACAGTGGGCTTGTGCTTTTCAATCTTGAGGAATACGAAGCTGCTGCCGAGGCCTTTGGAGTACTGCTGGAAGCTTCACCCGAAGATCCTGAAAGTTTGAACTACCTTGGGCTCTGCCTGTTGGAACTCGAAAGCCCGGAGGCATCCCTGAAAGCCTTTGAAAAAGCTGCCCTTTTCAATCCGAAGAATGAAGAAGTCCTGTACAATGCAGCCATGACTCTTATCAAGCTTGATAGACCTCAGGAATCTATCGATTATTTTGACCGCATCCTTGATATTTCTCCAGAGAATATCAATATTCTGAACTGCAAAGGAGTCGCATTCTGCAAGCTTGAAATGTACAGGGAAGCCCTGAAAGCCTTTGACCTCGCACTGGAAAAAGACCCTGAAAACATCAAGGCAATTTATAGTGTAGGAATTGTCTGTTTCAAACAGAAACTCTATGAAACTGCCTGCCGGGCATTTGGCGAAGCTCTTGCCCTTAACCCCTGGCACGAGCAGTCCTTAAAATATCTAGGCATTTCTCTTGCAAAAATAGAGGAGTATGAAGATGCACTGAGAGCCTTTGACAGACTGCTCAGGATAAAACCTCACGATGTTCAATCCATGAATTACAGAGGAGTTATCCTGGGAAAATTGGGAAGATATACTGAGGCCATAAACACCTTTAATGAAATCCTGCGCCTCTGTCCCGACATGGCAGATGCACAAAGGAAACTTGAAGCCTTAAAATGTATTGAAAACAAAGAGGATTCAAGTGACGATCTTTACTAAGGTTTCTAAAGTTTCTGTATGAGGAAAAACTCCTAAAAAAAAGTAAAAATTTCTCATATGTTTTGTAAGATTTTTCAATATAGCAGATCCTTCAATATAGCAGATCCAAAAATCAAAATTCGTTTTCAGGATCGCGAATTTGGAGTAATTAATCAAATTTCTGATCCCGAAAGATGTTCCTGAAAATCTTACTGAATGAGAATAACATTGACTTTGGGATGAGTTTACTTAATAGTAAAAATAATTTCTGTCTAAAGAAATCGATAATCAGACACGAGACCAGGACACTGAGTCCTGAAAACAACATATGACGAACAAAGAGAGAACTATAGTAATAATCAGCACAATGCAGGATCCCGGAGTACAACACATCTAACACAAACGGATGATTTGATATTAGATATGTACCGAAAACAGATGTTGCTATAAAATTTATTGTTGGGGATTGAATTTTGATATTTTTGAATACCATAAAAAGGCAAAAAGCTCCTAATTCTACAAAAATAAAATTATAGTTCCAGGGATCAGTAAAGAAGTACTCGGGAGTTCCAGAAAATGTTCTAATAAACGTTACTCCGGAGAATACTAAAAAACTACAAACAAGATACCCAAATAAGAAATAAGTCAGGTTCTTTACCGGAAAATCATACTTTTTTATGTATGCACCTACACAATAAAGGAAAAAGAAATTATATAGACTGTACCCTATATCATCAGTAAAATAGGTAAAATTGATTGAGGGTAAGATTACAAAAAAAACTGCAGAAACCAGAATTAATTTCTTATGATCTTTTTTATTTATATTTTGAATAGCTACGTTTATGAATGGAGAAAAAAGGTACAGAACGATATAAACCGTCACAAACCAGTATGTACCTGTAATTACCGGGAAAAAAGCTTGCAATATTGTAGAAGTGTTCACAGATTCAAGTCCGGTAAACCAGAATATTGATGAAATAGTTACCGAATAAAAAATAACCTGTGCCCATAGATCAATGATTTTTTTGAATTTAAATTTTCCATTAATTTGATAGTATCCGGTTATAAGTATAAAACAATCTACTGCAATGATAAAAAGGCTCTCCAGCCCATATGCGAAGCAATAATTTGAATCCGAGGGCGTCAGTGTATGAAGCGCCCCTCCATACTTAAAATAGTGGAGACATATAATCATTGAGATTAAAATAATCCTTAGCAGTTCGAAATTTGAGTCGCGAATGGTAGTTTCATTGGATGACATAAATATCGCTTAATTATTGTTTTGTGTTTTGTACTGGAGTTACCAGTGCCATAAGTGAAATAAAGATTAAACAAAAAAGAAAAACTACTGATAATAAAGCTATTAAATAAAATTTGTTATTAGTTACCATATAAATTACCCATTATATTTTGTTTATTATTCAGACAAAAATATTAATGTTAGATACATAATGATAATTATTAAATATTTCCTTATTGATTCTGCATGCAAGTTAGTATAGCTGATGGAAAATGCCAGTGATGAAGGGAGATTTTTGGAAGTCAGTTAATTTTAAAGACTTCTCTGATTCTTTAAATCGAACATTGCTTTTCGATTTGGAAGGACTACTTAAAAGGAGTAAATACCGAATATAAACTTGATTTTCCACAACGAATATTTCAAATATTATATCTTAAAGTCCATGTTAAGAAGAAAGTTATCGTAAAAGTACCTGGCCAGAACATAAATTATTGAAATTCGGAAAAGGCAACTATAAATTACCCGCTCTAAAAAATGAAGAGCTAGTTTTGAAATAATTTATCAAAATACGTCAGAGGGTAAAATGAAAACGGTCAAATATTTAATGTGCCTGTTTGTTCTGTTGATTGTATCGATTTTAGCTCTTCCATCAGGAGGAAACACATACCCTTCACATCAACTACTTAACTGGAAAGGACAAAGTTGGGATTTGACATCCGGTTACGCAAATCCTGGTAATAATTACTGGAATAATACAGGTGCATGGATAGATGGTCAAGATAGGTTGCACTTAACAACTGTAAATAATAACGGCAAATGGGAAAGTACAATGTTAAGTAGCCAGGATCGATATCGTTATGGTACTTTCACATGGACTGTAGCTTCACCTGTTTTCATTTTTGACGAAAATAGTGTTATAGGTCTCTGTACTTATTTAGATGATTCTCACGAGTTAAATATTATAAACTCAAGATGGAGTGAAACTAATGGAGATCAACTTTGGTATAATATAGAACCTTCTAAAATTGAAGGAAATAGTAAAGGGTACACGGTTCCATCGAGCATTATCTGCACAAATATAACTTATAGAATTGAATGGAAACCAACTTACGTGAGATTCACGTCCATGCAGGCAGACGGAACAGTTATAGCAGACTATAATAATACAAATGTTTCTGCAATCCCGCAAGAGCCTGAAAATGTCATAATGAATTTGTGGTTACTGGCTCCTCCATCCGATGGAAAAAATATCGAGCTTATAATCAGTAACTTCACATTAACTAACGATTGAATTATAAAGTAGATTTTAAGCCACTAAAATCTTTCTTTATAACTATGTAGGATAAATCACTACCTTCTCGTATATACTTTGGAGAATTTCGATAAACCCAAGTTTATGGCTGGTTGCTTATAAATGGCATATAAGCAACTTCTTGAGGCTCTTCGCTGTTTTGTGTGGGTAACTTCCATTCATCTACTAAATACTGAAGTAATATATCCAATATCCTGAAACACTTGTTGTTGAAAACCACATTCGAGCTTGATGTTTTTCTTTTTGACCTAGCTACTATTTAACTGATTAATTATTTTCAACCCACACGAAACAGCGAAGAGCCCTTCTTGATATTAGAGGTTTATCGAAATTCTCTTTGTTTGTATCTATGCTGAGTGAGTTGAGGTTATCGTATATTAAAACTCCTGGTAGTATAAGGCAGGATTGTATACATTAAAACATTGTGCGTTGCAATTAGCTGACATTTAGCCACAGGTACGCAGATCAATATAATAGTTGTATCCGAAAATAAGATCAGTATAATAGTTGTATCCGAAAATAAGATCAATATAATAGTTTTATCCGAAAATAAGATCAATATAATAATTAAATCCGAAAATAAGATTATAATAGTTAAATTTAAAATAGTCTTATGCAGATTCCAAAAAAACGTACTACAAGTATTGCAGTTAACACAACATAGTTTTACAACAGATAAGACTAAAAAGTAAACAGCGGTAAAGCTATAATGTTATTAACGCTGTATTAATCGTCTTCGTCAAACTCATATATAAGAATCTGGTTTTTGAAAGAATATATGGGAATCTGGAATGCCATGGAGTTTCTGTTAATTTTTCTATTGTATTTATAATTGAGTACTTTATCAAACGTCAACAAGAAGTTAATAGCTTTATCCAGAGCTTCCCTGCTCAACCGCGGAACCTTTTCAAGCGCTGCTATGTATTCTTCCTCATTGAAGCCTTGTTGCCTTGCCTGAGAACGAAAAAAGTTATAATCCACAGGCTCATCCTCAAAAAAGAACTGTCCTGCGTAAATATCGCCAATGTGCCGATCATCTATCACAATTGGAGCAGCCATGTCCCACATATTGTTTTTGCACTTGTAAATCTTAAACTCTCCAGGGAGAGAGGCTTTGGAGAGTTTTATGTTGCACTCTACACAGTACTTGCAGGTTTCGGGACAAACCCTATGAAATTTAGTACAGACATCCTGCCATCCGATACCTACCAGAACATTGCCTTTGAGATCATTCAGACCCAGGGAAATAGGGACATGCTTATAGAAATCACTCATGAGGTACTCGACCTTCCGAATATCAATGATATCAACAAGCTCCAGGTTAGCCATCTTCCAATCAGGCGAACAGATATTTTTCAATCTCAGCTTAATGCACTGTTTACTCCTACGTATCATTGTCTCTACGCGTCTTCTCACGGTAATGTATTTACTTATGTCGAATCCGCCAGGAAACATACTGTATTTATCAAATTCAGGATGTGTCTTTTCACGAGTCCATACAGGAATTGTCCAGTTTAATTTTAACAATCCTTTTCGATTCTTCTGTAAAACATTTGTTTTGTATATGTCTTTTGACAATTTTAAAGTAACATCAGCCGAAACCACTACTGAGACAAACGTTTGCAGGTATCGCGGCAGTAACACACTCCAGTTACCTAACTGATTAAACACGTAATAAGTGAAAATCAAATGCAGGTCACGAGGCAATATTATATGCCAGCTATTGAAGAGATTAATTATGTAAGAAGTGAAAAGTGTATGCAGGTATTGCATTAATGACATATTACCACTTTTGAATTACCACTCTTGGTTCGGTTTGAAGAGGAATAAGTAGTATGCATAGATTAGCTGAGCAATTGTGAACCATGCATAGAATAATTGAGGAATAAATGTCATCCTTACGAGATAGTCCCAAATACTGGGATTCTGCACATATCGCAGCGTATAAACACAGTCAATGTACATTATACCCATTACCATCAAAAACATCCGATTTGGAAGATAAACACCCCTGACCATGTCAGATAAAGCGTAATACAGCAGAATAACCTGGAAAGACAACATAATCCAGAAGAGTCCGGCGTTCAGGATATCTTTTCTGGTGCTTTTATTCCATCCATGCTCCCACAGTGTATCAAGCCCGCCGCGAAGCCAGCGGACCCTTTGTTTCCATAGCTCTCTTAGCTTTAACGGAACATCTGTCCAGGCATGCATTCCAAAACCTGCAGCTGTGTGGTAACCAAGTTCTTTTAGGGTTACTGTCAACTCGTAGTCTTCAGTAATGTTATGAATATCATATAAAGTGCAGTCAAGTTTTCCAGTAACTATACGTCTTTCCATAACTGCTTTTATTGCTTCTACCTTATATACAGTACACATCCCGTGAGCGACTTTAATTCCCCTATCCTGACTAACTCGGCTTCTGTCAAATTCTGCATATTCGACATATTGCCAGTGATATACCAGCTTTTCAAAAAATCCGTTAGTTGTCTGTTTGACTACACCGGCACGAGAGCACACTGCTCCAAGCAGAGGATCCAGTTGAAATTCGATTAATGCTTGCTCAACAAGATCGGGAGCTATGACTGTATCACCATCGACTGATAACACATAATCATAGGAATTCAGATTTACACTTTTATAGGCAGTATTCAGTGCCCCAGATTTTTTAAATTTATTTCCAACAGTTTCTATCAAACTTACGCGATCATCAATGGCAGCTATACTTCTTACTATACTAACCGTATCATCTGTACTGTTATCACTTATTACAATAACATCGACTTTGACTGTTTGAGTAAGAATGGATTCAATGGTTGAGCGAATTATATCCGCCTCATTATGAGCTGGCACAAACGCGATGACATTGTTCTGTGGAGGCAGAACGGTTGTCATTTCGCAATTCCTCCTAATCACTTACTGCTAATAAATTTCAAGTAAAATTATAATCACCATAATAATAAAAAATAAGATTAAATTATATCATTTAGGTTATTATGACCTCATTTTTCAATTAATTGGCAGGATATAGCGGAACAAATTTACTTCAAGTATATATAATTAGCAGAATACTGCTGTGTTAGGAAGAAAAATTGCAGTTCTGTATACTTAAAAATACAAAATCTTGAGTTTTATTGAGGGAACTTTTAATTGTTACATAGAAATATCGAAAAAATATCTCCTGAAAACTAATTTATGGCATTTATAGTAACTATTAACTAGAAAAATCCGCTTATTTTATGTATAACAATTTAATGAATTATTTAATGAGAATCTATCTTAAAATTAAACTTGATCCTATACCTGGGATAAGGTTTACTCATTTGGACTGAAAAACAGTAGCATTAGACCTTTAAATGCCAATTATAAATTCAAACCATAATGCCTATTGTATTTGATATATATCGAATAATTAACTCACATGAGAAAACCTAAGGTCAATATGTACTTTATTTTGGAAAAATTTAAGGTCTGAATTTAAAACTAAATTATTCATTAGATCTGAGTTTAAAACTAAATTACCCATTATACAGTTGTGGAAACAACTTGAGTTTTAAGGCAACTTCTGAGAGCATATCAAAAATCAGACTTGGCCTTGCAATACCAGATAGATTCACAAGTACTCTTCAAACAAAAGAGCAAACGGACACTTGTAAGTGAAAAAGAGGTTCTTGCTATTTATTTAAATAAGAAAGAAAAGAGGCTTTCGCCTCAGTTAAGATGGTACGTAACTAAAGTCAGATAAAACCATCTCTGCATTCTGTCCATTTTTCGGCGCCAGGTGATTCATAAGCCACATCTGCATCGCAACTCCACCTTCTACGTGTGGAATGCTTGTCTGGTCCGTACAGTTCCAATCGGATATGACAGTTCCGTTAGATAGCTTTGCGGTGAAGTGGACATACGTTGGCTCCCAATCGAACATATATGTCACGTTTGTAGCGTACTGGTAAGGAGAGTCATAAGTTATCGAACTCTGGTATGCGTTTGGCTGGACACTATAACTAAGTCTATCACTGTATACCCAGCCCCACTTAGTAGCTTCAATATCTATCTCATTAGTATCATTATGGCGGAAAAACATAGCAGCTACAATGTTCGGATCGAGATTCATTATTGGTGATGAGACCTTCCACGTGTATATGCCGTAAGTATAGTCAGCAGATGTTGTATCGACCTCTGTTGAATACCACGTACCTCCGACTTTCTGGATTGTCAGGTGTAGTTTCTGGTTTTCATCAACCCAAACACTGTTGCCTGAATTGTTCCAATAGTTACCACCGGGATTACCAGTTCCACTTCTTACCCACCACTCTTTACCACACCAGTTTAGATAGGTGCCTGCGGCGGCGATGTTTGCGATCATAAGCAAGCCTAATGAACTTAACATTACAAGCTGTAAATATTTTTTGTTCATATAACTCATGAAATTAATAGCAGACATCTGTGAAAAATTTTCTTATTTGTTACTAAATAGAAAAGTTGAAGTATTTTTAAAATAATATATAAGTTCATAAAGTTAGAGCCTTAGTATAATGAGTAATTTGAGAACCAAGATTATCTAATTTCAAGATAGTAGCTAGAAAAAATGTATCCAATTACCAGGAACCCCACAATCTCCGGCGTGGATCAATAATTTATTTGTAAACTAACTATTTACTGTATTTCGCCTCCTAAAACTATGTTTTCTTATCTTAAAAATAAAATTGGTAAGTTGGAAAATATAGAGGAATGCAAGAAAATTTAGGTAAAATTCCTTACATTCCTTAGTCTCAAAATATAGCCTTTCCTCAAAATGTATCTGCTTCCAGGTTGTAGAGTTCTCACTTAATACTCGTGTCTCGCTTTGTTCGTTTTTATTTGATGATTCTAGGACTTACGCGGTTGAACTGAAAAACCGATAGCATTAAACCTTCAACTATCTAAAACACTGAACCAGTCACAATGCTGAATGTGCTTTATTTTATACCTCAAGTGCGTAAATCCTAGATTCATTAATAAGAGTATAACTTTTTTAGATTACTGAATACATATTTTAAATAATAGAGATAATTATTTATAAACAATCAGTTCTGTATTTATGTTGTTATGCTGAAGCTAAAAGAGATAAAGAATAATGCAAAAAAGTACATAGAACTATGTAAGCTTATATATAAAGATCCTCGGACTCCCAAAACTGCTAAAATATTGTTATGGATCGCCATAGGTTATGCATTATCACCAATTGATTTAATACCGGATTTCATCCCTGTAATTGGTTATCTTGATGACATGATAATTGTCCCTGTACTTTTATACATTGCAATAAGGTCAGTACCCAAAGATGTGTATATAGAAAATTATGTTCAGATTTTAAGAAAGTAAGTTTTTAGCCAGAAAAAATGGTATTTTTAGGTTTTAGTTTTTTAAAATTCTACTCCGGCTCTTTCAGGCACAGATTGTAAAATTTGTTGATATTTTAACCAGAGACAGCTTGAGTTTTAACTCAAACAAATAAAAAACCTTTTTCAGACTTGTTTTGCTGAACACTTTTTCCTAAAAGTATATGCCCGTTTGGAGAGAAACAATACTTAACTTTGACAAATGTACTTTTGAAGCCGATACGAGTCTGGTAGAACAACAGGATTTCGATTAAACGGGATTAAATCATATTTTGATATTGGGGGTACGAGGGAATGTTACTGATGG
>DAQQ01000108.1:0-9276 GCA_002508465.1 Methanosarcina sp. UBA7 | reverse complement strand
GCCATGCTCACCTTATAATAATTTACTTTTCCATAACTTTTTTAAAATTAGTTTTTTTAAATTACTAGTTTTTTAGATTATTACATATCTTAAATTTTGGTTCTTGCATATTTCTTAAGTTATTTTTACTGCTTTTGTATACTCAATCTGCGAAAGTCTTTTCATTCTTTTTTGCTTTCTTTTGCTTGAACGAGTGAAGCGAGTGAAACAGACCTCGTGCTCCCGAAGCGAAACTCGGGTGTGCAAGCCTTCGGGAACTCTGGATCGCTGCAATGCTCACCTTATAATAATTCCACTTTTCCATAACTTTTTTAAAATTAGTTTTTTGATTATTGCATATTTTAAATTTTAATCATTACATATTCTGAAGTTATTTCTTGTAGCTCAAACCAGTTTTTACCTATTTTTTATAATCTCAGTAATCTTTTTCCCAAGCCTGAAATTGAAAAATAAATACCCAAGTCAATTTATGTTTTAGATAATTAACGGTTTAGTGCCTATCATATTTTAGTTTACGTGACGTCCTATTAGTTTCTATCTGGAATTTTCTAATGTTCATCACAGAAGTACAGGAAATCTAAAGAAGCACAGGAAACTTAAATAACCCATAACTGTTAAATATCTTGAGAAAATACAAATAGTTTTTATGTATTCCTGGGATCCAAAACTTTATTCTTCGAATTCCTCAGCTCAGAAAAACTGGGGGTTTGAACTTCTTGCAAAGCTGAGTTTTAAAGGTAACGAAAAGTTTCTGGACGTTGGCTGTGGTGATGGAAAACTTAGTGCTGAAGTGGCAAAAAGCCTACCTAAAGGCACTGTTCTAGGAATCGATCTTTCTGAAGAAATGATTACTTTTGCCAGGAATCATTATTCTCAAGAGAAATTTCCAAATCTTTCTTTTATGCAGGCAAATGCAAGTGAACTTACTTTTGATTCTGAGTTTGATATTGTTTTCTCCAATGCTGCTCTTCACTGGATAAAGGCTCCTGAAGCTGCTCTGAACGGTTTTTGGAAAAGCCTCAAACCCGGTGGAATATTTCTGGCCCAGCTTGGAGGAAGAGGAAACGCTGAGGAAATCCTCAAAGTTCTTGATGATATGCTTGAAAGCGAAAAATGGAGTTCTTATTTCGGGGATTTTGTATTTCCATACGGTTTTTACGGACCTGACGAATACGGTAAATGGCTCAAAGATGCAGGTTTTTCAATTAAGCGTTTGGAATTGATCTCAAAAGATATGGCTCTTCAAGGAGAAAGTGGACTTTTTGCCTCGATTGCTTCAACCTGGCACCCTTACATACAGCGAGTACCTCAAGAGTTGAAAGAGAATTTTATAAACGAACTTGTAGCTCTTTTTGTGAAGAATTATCCGCCTGATGACAAAAGATATGTCCATATCCAGATGAAAAGGCTGGAAATTGAGGCTTATCGGGAGAAATAAGGCTTATCGGGAGAAATAAGGCTTACCCGAAGAAATGAAGCTTATATCAGGAGAAATGAAGCTTATATCAGGAGAAATGAAGCTTATATCAGGAGAAATGAAGCTTATATCAGGAGAAATAAGTCTGTAAGATATAAGATAATAAAAATATGTTCGTTTAGATTGGATAAAAGATTCAAACAGAGTGATTTATACATGAGCGAATTACTGATTTATCTTGATGGAGATTTTGTACCCAGGTCCGAAGCCAGGGTTTCGGTCTATGACCACGGTTTTCTCTATGGCGACGGAGTGTTTGAAAGTATAAAGGCGTATAATGGACGCGTTTTCAAGTTAAAGGAGCACATTGACAGGCTTTATGATTCAGCAAAGGCAATTGCAATGGATATTTCTCTAACAAAGGATGATATGACTGAGATAATTCTCGAAACTCTAAGGAAAAACAACCTTAAAGATGCCTATGTTCGTCTTATAATTTCAAGAGGAATCGGAGACCTTGGGCTTGATCCCCGCAAGTGTGAAAAGCCATGTGTAATTGTTATAGCTCAGGGCTGGGGAGCTATGTACGGCAACCTTTATGAAGCAGGAATCACAGGAGTCAGCGTCTGCGTCCGGAGAAACTCACCTAATGTTCTGTCCCCAAATATCAAATCTCTGAACTATCTGAACAATATCCTGGCAAAGATTGAAGCCAATGAAAAAGGAGGAGATGAAGCCATTTTCCTGGACCAGAACGGCTTTGTGTGCGAAGGCTCGGCAGATAACATCTTTGTTGTCAAGAATGGTAAGGTCCATACTCCTCTGACAATCAGCAATCTAAAAGGAATAACCAGAGCTACAGTCATCGAAGTTCTGAACCAGATGGGATACGAAACTATCGAAGCAAACCTGGGCTTATTTGACCTTTACACGGCAGATGAAATGTTTGTCACTGGCACATTAGCTGAAATGGCCCCACTTATCAAGGTTGATGGAAGGCTGATCGGAGATGGAAAGCCAGGCCCACTTACCAGGAAGTTGGCCAAAAGTCTCAAAGAAGTTACTTCAAACAATGGGACTCCGATCTACTCTTAAGGGCTATAAATATAGAAAACGAAAGCGGATCTTTATTTAATATTCTATCTTTTATTTTTTATTTCTAAATTTTTTATTTCTAAATTTTCTATTTCTAAACTTTTCATTTCTAAATTTTTTGTTTCTAAACAGTTCATTTAGATGTTTTTAACTCCTGCATAAAAATCCAATAACAAAACAGCAATTTCAGATCACGGAAGCATGCTTGATAGTATGCAGTTGTAGACGGAGTATCCTCATCATAGTTTCCGCAAGTGAAAAGTGTTGGGACAGATATTTCTTTCAGAAGATTTACTCGCTTATGGCCTTTGACATTTCCTGTAATTGTGAATTCGAAAGGAGCAGAGCAGGTTCGTGGTTATTATTTAGCGTAAAATGGCGACCAATATTTTTCCCTACAACTGAATAGTTATCTCTACTCTTTCATTCCTCAAATTTCATAGTAATCCTGTAATGTATGTATAATAAAAAATTGGAATAATATTTTGAATCAGGCATAATAAAAAAATTGGAATAATATTTTGAACCTGAATATGATTATTAAATATAGAGCCTATCCCAAAACCTTGAATTTTGAATAATTGCTCTAATTTCTAACATGAAAATAGTATAATATATTGGGAAAGAAATTGGTTTTGGGATGAGCTCATAAATTATATTTTTTAGGTTCTTCGCTATTTTGTGTGGGTAACTTCCATTCATCTACTAAATACTGAAGTAAAATATCCAATATCCAGAAACACTTGTTGTTGAAAACCACATTCGAGCTTAATGTTTCTCTTTTTGACCTAGCTACTATTTAACTGAGTAATTATTTTCAGACCACACGAAACAGCGAAGAGCCATTTTTTAATTATATAAATGCTGATGGGGGAGTTAAATTGCTTAAATTAGGATATAAGATCGCACCTGAACAGTTTCCTCCTTCCGAGTTGCTTCAACAGGTAATAGCTGCTGAAAAGGAAGGTTTTGAGAGTATTGATACAAGTGATCATTTTCATCCCTGGAGTGAAGAAGGGCAGGCCTGTTTTATCTGGAGCTGGCTTGGTGCAGCAGCTGCGAGTACTCATAGCATAGAACTGGGAACAGGTCTGACCTGCCCTATCCTGCGCTATAATCCTGCGGTTATTGCTCAGGCTGCAGCAACAGTATCTTCACTTGCCGAAGGAAGGACATATCTTGCTGTTGGAACTGGGGAGGCCTTAAATGAATACTCCGTAACCTTAGAATGGCCTGAATATGATGAGCGTCAGATCCGCATGATAGAAGCAATAGAGCTTATCCGCAAACTCTGGACAGGAGAGAAGGTCAGTTTTGACGGGTGCTACTATCAAACAAAAAAGGCCAAATTATACACTCTGTCAAAAAACGAAATACCAATTTATATCTCTTCTGTAGTGCCTGAAAGTGTATATATTGCAGGCTATTATGGGGACGGTCTTTTAACTGTAGGAGGAGCAAAAAGCCTGGAAAAACTTAAACAGATTCTCTCCGAGTTCAAAAAAGGAGCTCCGGACGCTGGAAAAAGTGCAGAGAACATGCCAAAAGCAGTAGAAATCTCTGTTGAGTATGGAGTAGACATTGAAGCATCTATCGAGAATCGCAAGAAGTTTTGGGCTGGAGCAAAAGTTCGTGCACTTTACTTAAATAAGATTTATACTCCCGAAATGTCTGCTCAAAATGGAAAAATTATGAATATTGACAATCTGCGAAAAAATGGTTGCTTTTCAGAGAACCCTGAGGAACAAATTCGGTTTGTAAGGAAATTTATCGACATAGGTTTTATCCATGTTTACGTTCATTCAGCAGCTTCAGACCAGATAGCTTTTATTAAAGCTTACGGAAAAGATGTTTTGCCAGCATTAAAAGAGACGTGACTGGTATTCAGAAAATATCAAAATTACAGACACGGTCGAGTAAGAGAAAGTGCTTACTCGCTTTATCTCTCCTCAATAACGGATCACTGTATACGGTATATTTCAATAAATTAAAAGTGAGATACTTTGGGGACAAAATAGAAAAATAAAAACGATATAGAGTAGAAATTCTCACCTTACATACCCTTAGAATTGCCAGTGATCTATAGCGAACCTGGATACAGAAGTAAGTGAACTGGGAGCAAAATTTGCTAAAATTTTTTTTGTGACTATTACTTTACTATCTTCATAACCTAACCGGAACTAAACATTTATAAAGATTTAATACTGTAATAATTACTCATAAAATAGGGAGGTTATGAAATGAGTGTAGAATGTTGTATTGAAAAACAACAACACAATTTAATGATTGACGAAGAAGAGGTTGAAAAAGTAAAAGCTGAACTCGAAATAGCATCTGAAAAAATTGCTTACTTTGATAGTTTAATAATAGCCGCAGACAGTTTGAGGAAATCAGCAGAATCTAAGATTATACTAACACAATCAAAAAAATTAGATACAATTAGCAATAAATTAGATTCACAGATTCAAAGTCTCGGAGAACTAATAAGGAAAGCTGAGACCAAAAGAGAAGAAGCAATAAGTAAACTACTGGATGCAGAAGTTAGTTTGATAGTTCTAGAGAATAAAATATTACACTCAAAGCTCGCAAGATTTTAACGACAGATAAAATGAGAATATATGTTAAACAGATAGCCTGTGAGCAAGGAAAAGGCATATCTGTAACTTATTTTTTAAGCACCTAAAGATTTAAAGATTTTTATTTAGTTAGACGGCAGTGTGTCAGAAGTTCTGTAAGTTATGATTGACTCTGTATTCCTTTTCTTCACCACAAAAAACAGAAAGTAGAGTTAACAGTCAATTCATTCTCATTGAATTATTATCTTGTCGATCATTTAACGTAGAAGCACAGAGGAAAGAACCCTTCCTCGACAGACATCAGTCTGCCTGGAGGGTTAGTTTGTTCTGGATTAACCTACGAAAAGAAAATTTTCGAATTGCCATGGGTCGGGATTGTGTTTTACGGCTGGATTTTCTTTGAAAAATATTTTGCGATTTTTAAGTGGTGTCCAGGCTGACGGTGTGGAGATAAATTTTCCAAGATAGGGTTTGGCAATATCCAGGACAAAGTCATGAGGCAAGTCCTCAGGTGTTTTAATACCTTCTCGTGGATTTTCAAGCATCCAGAGTATAGAAGCAACAATGCCTGCAGCTACCTGAAGAGTAGTAGCATTCTGACCGGGAGCAAGGGATCTGGTCTCTTCAATGCTCAATGCGCTACCAGTCCACCAGGAATTATAAGAATGGCCCATCAAGAGTGCACCCATTATGTCCTCTCCGGATGTGATTTCATTTGTCATAATCCTGAGTTTGGGTTGAAGTTCATAGTTCCGGCCACGCAATTCGCAAAGAGAAGAAAGCGTATCATGACAGGGCATGTAGGCATAATGTACGGTAGGCCTGTAGACCGCCCTGTTGTCTTCCCAAACAGTTAACAGTTTTGAAAGGCCATATGACTCACCATGACGGATCGCCATACCTACAATTTCTTCATCCGGTATCCATGATCTGACCCATGTATTAATTCCCATCTGGGGCAAGAGCATCACATTTTTCGGCCCATAAGGAGGTATATGCGACATGGGCGGCAATTTATTCTCATGCGTGCCCCAGGCTATTTCAACCGGAGCCGTTCCTTCTTCTCTTAATCCTTCAATGCTCCATGTTCCTACAAATTCATTAACTTCCTTTGGTCGGCTGGCAATTTGAGTATCCCGCTCGCTACAATGGATCACTTTGACTCCCAATTTCTTAGCCAGGTGGGCAAAATCCCTGTTTTTTGCAAGGAGGGCAATTTCTGTTTCATCTTCGGGAGAGACTTTCTTATCAGCACAGGTGCGAGCAGCAATATCCAGCAAGCCTTGCTTTACAAAGTGAGTTATCAGGCCGGGATTTGCGCCATGGTCAACAACAGCAGTAGGTGCATCTTTCCAATCACGGGAAAGTTCAAGCAATCTCATTTGTCGGAAATAAAGAGACTTTTCCAATAAGCTTTGAGTCAGAAATTTCTCAGCAGGGTCCCATACTTCAACAGACGTATTAACGTACAATACATTGTGATCATGGCACCAACTAATGATTTCATTGGCATCGATATTCCATGAAAGATCAATGATCAAGCCTTCATTTTCCATATTTTGTGACAAAACTTGATTCAAATTTTTTGGGGTAATTTTTTCACAGACGAATCTTAATCCCTGATTGGTATATTTTTTCAGAGCTTTTGATTTGTCTTCAAAATCAATTAAAGTAATATTTTCTAGCGGAACATCGAGTTTATCCAGTAAAAGGGGTAGGGTGCATTGTGAAACTGAGCCATAACCTATAATGAGGATTTTATTTGAGAACATTTTTTTCATAGGATTCGTAAACGCGAGGCTTGGATATAACTTTTCTCATATTAACTTTTCTCAATAATGTGACCTGACCTATCCAAACATGAGCGGAGGCCCATAATTGAAAAAAAATAATCATCTTGCATATTTTCAAAAAATCTGAACAACCTTCATCCCAGATCACAAAATACCTCGTTAAAACTTATTTTTTGTTCCAATTCGGACGAGCTTTACAGGCTATTCAGGACTGCACCTAAAATCTGGACCATTGGTTAAGAATATTCTTAAAAAAGATCGGATGAAAATATGAAAAAGTCAAGTTCCGAATTAAAAATCATATATTATGTGGTGGCAATGAACTCCACATTCGTGGTATTTTTTGAAAACTAACATTTTTCCAGATAGAGTTTTAGAATAGATTCAAGTAATTTTACTCTTAGGATTTTTGAGAGGATTTTTGGTTAAAATTGAATAATATCGTTCCTTGGTCTCTAAATATCCATGTTTGCTTTTTTTCTCTGAATAAGAATCCAATATAGCCATGATAGGTTAAAAATCAATAGGATTAAAACATTAATTGTCTAAAATACTAACCAAGTCACAACATATAATATGTTTGGTTTCTACTTCAAGTACTACTGGGTGACTGGCATATCAACAGGACTATCTGTAAGGAAGAGCATTCAGATCTCTCATTTACTCCACGAAGAAGTGAGATATACGCTACACACCGAAAATTCAAAGTGAACAAATTCAAGAATTGATAAAATGGTTTCGCATACTGAGTCACCTCAGATAAACTCTTTAAATAACTCCGATGAGAGGGAATCTCCTCATCAACTTTTAAAATTCCTGACAGAGCTCTCCAGAGCTCTGACTACAGCAGGAATTGCAGTGATGTCTATAGAATCAATTTTGAAAAAAATATGCCAGGCTTATGGTTTCAAAGCTGAGGAAGTTATTAGTTTACCTACTTTTTTAATCATAAAGATTGCAGATGATGATTCAAAGGCTATGGAAGTCACTCTGCAAAAACCCGGAGTACTTCCTTTAGACCAGGTTTCAAGACTATATGAGTTGATCAATCAGGCAGCAAACGCTGAAATAACGCCTGAACAGGGAATAAGGCGTATTAATGAAATAATAAACGTTAAACGCCAACATAACTATATTAAAAATATTTTAGGTTACGCACTGTTTTCCACCGGCCTGGGAATGCTTTTTCTACCAACCTTTAAAGGATTATTTTTTTGTGGAGCATTAGGAGCCATAGCAGGACTTATACTGGCTTACTCCGAGCATAAAACAAAACTTACTCTGGTTCTGCCTGTTCTAACGGCATTCATTGTTTCCACGATATTCTTTTTCGGTGTTAAACAGGGAATTATAAACGGGTCTCTAACCATAATGGTCCCTGCACTTGCTTACTTCATCCCAGGAGCAGTTCTGTCTACTGGAATGTTCGAACTGGCAGCGAACAATTTAGTATCTGGTGCAGCTCGCCTGGTTCAGGGAGTTGTAATACTGCTACTTCTCTTATTTGGAGTAATAGTAGGCCTCCAGGTTGCAGGTTTGCCTGAAGATTACATAATAGCCAATACGGCAACTCCTTTATACTGGTGGGCTCCCTATATAGGGGTTCTTATTTTCGCCCTTGGAATGTACCTTTTGATGTGTATAAGAAATAAGGATATGTTAGGGGTTTTAATTGTACTGTTCACCACTTTTCTTGGACAGCAAGCAGGAAACTACCTTTTGGGAGGGCTTTTCGGAGCTTTCATAGGTTCCGTCATCATGACAATGATAGGAACTTTTCTGGAACGGTCTAAACTTCGAACACCGTATTATGTATCTATAATACCTGCATTCTGGATCCTGGTTCCAGGAGCACTTGGGTTTATTAGCTTAGCTGCATTAGTGGGACAAAACTATTCCTCTTCCATTGCCAGTCTGATCCAGGTAGCTCTGACCTTTGTGGCGATCTCCACAGGGCTATTAATCGGTGCTGTGATTGCCGATCCGTTAAAAATCGGGTCGTCTCCCTAAACTATTGAACAGGAACTTTAAACTTTAATAGTTTTTCAAGTATGAGGCAGAATACAGTGACAGAATAAGAGAATCTGGCTCAAGTCGACATAAAATAACAAGAAAACAGATAAAAAACTTGATGCAAAGAGTGCGATTCGAACGCACTAATTTCTACGAAACAGATCCTCTAACTAGTGCTTTTGACCTAATTGTTTGCCGCAAGTGGAGTTTAATGCCTGATATGTTGTTTTCATGTTAAAAGAGTGAAAAAAGAATCAATCTCCTTCAGGAATATGCACAATAACCGTAAGTTCCTGCCCTTCTAAATCTTTTCCCACGGAAGATAAGTGGCCTTGTGGCCCAAACTGACAAATAAACACCTTATCTTCAGAATTAAACGATA
>DAQQ01000217.1:0-4683 GCA_002508465.1 Methanosarcina sp. UBA7 | reverse complement strand
ATATCCAATATCCTGAAACACTTGTTGTTGAAAACCACATTCGAGCTTGATGTTTTTCTTTTTGACCTAGCTACTATTTAACTGATTAATTATTTTCAACCCACACGAAACAGCGAAGAGCCAATTCTTTTGGAAGATACTTTTAAAAAATGAATATCAAATTAGATTGGAGATTTTAAAAGCTAATTTGAGATCCTCTAGGAAAAACAGAAGATTGAAGGGATTGTACATATAGGACTTGCGCACTTGAGGAACAAAATCAATTATAATAAAGCCTTCGGGTTTAAGTTGTATTTTAACCAGTTTGTGGTTTATTGCTATTGATTTTCAGTCCAACTGCGTAAATCCTAACATATTCACACAGTTTGCAATAGGCCACACATTCAAGGCAAAGCCTGTAAGATTCTTACAAGGCGATTCAATACTAAAACGCAGAGCTTCCCCTTCTCTTTCTGAATACGGCCTATAGATCCAAGACCTTACCGAAAAAACAGGCGAGGCTAGCCCATTTCTCTTTGGATCCCTGAAGAAATCTTTTTCCAAGAATATTTTCCTGCAGGAAAATTCTTCCAGGAAAACAGACGGAGTAATCCGCCTATGAATGGAATAGTTTTTTCAAAAATCTAAGGCATTCTCAACATTCAAGCTGGCAACCCTCCTCAAATATGCAAGATTCCAAGTTTATTGCAACAAATTTTTGAGAATCAAAGTGTTTTGATTAATTTTTGTAGATTCATCTAACTTGCGCAGAACGTGCAAATATAATTCTTTTGGTCTCATTATAAATAACAAGACCTATAAAATATCTAATATTCTGAAAAGGGAATGAATTTTTTTTATTTTTAAAAATAAATCGAAATGTATTAATACACTTAACAAAAATAATTTATTTGAGTTCAAATGTAACTTTGGTAGGTCTATTGAATTCAATGGCAGTGTTTCAAATTTGCTGTAAATTTGAAGTCAAGTTTTTGGGTACTATGGAAAAAATTGATCTTCTAATTTGGAATTTTCTACCCAGTAACTTTTTGAGATTTGTGATTTTACAGAAAAATTGGCACACTGTCAATTCCATAATACATATCTAAAANNCCCTGGGATAAATAACTAGGAGTTAAATGAATGATTAAGAAACAGTTTGGAATAGGAATGCTAATTTTAGTAATATTGCTGGTTGGTATTACATTAATACCAGCCGTATGTGCACAAGAAGAAAACTACTATAATGTAACTGTGGAAGAAGCTTTTGAACATGCTAATGCGAACATGATAGATTTTATAGCAGCCGATGCACTAGGCTTTGAAAACTGGACAGGAGCGTTGATTGGTCCAAAACCACTGGAACTTTACGACATAAATGGTCAGAAACTATTTTATCAATTTTCAGTATATAAAAATGATAATTTGATAGGTACAATCGATGTCTGTGCCAATAAAACGTTGGGTCCTTCTATCAACGACATTGTATTTGATCCTAAACCCTATAAAACGACTGAAGCCATGGAAAAATCAAAAGAAATAGCCAAAAGCAGATACCCAACTGGAGAAATTGAATCAACCGTTATGGTTGTATATAGCTATCCAAGAGTGGGGGCAATGACCTTAGTAAATGACAAGACAGCAGGAGATGAACATCGGATATTTGTAGATGGATACACCCTCGATGAGGTACAAGACAAACCTGTAACTGAAAAAGAACTTGGCGTTTGGTCAGTGTATGACCAGACTTTGAAATATGGAAAGGAAAACAATTTAAAAGAATGGCAGAAAAGTGATCAATTCGCAAAATCTATTGAAAAAGCAGCAGCTAACAAAGCAATTAATATAAATGTGGCAGTCACAGAAAAAAATATGGAAAAACTCAGTGGTGATGCAGCGATAACGACAATAACAAAAGGAAATATTGATGTTCCCGTTATTAAACAACAAACAAATTATTACTGCGTTCCTACGTCTATCCAAATGCTTTGTAAGTACTTTAAAAACCCTAACCCAGCTCCATCACAAGATTCGATTTTTAAGTATTTAAAGGGGAAACCCAAAATCGGCCTTTCAGATGATGATATTTCAAAATGGGTTAAGAATAAATGGGGAAAAACGCCAGTTATTCGAAAGACTTCACTTACTAATCTCGATGTTGTTACCGAGATTGACAAGAAAAGACCGTTTTTCAGTTTGATTTCTGGGCATTGTAGAGTTTGTCGAGGATACCTAAATCAAGGTGGGTATTTCTATTTGTATATTAATGATCCTTTGCCAGGCACTAAAGGTTATGAACGCACTTATGGTAGCAAAGAAATTGAACGTGTATATGTGAGGTAAAATTCTTCATTGAGTTCGATAAAACTCTGGTTTTAACTGTTGATTAATTTATGTATGAAAAGCCAAAAAGTAAGATTTATCGAACTCCTTTTATTTTTAAAATCTTTTTAAGCAGAGATGAATTAGTGAATAAAGTACGAAATTTGTGCTATATTCATTTCGAAATTACCTCAACCATAATAATTCGTAAGGGGAACTCAAAATGAATGAAACTACACGTGGTAAAACATATCGAGAGCACATCCTCACAAGGACTTTTGTAATACTTATGCTCATGCTTCTAGTAAAGGTGGGTACAGCAGGCGCAGCTCCATTTGCATATGTTATGAGTGGTGGAGACTATACTAACACTGGAAATATCTCTGTAATTGATACAGTATCAAATACTGTTACAAACACGACTAATATAGGAGGCTATCCTGGTGAAGTCGCAGCCACACCAGATGGAACAAAAATATATGTTACGGACTCAGGTATAGGCAGCAATAATGTTTCTGTAATTGACACTGCAACAAATACAGTTAAAGCCAGAGTGAATGTAGGAGGTAGTTCTTGGGGAGTTGTAGTTAATCCTGCAGGAACAAAGGCATATGTATCGATCCGTGACAGTACCAATATCGCAGTAATTGATACAGTCACAAACAGTGTAATAGCCACGGTTAATGTGAGTTTGAATCCTGACAGACTTGCAGTCACTCCGGATGGAACAAAAATCTATGCTACGAATCATCTCAGCGACACGACTTCTGTAATTGACACCGCTACAAACACTGTTATAGCCACTGTAAATGTAGGAAGCAGTCCCTGGGATGTTGCAGTCACTCCAGATGGAACAAAGGCATATGTGGCAAATACTGATAGCAACAATGTCTCTGTCATTAATACGTCCACGAATACTGTTATATCTACTGTAAATGTAGGAACTTGCCCTTGGGGAGTTGCAATTAATCCAGCAGGAACAAGAGTATATGTGACAAATGTGGAAAATGATTCGGTTTCTGTAATTGACATAGCAACTAACAATGTTGTAGCTACAGTCCCTGTAGGAGTTGGCCCTTGCGGAGTTGCAGTTAATTCTGATGGAGAAAAGGTGTACGTAGTAAACTACGATAGTAACACTACTTCTGTAATTGACACGGCTACAAACAAGGTTATATCCACTGTAAATGTGAAAGCTTATCCTATTGAAGTTGCTTTTGGGTATTTTACAGGTTCAGTAACAAAATCCAACTCTACTATTGAATCAAACAGTATTCCACTCTTAAACCACATAAATGAAACAGAAAATCAGACAAATAATACTGGAATGACAGAAAACGTGGAAACAGTAGATAAGCAGGAAAAAGAGACTGCCACTCAGACTTCAAAAGAGTCTCCTTTCATAAGCCCAATTTGTATATTTATAACAATGCTAGGGGCAGTTATGCATATGAAAAAGAGGAAGTAACAGTTGTGCAAGAAATAGAAAAAACACTCTACAGAATTAGTCCTCTTTGATATGACAGTGTACTGAGTTTTCTGTAAAATCATAAATCTTTAAAAGTTGGCAATTGAGGAATCCAACATGAAGAAAACTGAATTATTATCAACACACAAAAATTGACTTTGAATTTACAGAAAATTCAGTACACTTCCGAATAACTACTATAGTTTTTCTCATTATAAAAAGATACATTAAAACGGTAAAAATTCGGAGTAAATAAAATGGATATCAGCATACTTGAAAATATCGAGATGAATTAAGTGAAAAAAAGAAGAAATTAAAACAGTGATTATTTCCTATGATGAAAAACCAGGTATTCAAGTAATTGGAAATGTTTACCCAGATCTTATACCAGTAGAAGGGTAGTATTCCACAATATCAAGAGATTACGAATACAAGAGACATGGAACTCTTTCACTATTAGCTGGAATTGATTTGATATCAGGAAGAATTCACTATAAAATATATGAAAAACATCAAAGCTGGGAATTTATACAATTCCTTAAAGAACTTGAGCTAATTTATCCAAAAGAAAAAATCAAAATTCTGATGGATAATTATAAAGTACATACATCAGCAGAAACTCTAGAACACCTGGAAACTGTTCCAGATAAGTTTGAATTTATATTCACACCCAAACATGCTTCGTGGCTAAACATTATTGAAAGTTTTTTCAGTAAAATGGCAAGAAGCTTGCTGAGAGGAATAAGAGTAAAATCAATAACGGAATTAAGGGAAAGAATTAGTCAATATATAGACCAGATTAACGAAAACCAGTAATTTTTAAATGGAAATATAAAATAGAAGAAAGAGATGAAATGCCTGGAAAAATTATAATCTAAAAGAAAGAGGAATTAATTAAGAATCGAAGCACTAGT
>DAQQ01000224.1:17951-37277 GCA_002508465.1 Methanosarcina sp. UBA7 | reverse complement strand
ATTTTTGCGAATTTTGATCGGATAAATAGCTTGATAGTACCAAAAAAGAATGGAATTACATAGAATCGATTATAAATTTTGATGAATTTGGTTCTTCGCTATTTTGTGTGGGTAACTTCCATTCATCTACTAAATACTGAAGTAACATATCCAATATCCAGAAACACTTGTTGTTGAAAACCACATTCGAGCTTGATGTTTCTCTTTTTGACCTAGCTACTATTTAACTGAGTAATTATTTTCAGCTCACACGAAACAGCGAAGAGCCATGAATTTTAACAAATGGGCAAGTCCATTTGGGCTAAAAAAGAAGGGAAATAGTCAGTACCAATTAGTGGATACTGTCAAACTAAGGATAAAACCCACTTTCCGCAGTAAATTNNATCGATTTTTAGTTAAACGTGGATTTATTGGATTTTTATGCAGTAGGTAAAAGCAACCATTTGGTGTATTTAGAGACAAAAAACGATATCATTCAATTTTCACCAGATGCCATTAAAAATCCAAATTATTTGAATTTGTTCAAAAAACGCTATCAGGAAAAATATTGATTTTCAAAAAAATACTGCGGAATGTGGGATAAAAGATGTAAAGAAAAATAAAAGCAAAAAGCACTATATGTAAAAAACAATAATTAAAGAAAAGCTATGTTGAGTGAAAAATAGTTTTAAATGGTTATACAACTAGCATAAAAGTAATCACTCTTATAGCGAAGAATTGTTATCGCTGGCAGAAACATTTTTCAGGCGATTTACTCCATCTATTTCCTTGATCACTTCAACGACTGACTTGGGAACAAGATGTTCCCATTTTTCCCCTGCGATCATTCGTCTCCGAATCTCCGTTCCTGAATATCTTTCCCGAATATAAAGAGGAGACTCTTTTACGCAAAAACCGGCTTCCCGAAAGAGCTGAATTACCAGCGGATTATTTGAGTACACAACTTCAAAATTCGGTGTCCGGGATGCGACGTGATGGACCCAGATGGAGTTGTACCTGACGTCTTCAATAGGGAGAACATAGTGTCGGATAGGAAGATTTTCAAGTGCATTATACACCATCAGTACCCTTTCCCCTGCCGTAAACGGGTCAGTGGGTTCGTGACTTTTCTGGGCACTTCCTATGCCTACAACCAGTTCATCAACTTCTTCCGCAATCTGCTTAATTATAGCATGGTGTCCGAAGTGATACGGTTGAAAACGTCCAATATAAAAAGCTCGCACCATTCCGAATACCTCCAATCGCACCTTGGTTATTTTTCTCGATATATTCTGGTTTCAGACAGTTTCACTACGGATTCCTGTCTCAAAACTGAACTCTTTGCATACTTCTTTGAAATGCTCAGCGTTATTTTTGCGCTTCGTATCAATAAGCTTTCTTACAAGCTCAAGGCCAGGCTTGGGATCTTCCATGATCTCCATTTCTTCGCGGACCATATCGAAGTACTCCTCTCCGATCTCTGTCCTTATAAAGACTGAGTTCCATCCGTCCGGAGCACCGACCGAGCCTACGGAAATATCGGCAAAGACTGAAGTGTAGTCACAACAGTGATGGCAGGGGTTTCGGGCATATTTGGCTACGTCCTTGATAGGCACGGAGTGAACCTCACCGTCACTGGTGTAGACCCAGAATTTACCTTTAGTAAATTCCATCTTCCTGACATCTTCAATCTTGACTTTCATAATCTCAGGGATTATTTTCTCAAGCATCACGTCGCGATGGAAACTTTCCATACATAGTAATCCGATGATAAGCACGATTTTTTCACTTATATTTTCCCGGATCAGTCGTGCAGAATGAGCCTGGCAGGGTACACCAACCACTGCAATTCTATCATATTTTTCAAAGGCTTCCCTGAGGGCTGCAACAACCGGGTCAGAAGTGTATTTGGTTCCTCTTGTCCTCTCAACATCTTCAGCATTAGTTAATAAAACTACTTTGGGTTCCCATTTTTCGTTTCGAGTGATTCCGATTGCGCAGTCGATTTTGCCCTGCTTGAAAAGAGATTTAATGATACCACTGGTAACTCCTCCATCCTGGCTTCCGGCATTTTCTTTTGATCTTGCGGCAAAAAATTTGCGCACATTTGCAAGCTCATTCTCTATGAAGCCGTCTACTACCGGACAGACTCTGCTGCAGGTTAAACAACCTTCACAGACCAGATACCCAGCTCCTTTTTCATACAGGCTCAGATCATTCGGATCACGGATTTCTGCCGCCTTCTTTACAGTTACAGCTCCTATAGGACATACGGCTTCGCATGCTCCACAGGCTGCGCATATGTCATGTTCAATGACTTCTGCAATTTTTGGTGGCAATTCATTACCTCCAACACCTTGATATGCTTGCCTTACCGGCAAGACATTTTAAAAAATACGAAAGGAAAAAACAAAAAATTATTAGATGTAATAAAATTACATCTTTGCAATGATTTCTTTACCTATAAGCTTTATTGCTTTTTCTTTGTCAGGACCGATCGGAGATCCGGCAACAATCTGGGTAACTCCGATTGCTTCGAGGTCCCTGATTCTCTTCATGCAGTCTTCAGGAGTTCCGCAGATAGAAAATGCTTCGATCATCTGGGGAGTAACAAGTCCACCCATTAAAGCTCCAAAGTCTCCCTTGGCAATGGCTGCACCTATCTGGCTCTTTGCTTCGACAGGAATTCCATGGCGTTCGAGAACAAGGCCAGGGGAACCTGTGACAATGAAAGCAACTACTACTTTTGCGGCATTGACCGCTTTTACGGGGTCCTTGTCAATTGAGAAACAAGCGTATGCTGTAACATCAACTTCGCTCGGATCACGGCCGGCTTTTTCTGCCCCTTTCTTAATCTGTTCGACAGCAACTTCGAAATCCTTCGGGTGAGAAGCGTTAATAAGGACACCGTCTGCGATCTCACCTGCAAGTTCAAGCATCTTAGGGCCCTGAGCACCCATGTATATGGGTACATTTCCGGCTTTGAAAGCGAGCTTAGCACCTGCGAACTTGATCATTTCCCCATCCATGGAGACCTTCTGTCCTGAAATGAAGCCTCTGATTGCCTGAATTGCCTCTTTGGTGGTTGCAAGAGGCTTTTCCCATGCAATACCCATGGCATCGAAGGTTGCTTTGTCTCCGGGTCCAAGGCCGAGAACTGCCCTACCACCTGATATCTCAGCAATTGAAGCAATGCTGGATGCAGTAATTGCAGGATTTCTAGTGTAGGAGTTTGTAACACCGGAACCGATCTTAATACTGTTAGTGTTCAGGGCTAGAACGGTAAGAGTGGAGTATACATCACGGTTGTTATAATGGTCAGTGATCCAGACATTGTTGAATCCCTGCTGTTCTGAGAGCTTTGCGTAATATGCGATCTTTAAGGCGGGATCGCTCGGCACAAATTCGATTCCGAACTTCATCTCAAGTTACTCCTATTACTTGTATATTAGTTAAATGGGTCCGTTTTTTGTCCCCAAATTATTTTCTTCTAATAATAATTAATATCCGTTATAATAGACATTAATTATAACCTTATATGATTCACATAACAGTATTTAAGAATCTATATATAATTAACTGTATTAAACGAGTTATATAATAATTGTCATATTTAAATAATTTACTTGTTCTTTTTCATAGCAGACTATTCAAATCTGGATTACACAAAAAACATGATCATATCAAGATTTACATAGTTATACTGAGAAATCAATTCCAGTAACCACCATAATTAGAATCTTACTTCTAAAATATTATGAATTTAATACTATTTATTTATATTTCAAGTGCGTAAATCCCAATACCTTAAAAACCTTTTTCAGAAATTGGCACTTGAAACTTCAGTTTTAAACTGTATTGACTTGGACCATAAGATAGGAATTAGGATATACTGGGCTTTTTTCAAAGAAAGGTAATCTTTCGAACTGGCAAAAGGTTTATATTGGAAAATTGCATACGGCGAAAGTTCTATAACTATCGGGCGAATATTGAATGTAGATATAAAAGTAAGAAGTTGTGCATATCAAAAAAAACAAACTTGAAAAGTGATGTGGCGATTTTTCGAGATGTTCAATTTTACATAAAAAATTCGGGGAAAATGCTAAAGAAAAATCATTAAACACAACAAAATTTACACTCTACTTAAAAACATTGAAAAAGATATAAAATGATTCTTCTTTTACGCTTTCATCTTAAAAATAGAAAGCAGTGAAGTCGTTACTCTACCTTACTTATTATACTTCATGATAATACTATTTTACGTTATTACAATACCTTACTATAATATTTCTTTTCTTTTCTTTTCTTCTATTTNNTTTCTTCTATTTTCTTTTCTTTTATCTTATTTTAACATGTAGATATTGCCAGAATCAGACCACACTATAACGTTGCCGGATATAGCTGGGGTTTGTGAAGTATTGCCAGATGTTAACTGTTTACTCTTTCCGGTATTTATATCGTGTATGTATAAATCACCTGAGTCTATACTCGCAAGGTTATTGTGCTTCAAGTACACAATCTTGTTGCCGTCCGTATCAGTTGAACCACCAGTATCATATCCAGTTTTGTCATTACCTGTTGTAACTTCTGTTTGTTGTCCGGTAGTAATATCATACATACGGATATTGCCAAGTCGGTTGTAAAAATCCGACCATATCACTTTGTCGCCGTAAGTATGTGAAAACATATTATCACCATACTGGCTGACATCTATTGCTTTTTTAGTAGTAATGTCATATACGTAAATTTGTGGAGTGTCCTCGGTAGAATAAGAGTCATATGAGATCATATTAGCATAAATGTCAGGATTGTTTCCATCTTCTATTTTAGTCTGCTTGGATGTAGATATGTCATGCATGTAAACATAGGAATTTGCACTCCATACTATCCTGCTGCCGTAAATAGCCGGAATGCTGCGTTTGTCTACATCCTGTGTGATGTAAGTTTTTGAGGTTGTTGAGATGTCATATACAGTAAGCCTGGTGACTCCACTGCTCTCGTCAAGCCAAACTAACTTGTCTCCTGAAACCGCTGGATGAGATGCTGCGGAAGAGTTAACTGCAGTTTCTTTTTTGGTCGTCAGGTCATAANNCCACTGTTGATATCAGAATCAAAAATATAAGGACTAACGTTATCGAAAATAATTTCCTTTTCATTTTTACCCCACCGTATCCGTTAGCAAAGTCCTAAACTCTTCTGAGTTTATTATAACAGCACAATTAATACAATTTTAATTTATATTTAATAGTTTGATCTACCTATTAACTTATAATTACTTATTAACTTATAATATTAGTTATTATATAAATAAAAGAACTATATATTATAATTAAAAAAGTAAAATGAATTCTAATTTTACCTGCCTATCAGTACTCATTAGGTTCTACTACTTTTTGTTTTAGTAATGGAGGGCTAGAAGCTTGTGTTTTTACAAACTGTACCCTTCTATATAGTGCTAAATGAGAAGAAGTTGAACTTGCTGTATGTTATTTTTTATTATATGGTATAATAACAAAGCAATAAACTGCGATATGAGGTCGTGAATTTGTTTCTAATAACAGTGATTTGTTTATAATAACAGCATTAACTAAACCAATGCGGACTAAGTCGATACTCTGATAGGCTCTAAGTCAATATCAACTAAGTTAATCAATAAGTCAACATCGAAATCGATTTAATATTACGGTCTCTATTCCGAATCTTCTTCTTTAAATTAGATGAAGATCATTTTATTATTTAATTTGACAATTAGTTAAGTCCCTTTTATAGCATTTTACTTCTCTGTTCCTTAAAAACCTGAAATATTTTGATATAATTATACACTATATAAATTTCTTTAATATAATACCAAAAATATTTTATAATAGGATCACATAACCAGAGATGTCAACTCAGAAATTCAATAATGATGAATCAAACCTTTTTAATAAGGAGAGTTGATCTGACTAAAGGCCGTACTAGATAAATAGATGGTATTGACCAGGGCTATTATCCTGCGGTCAGTAGCAGTTTTAATTTGTAGAAGCTGAAACTTCTAGTTTCCGGCCACTTCCAATGACTAATCCCTATACGTTATTGGTGAATGGATACTCTGTGTGCAACGTGTCCGCCCCACTAAATCGCAGAGAACCGAATTGGATAGGTTCGAAAAATATTACGCAGACGTAATAAGAATCTGAATACCCGTATAGAGCCGACCTGATCAGGAAATTCCATTCTGGAATTTAAAATCCCTACCTGATTAGATTAGTTCGGAAAAGTAAGTATTACGAGTACGTAATATGGAATTTTGAGAATATTTGGGAAAGAAGTACTTTACTGTATGTTTTTTGATTCTACTTAAATCCCTATAAAAGATCCAACCCAAAGGTGATACGATGCAAAAAAGACGACTAGGAACCCTACTCCTGGTAGCATGCCTTATTTTAACAGCTATACCGGCTGCGTTAGGCGCTCAGAGTACAAAGGTAGTAACTGTTGCAGGAGACGGAAGTGGAGACTACAATTGTGATGGAAAAGCCGATGATGTCCAGATCAACCAGGCTCTTGAATTTGCTGCACAGAATCCGGGCACAACTGTCCACCTTAAAGGCCCGTTCACATATGATATAAGCGATTCTCTTCGGATAGGCAGCAATACCGTTCTTGAAGGAGATTCCGGTACAAAGATTAAGCTTGCCAAAGGACTACCAGTCTGGGGTGGGCGTGAAAGCAGTATTTCCGAAAAGAAAGCCATGCTTATGGTTAGAGGCAGTTCTGCAAGCAGTGTTACAATAAAAAACATAGTTGTTGATGGTAGCCAGTCCGACTATTATTCCGGTGTCAGGCTCGGAACCTCCTGTTATAACATGGCAACTATAGTAAACTGCAACGGATTAACAATTCAGGATGTTACGTTCCAGAATGGATGTAATGATGCCATGCTTATTTCACAATCCAGCAATGTGATGATAGACTCCGTAACTGTAAACAAATGCGGACACGATGGTGTATACGCATATCACGTAAACGGCATTACAGTTAAGAATTGTAACTTCATTAACCGGACTAACTCATCCGTTCGTTTCGATTCCGTTACTGACGGGGTCATGAAAGACAATGAATGTACTACATCTGGCGGTGGATACGCAGGCCTGGAATTGCAGGGAACTCTTAAAAACATAGAAGCTTCCGGTAACTATTTCCATGACTTATCTGCTCCTGCAGTAGTGCACTTAAATACAAACGAAACCGGTGTAAATATCCACGATAACAGAATTGAAAACTGTGGATAAGATATTTTCTTAATTGGAAAATTCTCAGTTCATCAACTGAGATTCAATCCAATTTATTTTCTTAATATAAAATCAGAAGTTAAAAATTGGCTTTTTTCCTGTGAATTTCTAGATTTCTATATTCTTATACCAAAATATCTGGCTTTTTTACATCTCGATGAACAGTGTTTTGTTTGAAACTACCTTTCTTGTTTGAGAGCGCCTATTTTGTTTCAAACCATATAATACTGTTTTTATTCTCTTGAGTGCATCACGTCTCCAAACGAGTACTTCAGGACGTCTCATACTTTCTCAGTTTTCGGAACTTAATAGGTCGGCTCTCAATAACCTCTAGATTAATTTTTCGGTGAAGAAGCTTTTAACATATCCTTTATTGGCATGACAATTTATCCTTAAAAAGGAATATACAATCCTCGGAGCTGGAACAATTTGCTTATTCCTGTCCCCGATAGCGCTATACAGAAGACTTAAGCTGTAAAGGAAAAAATTAGAAAAATTCAAGCATATAACTACTCAGGCATAAAATTATTTGTCCGAAAGATATACCAACATATAGATATATTTGCTTATATACATAATTTTACTTGTAATTCGGAGGGGACATGCAAGAAACCGAAGCCAAACCTATACGGATACTCGGAATATCCGGAAGTCCTAGAAATATGGCAACTGATTTTCTGGTCCGGGAAACGCTGAAGATTGCGGAGGAGAAATATGGCGCAGAAACCGATTACTTTTCCGCAAAAGGGAAAAAGCTGAATTTTTGCATCCACTGCGACTTCTGTATAAGAAAAAAGGAAGGCTGCATTCACAAGGATGATATTTCAGCCGAGCTCTACGACAAAATGATCTGGGCAGACGCCTGGATTATCGGAACTCCTGTTTATCAGGGAACATTGAGCGCTCAGACCAAAACAATAATGGATAGATGCAGGGCAGTAGTTGCCAAAAACCCAAAAGTTTTTTTGAATAAAGTTGGAATGGGCATTGCAGACGGAGGAGACAGGATAGGAGGACAGGAACCGGCAATCCAAACAATCCTGAACTTTTATGTGATCAACGAAATGATACCTGTGGGAGGGGGCTCTTTCGGAGCTAACCTGGGGGGGACATTCTGGTCTAAGGACAAAGGGGAAGAAGGAGTTTCAGAAGATTCCGAAGGCATGAGAAGCCTTAGAAGAACCCTTAAAAAACTTGTCCAGACAACCCGGCTTGTAAAAAATGCTTATTCGGGAACGGAATCCAAACCACAGTCTTCTGAAACGCAAAAAGAAGAAAGCAACTGATGTAAACTTTGGAAAGATGGGTTTTCAGAGCTCAGGCTAATCAAGAACTCAGGTTAATCAGGAAGAGAAATAATTCCATGATTTGTCAGAACCAGTTAAGGAGGAGTTATTTTGGTAGAACCATTAAATAAGAATATCAAGCGAATAGCATGGGGAATAACAGGTTCGGGAGACCAGATGATTGAGACCTACAGCATTCTGGTGGACATTAAGAACCGAACAAATGTTGAAGCAATGGTTTTTCTCTCTAAAGAGGGCGAGACCGTAATGAAATGGTATCATCTATGGGACAAAATCCAGAACGATTTCCCGAATTTCAAAGTCGATGCAGGTCCTAACTCCCCATTCATTGCAGGTCCGCTGCAGATGGGATACTACGACTTCTTACTGATAGCTCCGGCAACTGCCAATACCGTGGCAAAAATTGTGTATGGGATTGCAGATACTCTTGTTACAAACGCAGTTTCTCAGACTGGAAAAGGACAAACACCTATTTTCATCCTGCCAGTAGACCAGAAAAGAGGAAGTGTAAAAACCTCTGCACCTAGTGGCAGAGCCTTTGAACTTAATATGCGTGAAGTAGATGTTCAAAACTCGGAAAGACTTGCACAGATGGAAAATATCACGGTGCTTAAAAGCCCCTACGAGATTTATGACATATTCGGGCTTGAGCGACCTACTGAAGATATAATCCTGAAAGTGAAAGAACGAAAAAAGAAGAAAACTAAGGAAGAGACCAAGATATAAAAACTTTAAAAATCGGGTAATCTGAAGAGATAAGTTATCAGAGGGGGTAAGAAGTATGAGAAGCACGTATCAAAATGTAGTAGAGGAAGTCAAAAATCTTAAAGGAATTGAAGAAGCCGTAGCTCTGGCAATAGAGAGGGAAACAGAGGCAAGAGACTTCTACTCGAGTAAAGCTGCTTTAATGGACAAAACGCAATTTAAGGAACTCTACGAGTATCTGACAAATGAAGAGGTAAAACATCTTGGCTATCTTGAAAGATATCGGGATCAAAATGAGCTGCCTGTAACCAGTACGGAAATTCCGAGTGGCCAGTCTTTCACCCCTGAGTTTGATATGGGCCGCATAAAAGGCGGAGAGATTACGCTTGGAGATGTGGGAATCCTTGTTGCAGCTCTCAGGCACGAGAGAAAAAGCGAAGATTTCTATTTGGAAGTCGCAAAAAGGGTCGACGACGAAAGCCTGAAAAATTTCTTCGAGATGCTGGCAGGTTACGAAAGGAGTCATTACGAGTTAATTGACCAATTCCTGGAAGAGATTACCAGTTTCCGGATGCAGACCTGAAAAACCAGACGAGCTGCGAATATGGATACAGAAGAAACAGGTGGAGTCGTCGAGCTCTCCAGTGGTGTATACTGGGTAGGAGCAATTGATTGGAACGGAAGAGATTTTCACGGATTTACAACTCCCGGAGGAACAACCTACAACTCCTACCTAGTCGTTGGGGAAAAGACCGCACTTATAGATACAGTAAAATCTCCCTTTGCAGGGGAGATGCTCAGACGCATTAGTCAGATTATAGACCCTTCAAAACTCGACTACATTGTGGTAAACCATATGGAACTTGACCACTCAGGTTCTCTGGCAGAGCTTAAAAAACAAACCGATGCCAAAATACTCATTACAAAAAAGGGCGTTGATATCCTTAATGGATACTTCAAGGGCTCGGGTAGTGAGAACTGGGACCTTGAGATTGTGAAGACAGGCGATCAGCTGGATCTGGGTGGCAAAACCCTTCTGTTCCTGGAAGCCACAATGTTGCACTGGCCTGATAGTATGGAGACTTTCCTGAAAGAAGAAAGGATCCTCTTTTCAAACGATGGTTTCGGACAGCATATAGCAACTTCAAAAAGGTATGATTTCGAAGTAGGAGATGTCCTTCCTGAAGCAGCCGAGTACTACGCAAACATTCTCATGCCTTTCCATATACCGCTTCTTCGTTATCTTGGGTTATTAACCAAGTTGGGAATAGAACCCTTGCAGATAGCTCCTTCGCACGGAATTATATGGAAACGAGATCTGCCGAAGATCCTTGAGGCTTACAAATCGTGGGCTGACGGAGAGGTAGAGGAAAAAGTTCTTGTGATATATGATACCATGTGGGGCAGCACAGAAATAATGGCAAACGAAATTGCCGAAGCTGTCCGAGCTGCAGGTGTGGAGGTAAAACTGCTGAATCTTCGAAAAAGCTCGAGGAGTTATATCATGAAAGAGATGCTTGATGCAGCCTCCTTTGCAGTAGGTTCACCGACCCTTAATAATGGACTCTTTCCAACGGTCGGTGACTTCCTGGTATATCTCAAAGGCCTGCGCCCCCAGAAGAAAAAAGCTGTGGCATTCGGATCCTATGGCTGGGGAGGAGGAGCAGTAAAAATCATAGAACAGGAACTAAAAAGCGCAGGAATTGAAGTGATTGATCCAGGGTTGCAGGTAAATTACAGGCCATATGAAAAAGAACTGTTGCAATGCAAAAAGCTTGGAGAGCAGCTTGTAGCCACTGCAAAAAAGAATTAATTATTTTATCCCGGCTCTCCATTTAACATTTTTTTCTCATAGCATTTTCCATTTTTTGACTCCATTTTTTGAAAGCCTTCTGGAAAGTTTTTCAGCCTCAATAACCGTAGAGACTGGAATTTTTGCCGGACGCCCTGCAAGAAATACTTTCACTCTGCTAGGCTGAGATTAATAAGCACTGAAGTAGTTTTTAGAAATAGAGGTGAATAAAATGGAGGAAATATTCAAAGGATTGATTGAGCGTGCTCAGTATTATGAGCAGTTTGAAAGTTACAGGAACATAAATTTTTCAGTACATTTTGGGGAAATGCCTGTACTTAACTAAAGACTTCAGTGACAAGCGTATAAGATAGGATTTATTGATTGTCAGCCTAAAGCAACTCAATTCACATAGCTGTAAATTAAGAAGCTGTAAATTAAGAAGCTGTAAATTAAGAAACTGTAAATTAAGCTGCAAATTAAAGAGCTGTAAATTAAAGAGCTGTAAATTAAAGAGCTGCAAATTAAAAAACTGCGAATCAAAATGATGTAAAACCTCTAAAGAACTGGAACGTTGAAAAGTAAGTTTCAAAATAAGTCATTGAAGTAAATCTCAAAAACGAATCGAATAAGTAAATCTTAAGAACAGACCAACTGAGATGCAAACTTCAAGAAAATCAGAAAAAATCAGAAAAAAGAATAAACTCTAGCGAAAATTAAAGGCGGAAAGAAACTTACTTTTCAACCGGTTCCATTTAAACCTGTAAATTCTGTTCCAATTCCACAGAGCAAATTTTGAAGTCAATTTTTTATAACTATTTTTGAAAACATCTGCCGCTCAAGTGGTAAATACTTATAGATGTGATAGATAAATATCACATGGGTCAGGGGGAGTCCACATGGATGAGTTTTTTAAAGAGATAATCGAAAATTAGGCACTTAAGGTGACACTAGAAGATAAAGCCAACATACTGATGAAGCTAATTTTGAGTAAAGTCACAATCCAGCCTACTTTCCGCAGTAAATTTTCGTAAATTCATATTTTTACCGCTATCGATTTTTAGTTAAACGTGGATTTATTGGATTTTTATGCAGTAGGTAAAAGCAACCATTTGGTGTATTTAGAAACAAAAAACGATATCATTCAATTTTCACCAGATGCCATTAAAAATCCAAATTATTTGCATTTGTTCCAAAAACGCTATCAGGAAAAATATTGATTTTCAAAAAAATACTGCAGAATGTGGGATCCAGTGAAAAAAGAATGAAAAATCCCTGGATTATGGAATTGTGTACGTTTGTTGATTTATCGATGCCTGATTTGCAACACCCGAAGGACCGTTCCCTACATTCACCGTGGCTGTAATAGTGTTCGTTGCTGTATCAATTACATAGACGGTATTGCTGCCCCAGTTTGTCACATATACCTTTGTTCCCACTGGATTAACTGCAACTCCGTAAGGATAGTTTCCTACATTTACCGTAGCTGTAACAGTATTTGTAACTGTATCAATCACAGATACAGTGTTGCTACCCCAGTTCGCTACATACACTTTTGTTCCATCAGGACTGACTGCAATCCCATCAGGATTACGTCCTACATTCACCGTGGCTGTAACAGTATTTGTGGCTGTATCAATCACAGATACAGTGTTGCTGTTGAAGTTTGCTACATACACTTTTGTTCCATCAGGACTGATTGCAACCCCATCAGGACTACTTCCTACATTTACCGTGGCTGTAACAGTATTTGTAACTGTATCAATCACAGATACAGTGTTGCTGCCCCAGTTCGTCACATATACCTTTGTTCCCGCTGGATTGACTACAACCCAGTAAGGATGGTTTCCCACATTCAATGTGGCTGTAACATTGTTGTTTAAGGTGGCAATTACAGAGATAGTGTTGCTGTTGAAGTTCGCTACATACACCTTTGTTCCATCAGGACTGCCTGCAACTCCATCAGGACTACTTCCTACATTCACCGTGTCTGTAACTTTGTTTGTGGCTGCATCAATTACAGATACAGTGTTGCTGTCCCGATTTGCCACATATACCTTTGTTCCCGCTGGAATGTTGGCTGTAGTAGATCCTTCGTAGGGCACATTCAGCAATACAATACCTGATGTAGACTCCTGTGTTCCCATCGAGTTGACTGCAACTCCCAAAGGATGAATTCCCACATTCACCGTGGCTGTAACAGTATTTGTGGCTGTATCAATCACAGATACAGTGTTGCTGCCCCAGTTTACAATATACACATATCGCGCTGTGACCGATGCGCTGTGTATCGATGTTGGTTCTGCATTCGATTGACTTTGTGCTGATCCCACAGATGAAATGAGGATTAAAAACAAAACCATGGCTATTAAAGCTAAAACTACTGAGTACAATCTTCCTTTATTTGTCATTTATTTTCCCCCTTTATTTTTAATTAAAATGTAAGGGCGCTGGATCAGTTACTGAGAATCGTAAGCATAAGACTGATTTTCAAAGCCGTCAATACACAGCTAACGTGAAAGGTTTTTATTCATTAAATATTATAATTACATTTTATATATAAATAACCTAATAAATGGTTCTTACTACTTATATAACAAATTACCCTCTAATCAGTATCACTCTAGCCGGAGCTCCATCCGTGTCTATACGAAGAGGCAGACCTATAAATGTATACTCCCCTTCAGGAATGCCGGCAAGGTTGAGTCCTAAGAACAAAGTTGTGTTATTTATCAGCAGCTCACGGACCCCATCGTCTCCTTCGGGTTTTTTAATGCTTAGGTAATCAAATCCCAGGGTTTTGATTCCGGCATTGACAAGGTATTCAGCTGCGTCCATTTTAAGGTGTACATAATTCTCAAGGAATTTCACTTACCCAAGAGCCGAATTTCTGGTCTTGAGAAGCACTATTTCTTCAGGTCCGATTTCAAACTGTTCAAGGTCCTGCTTGTGAACTTCACTTTCTACCAGCGCGAGATCAAAAACCCTGCACTTTCCATAAAAATGATCAAGAGGCAGGTCAGCAGCACTTTCTCTACCATTCCGAAGATGCAGCCTGGACTCTACGTGAGTACCTGTATAGCTCCCCATAGTCAGGATAGACTCGTTTACCTTATCCCTGGGGACAGAGGAATACCTCTTAATAGAAGGTCCAGGCTTTCCAGGATATATAACCATCTCTTCCGTAATAGGCAATGAAACATCGAAAAATTGACGCAGAATGAACCCCCCATTCATCCGTTAGCGATATATCTGAATTTAAGTGCAGTCATTTTTGATAAAAATATAACTGCGCCTTATTATAAGAAAAGGGTTTAAAACATTAAAAACTCTCCTCTGGCAGGAAACTGATCCATCCTGCCCGATTGAGCTGCGTTACCAGGTTGAACTGCATTACCAGGTTGAACTATACTATATTTTCAGATATTTTTCCTCACATATTCCGCAACCGCGTTTCCGACTTCCATTGTACTGGCAGTTCCTCCCAGGTCAGGAGTGATAATTTTCTTTTGAAGCACATGGGTTATTGCTTCATCGATAATTTGAGATCGAGGCTCTCCCATCCATTCCAGGAGCATCTTTACACTGAGGATTGCGGCAAGCGGGTTTGCAATGCCCTTTCCGGCAATATCGGGTGCACTCCCGTGCACAGGTTCGAAGAAGGCATATTTATCCCCTATATTGGCGCTTGGGACAAGGCCGAGACTGCCTACAAGGGCTGCACACATATCGCTCAAAATATCTCCGAAAAGATTTGTTGTAACTACAATGTCATACCTTTCAGGATGCATCATAAGGTTGTAAGCCATTGAGTCAACCAGCATATCTTCATATTCCACGCTGTAAGCACTGGCAGTTTGCCTGCAGACATCGAGAAAAAGCTTATCGGATTTCAGGACATTGGATTTATGGACGATGGTCAGCTTGTTCTTTCTTTTCTTTGCAAGCTTACAAGCATATTCTGCAATCCGCTCGGAACTTCTCCGAGTGACGACTCTTTTCGTCCATGAAATATCTGACCCAATTTCCTCAATTCCCGAATATAGTCCTTCGGTGTTTTCCCTGACAATAATAAAATCGAAATCATTTCTCCCGGTGACTCCTATTATGCAGGGTAGAGGTTTTACAGGCCTGACATTAGCATACAGATCCAATTCTTTTCGGATGGTTAAGAGCACACTTTTGCAGTTTGGGTCAGGCACAGTGGTAACTGCCCCAAAAAGGACAGCATCACATCCTTTTATAGTTTCCAGATCATCACTTGATATTGCAGTCCCTGTTCTTTCCCATTGAGTATAGCCAAGCTCCAGAGGCACTTTTTCAAACTCAAGCCCGAAAGCGTCAAGGACTTTGACAGCTACAGGGATTACCTCCCTGCCTATCCCATCACCTTCGATTACAGCTAATTTCATATTAACTGCATCTATAGTTTGTGTATATGAATCTGGCGTAACTTTTTGAGATCTTAAGGACCTCTCAGATCCATAACAGATGCTCGGCAAGGATTTTTCCACCAATCCCTATGAGGATAATCCCTCCGATAATCTCGACTTCGTGCTCAAAAAAATGACCTATTCTGTATCCCAGGACTGCTCCGCAGAAGGACATGAAAAAGGTTACACAGCCTATTATAATCACAGGTTCAAGAATAGGAGTATTGAGAAAAGCAAAGCTAATTCCCACAGCAAGGGCATCTATACTTGTAGCAACTGCGAGCACCAGAAGCGTAGAATAATTGAGGGAATTTACCTTCTCATCCGGATCTTCGTAAAGAGCCTCATAAATCATTTTGCCTCCGATAAAGGCCAGAAGCCCAAAAGCAATCCAGGGAGCATATTTTGATACAAAGCCGCTCACTGCACTTCCTCCAAGCCAGCCAAGTACGGGCATGAAAGCCTGAAATCCTCCAAAAAAGAAAGCAAGTTTAAGTGCATCCTTTAAATGAAAAGGCCGTATCGTAGTACTGCTGGACATGGAAACTGCAAATGCATCCATTGAAAGCCCGAGCCCTAAAAGGAAGTTAGTCAGGAAAGACATTAGGTGAACTCCAGTTCCGTTTTATAAACAGGTTTTGTCGAGATAATTAAGAGTATTTCGATAAACTCAATTTCTTAGTAAATTGTTTGTATACTAAATGTAAAGGACTCACCAAAATTTGATGTTTCTCGAAATTCTCTAAAGTCTTTTGTATATGATTTAGGGATAATTAGAATTTTAACATACGGTTTAGGAATCATTAGAGCTTTTATACATGCCAACATTTAAGACTTGAGATCCTCAAAATGTCTATGTATATGGTTATTATTTGTTGACCCAATAATCTACAATCAGATTTAAAACTATGTCTTCTATAAAGGTCACCGATGAAAAATGCTTTTTTGAAAGGAAAGGGATAATAAGATCTCTTCAAACTACAGGCAGAATAAACTCAAAAAGTCTGTGTAACACAGTTAAAACGGACAATGTTTAAATAAAATTATAGTGTTTAATTTTATCCTTTTCCTCAAACACTGTCTTTGTTGTGATACTTTCACTTTGTTGGATACTTTCACTTTGTTGTGATACTTTCACTTTGTTGGATACTTTCACTTTGTTGGATACTTTCACTTTGTTGGATACTTTCACTTTGTTGGATACTTCAGTTTTGCTCATACATAATTAGCATGGTTCTAATCACGTTTCAGTTAAATAACTGCCCACATCTTATTTTGCTCATACTTTAATTTCAGACTTTTCCTCAGTCACTGTCTTTGTTTTATTTCCCGATATTCTTGCCCTCACTTTTCTATATGCGGTATACTTACCATTGCCTTCATAGAAAATTGCATATTTATACTGACTTTCTTCAAAAAATTTAAATCCTTTTCTGTAAAATGCCGGATATTTTACAATACGCAGCGGTTCAAGCGAGTAACGCTGGTATATATTGTTGTCTGCGAGAGTTTTAACACAATCAGGTATCATGTTCACCTGCTGATACTTCTCATGAATATTATGCCCGATGATTGTGTTATAGGCGAGTGAAGCCTTTACAGCAATCGTTACAAACAAGAACTTCATCAAGAAAACCCCAGCAACAAATCCAACAATCCATGCAGTTATGAGCAAAATCATATAATTACCCCCCAGATTTAATACTGTTTTATAATCTGCTGCCCGTCTCCGATTATCTAAAGCCACTTTATTTCGGTATCTCTCCCCAAATCCCCTTAATTTGTGAGTGTCGCTGGCAGGTCGATCCTTTAAAACTATATCTCTCATAGATAATAGAGTTTTCTAATAAATAGAAAAACTATATATTATATAATCGAGTTTACTAAACTCGTGAAGAGATTCACTCAAGTTTAACGTATTTTAGCTCATTACAGAGATAAAAGCAAAAGCTGAGAGAAACTTGAAATTGAAGCCGATAATTAGAAAAAAGCATTAGCTGGGGAGTTTGAATTTAGGGATAGTTTTGATTCAATATAATAGAACAGTGATTATAGAAAATACCAGAAAAACAGACTTTTGAAGAAAAAATGTAAGATTACTCATTCTTTCTCAATCTGTTTACAAGTTTTCGGATAGCTTCAGCAACCTGGTATTCCGATGCTCCCCAGTGGACTACAGCTCCATCAAAACCCGAAATATTTACAAGACCTGAATTCTCAGACCTGCAGCAGCGAGTAATAAAGGATTTTGAGGGTACAACTATTTCGGACTTGAAAGGACAGATGTTTATAAAGGAATACTCAAGTTCAGGAAAACGTATCTCAAAAAGAGTCTTTGAAATTTCACATCCTACAAGTAAATGTCCGTTTTCCGTGAGCACATCCGAGTCCAGGCATTTGCCTTCCAGTCCAGACGCGCTGCAAGGAAAAACGGTGTTTTTTCCTTCAAAACGTCTTAAATCGATTACTTTTTCAGTAAACCTGACCTGGAGATCCCCGAAAATTCCACTGGCTTCGAGCCTTCTTACAACAAGAGAAAGCCAGGAGGGATAAGGGGGAGCAACGTCAAGGATTTCTAATTCAAGAATGCTTGCAAGATCGGGGGCGTGAACAAATGTCACGTGTTTATCCATACCTGTAAAAATTACCGTGTTCACTTTGCCGGTACAGAGTTTTTCTGCAGTCTCGATCAGGAGTGTACGGTCTTTTATATTCAACTCTCTGTCATATTTTACCACCTCTTCTCCTGAGGCTATTGTTTCGAGAGATTCAACTTTTCTGAGCAAGCCCTCTCCGTTTTTTCTCACGTAATAGACTGCGTATTCGCAGCCGTCTGTCTGAGGACTTCCCTTTTCTGTAATCAGGTAGTCAGTTAGGAAATAGATAGGTTCCTCAGTTCCCGGGCAGAAGGATTTTGTTACACCTACATGCTTATATTCATCAGGAAAAATCATAGTTATCGGTTGTTTTGGATGATTTTTTTGAAATATGGATTCTGAGTTCATTCTTCTTATTTTTCTTATTCTTCTTACTTTTCTTATTCTTCTTACTTTGGTTGTTGCCAAATTAAATTTATTTCTGGTGTGTTCCCAGTGTACTTTTGGTATGTTTTCTATACCATTTCTCAATATACTTCCAGTACTTTACGGTTTATTTTCCGGTCTTTTTCCATACTTATTGTATCAAATTATTCCCTTTGCTCGATCTGGATTTTCTTTCTGTGAGCTACAAGTCCGCCGTCAGCAAGTATTTGGAGAAGAAAATCCGGTAGTTTATTTCCTTCATAAGTGGCTTTTCCTGAAACTGTAACTTCACCTTTTAGCAGGTCAACCTTTATTTCGTCGCCCTCCTGACACTCGATATCGGCTTCAATAAGAGGTAGCCCTACATTGATTGCATTTCTGAAAAAGATCCTTGCAAAAGATCTTGCGACAATACATGCTATACCTGCATGTTTTAAAGCAAGGGGAGCCTGTTCTCTTGAAGAGCCGCAGCCGAAATTGCTACCTGCTACAATAATGTCTCCTGGTTTTACTTTTTTTGCAAATTCGGGGTCAATGCCTTCCATTGCATGAGCTGCAAAAACCTGCATATCTTTGGTCCGCAGGTATTTTCCGGGAATGATTACATCTGTGTCGACATCGTCTCCGAATTTCCAGACTCTACCTATAATAGGGTTTTTCATCATACTTCTCCTGCGAAGTAGGTTTTTTTAATAGTATATCTAGATAGCGGAAAAATGAAGTAAAAATCTGCAGTTCTAGTTTAAGAATAAGTTTGAAAGCATAAAATTAAAAACAAAGACATAAGAAAAAAGGAGAAATAAAGGTGCAGTA
>DAQQ01000224.1:14706-17850 GCA_002508465.1 Methanosarcina sp. UBA7 | reverse complement strand
CCTTCTGTTGAATAAGGCACTGTAAATTCATACCTTCCCTGAGAATCTGCAGTAGTTGACTGCGAGTACTCAAAGGTCCTTCCCTGATTTGTAAGGATTGTCGTGTTTATTTTAACACCCTCATTGGGAGAAGCCGTTCCTGTTATATTTGCACCTTTAACGTACTCGAAGATCTTGACATAGCCGGTATCTACTTCAGGGAGTTTTCCTCCGTAGAAGTAATTGTAGACCTGCTTGTACCCTACTTCGTCAGTTTGATAGGCCTCAGTTTCGTAAACCATACGATACTGCTTCAAGCCATTTCCGTCAAAAATATGCAGTCTTGCTTCCATGGAATTAAAATATCGGGTAGAAGGTATGTTCTGATATTGGCTACCTGTCCAGTAAGCCTGATAGTACCCATCAGTATCAAGAGTCCAGGCAGGCATTGCCCCGAATATGTCTGTAGCCATTTTGGCATCAGACATTACATAACGTGCACCCATTTTGTCAGGCCTTGGATCTATAGCTTTGAGCACTGCACTTGCTTCTTTTTCAGATGGGGCTGTGAAAAAGGTTGCAGCTCCGGGCTGGTTTGTCTCGTTAATGCTTACTCTGCGTCCTCCGACCCCTGCCTGGAAGGGGTTTGCATTTGGNNATGCCGTATCTGGATACTGGAACATTTCTCCGCTTTTAGGAGCTTCGTAAATGGCATTGTAGTTCATTCCCGGATCAGGAGTATTTGAACGTAGCCAGACACAAGCTTCCATCCATGGTTGATTGGGTTCGTTTGAGCCAGTTGACTTTATCGTATTTGAATATAGCATTGCAGATCCATATACAGGATAAATCAGAAATATCAATATAAACAGGACTGCAAAAACTTGCTCTATTTTGACAAGTTTCAATGCACCTGGGACATCTGAAGGTGACTTTACATTACTTTTGAACTTCTGGTCAAGGTCGTTCCATTTTACTTTTTCAAGTAATAGGCCTCCAAGGTAGGCACTCAGGATTGAAACGTTTATTGAATAGTAATATGCAAAACGATTCTGGCCATAAATTGCAAGGAGAATAAAGAAGCTCCAGACAAGAACAAGTAATTCGTGGGGCTTTGGTCTTCTGAACATGTTTGCAGCCAGAATGAATATCCCTATTACAGAAGCAAGGAACCCTATAGGAGTGAAATTTGAAAAAGCTTTATACAGGGTAAAGGCGCCGTTCTGGTAGAATATAGAAGTAGCTTCACCAATTGTGGAAGGTCCTCCCTGTTGAATCCCAAAAACAGTACTCGGAGCATTTATAATTAGAGAATAAAGGGATGGAGATGCGATTTTGGTAATTATAAGTCCGAGAATTCCTGCTCCAAGAATCAACAGAGGGTAGTAATAAGCATTTATTTTCCTTATTTTGAATTCCCTTTCTATGAGACTCAAAGCCGCAAATCCGGCCATTGTTCCAAGGGATGTGATAACGTGGAACCATGAGTAATAATACATAGAAAAGCCCATATCCGGATGGACAAACGGAAGGATAAGTATTGTACTTACCAGACAGGTTACTACACCTGTAAATCCAAGGTAGTCGCTTGATTCATTCCGGAAATTGTCCAGAATATACTGGAATATTGCGTAAACAAGAACAATCAATAAGAAAAGCGATCCTCCTGGCCAGCAAAGCTGGTATGCTGAATACATTACACCAGCCAGAACCGAGTATATAAAAGGTCCTTTCAGGACACTGAACTTTTTATTAAACACATCTTCAAAACGCAGCTTTCTTTCCTTAGCCGAAATCAAAGCCAGCATGAAGAACATCATGAAAAGTGTACTGAATAGCGATTCTGCAACATGATGGTCTGTAAAACCAATCATTGAACGGGTTAGAAATTGTCCCGGAGCAAACGCAATTAAAATTGCAGCCAGAACTCCGGTTTTATGTCCTCCAAGATATTTTCCTATGTAGTAAACCGGAATGACAGTTAGAGCTCCAAGCACTGCAGGGAAATAGGCTCCAACAGTGTCAACAAGATGAGAACTTGGATGTCCCATTCCAAGAACCAGGGAGGTAATAGCCATCATTTGATCGAACAATGGGCCGAAATGTATGTAACTCCCGTTAGGATAGTTGGTCATGGGATTGAAAAACATCCTATTGGGGTAATTTTCGAGCAAGACAAATAAGGTACGCATATGGTACCAGGCATCATTGGTCGCGAACCTTACGGATCCATCGGATAAGAACACCGTATTTGAAGGAAGTGTTTTAACCCATAGAGATATAAAACCGATTATCGCAACTGCCAAAGTATAAGGCCAGCTGGATTTGATTTTATCTTTGAATGATGATACAGGATGATCCTGAGAACTCATAGTAATCCCCTTTAAGAGGTAAGTTTTTTCAATCAAATATATAGTTTATGGAATAATAATATCAAATAGATAATATTAGATAATATTATTCTACGCAGGCTACTCAGTAGGATTATTTATAATCCTACCTTATTTCTGTTCAGAAACTTCATGCAGTTTTCATATTAGATCGATCTGGACAATTCACAAGAGACCTACTATTGCCTGAGGGGGTTTTTGCTTATTTTTCATGGTGGCAGGTTTCTCAAGCTATTTACTTCAGAAACAGTAATAGTTCTGCTAAAAGACGTGGCAATGCTTCCGGTTCAACCTTGAGAATCCCTTCAAGACGTGAAACTACTTTGTTAACAGTATATAAGAGTATACAACTGATGGATATATAAATAAAAGTATATGTAAGTGACGGATATAAATAAAAGTATATGTAACTGACAGATATAAATAAAAGTATATGTAACTGACGGACATATATAAATAATTTTTGTAACTATTCAGCATACCCAACGTGTCTACAGATATTGATTGTATTGAAAGCAAGGAATCCAAGAAATAACCTGTGGAAAAGGAATAAACGGAATCAATTGGTAACAGATTAAGAAAATCAATTTGCAGAAATTTGTCGATTGAATTTTAATAAATATGGCTATTGATTCTGTTTTACATAGGCTGAATAGTTATTAAATTTTTTGAAAAAAATGGCAGTCTCTTAAGAAAATCCTAAAAGAAATATTTCCTGGAAGAGTAAAAACAAAACTAAAAAACAGAAGAATAAAGGAGAAATAAAGGTGCAGTA
>DAQQ01000224.1:10985-14655 GCA_002508465.1 Methanosarcina sp. UBA7 | reverse complement strand
GTTGAATAAGGCACTGTGAATTCATACCTTCCCTGAGAGTCTGTAGTTGTTGATTGAGTGTATTCAAAGGTCCGTCCCTTATCTGTAAGGATTGTAGTACTTATTTTAACAGTTTCGTTAGGAGAAGCCATTCCGGTTATATTCGCACCTTTGACGTACTCGAATATCTTGACAGAACCTGTATCTACCTCAGGGAGCTTGCCTCCGTAGAAGTAGTTGTAAACCTGTTTATATGCGACTTCGTTACTCTGGTAGGCTTCAGTCTCGTAGACCATACGGTAATGTTTCAAGCCATTTCCGTCAAAAATGTGAAGTTTTGCTTTCATGGTATTGAAATATCGGGCAGTAGGTATGCTCTGATATTGGTTACCTATCCAGTAAGCCTGATCGTACCCTTCAGTATCAAGAGTCCATTTAGGTATTGCCGAGAACATAACTGTAGCCATTCTGGCATCAGACATTATATAGCGTGCACCTGCTTTGTCAGGCCTCGGGTCTATGGCTTCAAGAACTGCACTTGCTTCTTCTTCAGATGGGGCTGTGAAAAAGGTTGCTGCACCTGGCTGGTTTGTCTCGTTGATGCTTACCCTTCGGCCTCCTATTCCTGCCTGGAACGGATTAGCATTTGGCATCCTGTGCCCTATTGTCTCTATGTAGTGCCCGTAGTCCCACCATGACATGACACCGTAAGCCGTATCAGGATACTGGAACATCTCTCCGTTTTTCGGGGCTTCATAAACGGCATTGTAGTTCATACCAGGGTCTGGGGTGTTTGAACGGAGCCAGTCACAAGCTTCCACCCACTGATCAGGTGTACCGTTCGAAATTTTTGTATATAAAATTGCAGATCCGTATACAGGATAGATCAAAAATAATACTATGGCCAGGACTGCAAAGATCTGCTGTACTTTGATGAATTTAAAAGCCTTCGGAATATCTTCGGGCAATTTTACGGTATTTTTGAACTTCTGGTCAAGTTCGTTCCATTTCACCTTATCGAGCAGCAGACCTCCAAGATAGGCACTCAGGATTGATATATTTATAGAATAGTAGTATGCAAAGCGGTTCTGTCCGTAAATTGCAAAAAGAATTAAAAGACTCCAGATAAGAAGTAACACTTCCTGAGGTTTTGGTTTTCTGAATAGATTTGCAGCCAGAATAACTATCCCCAGTAAAGAAGCAAGAAATCCTGTAGGAGTAAAATATTTATAAGCTTCCGACAGGACGATTTTATCACCTATGCGAAACATAGAAGAAGCTTCACCAATTGTAGAGGGTCCCCCCTGTTGAATTCCAAAAATAGTGCTTGGTGCGTTTATAATTAGAGAATAAAGTGATGGAGATAAAACTTTAATAAATATAAACCCAAGAATACCAGCTCCAAGGATTATAAGTGGGTAATAATAAGTTTTCATTTTCTTTCTTTTTGATTCTCTTTGAATAAGACTCAAAGCCGCAAAGCCTGCTATTGCCCCAATAGCAGTAATAACATGGAACCAGGAGTAATAATAAAGTGAAAATCCCATGTCAGGATGGACAAACGGGAGGATGAGTATTGTACTTACCAAACATGTGATTACGCCTGTAAACCCAAGGTAGTCACTTGACTCATTCTGGAAATTGTCAAAGATACACTGGAATACGGCGTAAACAAGAACGATCAATAAGAAAAGCGAGCCTCCTGGCCAGCAGAGCTGGTATGCTGAATACATTACGCCAGCCATAACCGCGTATATAAAAGGCTCTTTTAAGTTTTTATTAAACACGTCTTCAAAACGCAGCTTTTTCTCCTTTGCCGAAATCAAGGCAAGCATGAAAAACATCATGAAGAAAGTGCTGAACAACGACTCTGCAATATGATGGTCTGTAGAGCCAATCATTGAGTGTAATAGAAAATGTCCTGGAGCAAATGCGATTACAATTGCAGCCAGAATCCCTGTTTTATGGCCGCCAATATATTTTCCTATATAGTAAACAGGAATGACAGTCAGAGCTCCGAGCACTGCAGGAAAGTAAGCTCCAACAGTATCAACAAGATGAGAACTGGGATGACCCATACCTAGGATCAGGGAGGTAATTGCCATCATTTGATCAAATAGTGGGCCGAAATGGATATAACTCCCGTTAGGATAGTTGGTCATGGGATCGAAAAACATTCTGTGGGGGTAGTTTTCAAGCAGAACCCTTAAGGTACGCATATGAAACCAGGCATCATTAGCCGTAAATCTTACAGACCCATCGGATAAGAACACCGTATTTGAAGGATATGTTCTTATCCATAGAGACATTAAACCGATTATCGCAACTGTCAGAGTATAAGGCCAGCTGGATTTGATTTTATCTTTGAATGACGATACAGGATGATCCTGAGAACTCATAATAATCCCTTCGGAGGTAATTTTTGTAATTAAATCTGTAATTTGTGAAAGAAAAAAGTCAAATAGATAACATTTTCCTACGCAGACGAATAAGCCTTATTATTTGCAATTCTATTTTATTTATATTCAAGATTCCATTATTTATTTTTAGGAACCTTCTGAATTTTTCATACTGGCTCAATCTGGAAGTTCTTCAAGAGAGTCAGTATTCCCGGTTTTGTTTTTCTTCCCTGGCGCTCAGGTTCTCTAAGACTTTCTACTTCGAAACAGTAATGTCTTTTAAAGAAGCGGCAATGTTCTGGTTCCACTTTTAGAAGCTTTTGACATATAAAATAACTTTATTAACAGTATATATAAGTATATGTAGCCTGTGAATTTATAAAAAAGAAGCATTCTGGAAAGGTAGGAGGCGACTTCAAAAATTTCAAAAATAAGCCTTTCAGGAAAATAAGATGAAAATAAAGATCAGAAAAGAAGGAAAAAGAAATAAAGGTGTGAAATTAATTTAATTGCACATCTCAAGTTGTTCAGACCTTTATCTCTTCTCCTTTTAATACGGCTTCTTCACTTACTCTCACTTCTTTTGTCGTATCTCCATAACTCAATACATAGGGTCCTGAAGGTGCAGTATCGAATTGAGTTTGATTCGCAATCGGACCTTCTGTTGAATAAGGCACTGTGAGTTCGTATCTTCCCTGGGAATCTGCAGTTGTTGACTGTGAATAGTCAAAGGTTCTTCTCTGATTTGTAAGGATTGTCGTGTTTATTTTAACACTCTCATTGGGAGAAGCCGTTCCTGTTATGTTTGCACCTTTAACGTACTCGAAGATCTTGACATAACCTGTATCTACCTCAGGGATTTTGCCTCCGTATAAGTAGTTGTAGACCTGCTTGTACCCTACTTCGTCAGATTGATAGGCCTCAGTTTCGTAAACCATACGATACTGCTTCAAGCCGTTTCCGTCAAAAGTATGCAGTCTTGCTTCCATGGAATTGAAATATCGTGTAGAAGGTATGCTCTGATATTGGCTACCTGTCCAGTAAGCCTGGTAGTATCCATCAGTATCAAGAGTCCAGGTAGCAATTGAGCTTAACATCCATGTAGCCATTTTGGCATCAGACATTATGTATCGCGTACCTGCCTTGTCAGGCCTTGGATCTATGGCTTCAAGCACTGCACTTGCTTCTTTTTCAGAGGGGGCTGTGAGAAAGGTTGCAGCTCCGGGCTGGTTTGTCTCGTTAATGCTTACTCTGCGTCCTCCTACTCCGGCCTGGAAGGGGTTTGCATTTGG
>DAQQ01000224.1:5214-10875 GCA_002508465.1 Methanosarcina sp. UBA7 | reverse complement strand
TTGGGTTCGTTTGAGCCAGTTGATTTTATCGTATTTGAATATAGCATTGCAGATCCATACACTGGATAAATCAGAAATACTACTATGGCCAGGATTACAAAGATCTGCTGTACTTTGATGAGTTTAAAAACTTTCGGGACATCTTCGGGCGATTTTACATTACTCTTGAGTTTCTGGTCAACTTCTTTCCATTTAACTGTTTCAAGCAGCAGACCTCCAAGGTAGGCACTCAGGACTGAAACGTTTATTGAATAGTAATATGCAAAACGATTCTGGCCGTAAATTGCAAAAAGAATTAAGAAACTCCAGATGAGAAGTAGCACTTCCTGAGGCTTTGGTTTTCTGAATAGACCTGCAGCCAGAATGAATATCCCTATTACAGAAGCAAGGAACCCTATAGGAGTGAAATGTAGAAATACTTTCGATAAGGTAAAGACTCCATACTGGTTACTTTCATAAAATATAGAAGAAGCTTCCAGGATTGTGGAAGGGCCTCCCTGCTGGATTCCGAAAACGGTATTTGGTGCGTTTATTATCAGAGAATAAAGAGATGGAGATGCGATTTTGATAATTATAAGTCCGAGAATTCCTGCTCCGAAAATTAGCAAAGGGTAGTAATAAGCTCTCATTTTCTTTCTTTTGAATTCCCTTTCAATAAGACTCAAAGCCGCAAAACCTGACATTGCCCCAATAGCAGTGACAACATGGAACCATGAGTAATAATAAAGAGAAAAGCCCATATCCGGATGGACAAACGGAAGGATAAGTATTGTGCTTACTAAACAAGTGACTATGCCTGTAAACCCAAGGTAGTCGCTGGACTCATTCCGGAAATTGTCTAAAATATACTGGAATACTGCATAAACAAGGACTATAAATAAGAACAGCGATCCTCCTGGCCAGCAAAGCTGGTATGCTGAATACATTACACCAGCCAGAACCGAGTATATAAAAGGCCCTTTCAGGACACTGAACTTTTTGTTAAACACATCTTCAAAACGCAGCTTTCTTTCCTTAGCCGAAATCAAAGCCAGCATGAAGAACATCATGAAAAGTGTGCTGAACAGTGATTCTGCAACATGATGGTCTGTGAAGCCAATCATTGAACGGGTTAGAAACTGTCCCGGAGCAAACGCAATTAAAATTGCAGCCAGAATTCCGGTTTTATGCCCACCAATATATTTTCCTATGTAGTAAACCGGAATGACAGTCAGAGCTCCAAGCACTGCAGGAAAGTAAGCTCCAACAGTATCAACAAGATGAGAACTGGGATGTCCCATTCCAAGAATCAGGGAGATAATAGCCATCATTTGATCGAACAATGGGCCGAAATGTATGTAACTCCCATTAGGATAATTGGTCATTGGGTCGAAGAATATCCTGTGGGGGTAGTTTTCAAGCAGAGCCCTTAAGGTACGCATATGGTACCAGGCATCATTGGTCGTAAACCTTACGGATCCATCGGATAAGAATATCGTATCTAAAGGACCTATTCTAATCCATAGAGACACGAAACCGATTATCGCAACTGCCAGAGTATAAGGCCAGCTGGATTTGATTTTATCTTTGAATGATGATACAGGATGACCCTGAGAACTCATGATAATCCCTTCGAAGGTGATTTTTTTTCAAATAAACATAATTTATGAAAGAAGAAAATCAAGTAAGATATTATTATCCTATGCAGGCAACTCAGTCTAATTATTTATTATTCTACCTTATTTATCTCCAGGAACCTCATGCATCTTTCATACTGGATCAGCCAGGACATTCTTCAAGAGATTCAATGTTCTTGGTTTTACTTTTCTTCCCTGGCTCTCGATTCTTTAAGATTTTCAACCTTTAAACAGTATGTTTTCTAAAAGACGTGGTAATATCCTAGTTCCATTTTATGAAAACTCTTTGACATATAAAATAACTTTATCAATAGTATATAAATTATATGTAACCTGGAAATATATAAAAAACAAACATTCTGGAAAGGTAGGAGGCTACTTCAAAATTTCAAAGATAAGCCTTCTAGGCGGATAAAACAAAAATAAAGATGTAACTATTCAGCCCACCCAAACGTGCCCATTGATATTGATTTTAGTGAAATAGTGGAATCCAAAAAGCAATCGACGGAAAAGGATGAAACGCAGTCATTCGGCAACATTATAAGAAAATCGATTTACAGAAATCTATTAATTGAATTCTAATAAAGATGGCTATTGATGTTGTTTTATATAGGCTGAATGGTTACATAAAGATAAAAGAAAAAAAGAAAGGTGTGAAATTAAGTTAAGTTAAGTTAACTTAACTTAACTTAACTTAACTTAACATCTAAGTTGCTCAGACTTTTATCTCTTCTCCTTTCAATACGGCTTCTTCACTTACTTTTACTTCTTTTGTGGTATCGCCATAACTCAACATATAGGGCCCTGAAGGTGCAGTATCAAATTGTGTTTGGTCTGTAATCGGACCTTCTGTTGAATAGGGTACTGTAAATTCGTACCTTCCCTGAGAGTCTGCAATAGTTGACTGCGAGTACTCAAAGGTCCTTCCCTTATTTGTAAGAATTGTCGTGTTTATTTTAACAGTCTCATTAGAGGAAGCCGTTCCTGTTATGTTTGCACCTTTAACGTACTCGAAGATCTTGACATAACCTGTATATACTTCAGGGAGTTTGCCTCCGTATAGGTAATTGTAGACCTGCTTGTACCACATTTCTTCAGTTTGGTAGGCCTCAGTCTCGTGAACCATACGATACTGCTTCAAGCCATTTCCGTCAAAAATATGCAGTCTTGCCTCCATGGAATTGAAATATCGTGTAGAAGGTATGCTCTGATATCGGCTACCTATCAAGTAAGCCTGATAGTACCCATCAGTATCAAGAGTCCAGGTAGCAATTGAAATGAATATACCTGTAGCCATTCTGGCATCGGACATTATATAACGTGCACCTGCTTTTTCGGGCCTCGGGTCTATGGCTTCAAGTACTGCACTTGCTTCTTCTTCAGATGGGGCTGTGAGAAAGGTTGTAGCACCTGGTCGGTTTGTCTCGTTAATGCTTGCCGAACGGCCTCCTACTCCGGCCTGGAAGGGGTTTGCATTTGGCATCCTGTGGCCTATTGTCTCTATATAATGCCCGTAGTCCCACCATGACATAACACCGTATGCCGTATCTGGATACTGGAACATTTCTCCGTTTTTTGGAGCTTCGTAAACGGCATTGTAGTTCATACCAGGGTCTGGAGTGTTTGAACTAAGCCAGGTGCAGGCTTCTTCCCAGGGCTGGATGGGCTGGCCATATACCATTTTTGTATCCGGTATTGAAGATCCGTATACTGGATAAATCAGAAATACCACTATAAGCAGGACTGCAAAAACCTGCTCTACTTTGACGAGTTTCAATGTCTTCGGGATATCTGCTGGTGATTTTACATTACTTTTGAACTTCTGGTCAAGTTCACTCCATTTTACTATTTCAAGTAACAGTCCTCCCAGATATGCACTCAGGATTGAAACGTTTATTGAATAGTAATATGCAAAACGGACCTGGCCGTAAATTGCAAGAAGAATTAAGAAGCTCCAGACAAGAACCAGCAGTTCCTGAGGTTTTGGTCTTCTGAACAGGTTTGCAGCCAGAACTAACATGCCGAGCAAAGAAGCGAGAAATCCCATAGTAGTGAAATTTGAAAAAGCTTTAGATAGGGTAAAGACGCCACCACGGTAGAATATAGAACTAGCTTCCTCGATTGTGGAAGGTCCTCCTTGCTGTCTTCCAAAAACAGTACTTGGTGCACTTATGATCAGGGAATAAAGTGATGGAGATAAAATTTTGATAAATATAATCCCGAGAATTCCTGCTCCGAGGATTAGAAGAGGGTAGTAATAAGCCTTCATCTGCTTTCTTTTGAACTCTCTTTCAATGAGACTCAAAGCCGCAAAGCCTGCCATTGCACCAAGAGCAGTGACGACGTGGAACCAGGAGTAATAGTACAGAGAAAAACCCATATCCGGATGGACAAATGGAAGAATAAGTACTGCACTTACTAAACAGGTGACTACACCTGTAAACCCAAGGTAGTCGCTGGACTCATTCCGGAAATTGTCTAAAATATACTGGAATACTGCATAAACAAGGACTATAAATAAGAACAGCGATCCTCCTGGCCAGCAAAGCTGGTATGCTGAATACATTACACCAGCCAGAACCGAGTATATAAAAGGCCCTTTCAGGATACTGAACTTTTTGTTAAACACATCTTCAAAACGCAGCTTTCTTTCCTTAGCCGAAATCAAAGCCAGCATGAAGAACATCATGAAGAGTGTACTGAACAGCGATTCTGCAACATGATGGTCTGTGAAGCCAATCATTGAACGGGACAGAAACTCCCCTGGTGCAAATGCAATCAGGATCGCAGCCAGAATTCCGGTTTTATGTCCTCCAAGATATTTTCCTATGTAGTAAACCGGAATGACAGTAAGGGCCCCTAGCACTGCAGGGAAATAGGCTCCAATAGTATCAACAAGATGAGAACTGGGGTGCCCCATTCCAAGAATTAGGGAGGTAATAGCCATTAATTGATCGAACAATGGGCCGAAATGTATGTAACTCCCGTTAGGATAGTTGGTCATGGGATTGAAAAACATCCTATGGGGGTAGTTCTCAAGCAGAACCTTTAAGGTACGCATATGGTACCAGGCATCATTGGTTGTGAACTTCACAATTCCGCCAGGTAAAAGAACATTATCCGAAGGAAGTATTCTGATCCATAGAGACATAAAAACAATTATCGCAACTGCAAGAGTATAAGGCCAACTGGATCTGATTTTATCTTTGAATGACGATACAGGACGATCCTGAGAACTCATAGTATCCCCTTTATAAATTAAACATTCTAAGTTAAGATAGAATTATGAAAAAGAATATTAAATAGATTGTATTAATTCTGTGTAACAGTTTATAATTCTATCCCATTTCTGATCAGGAGCTTCATAATGATTTCTCTCTCCAAACTGGCTGAGAATAGCTTCCCTAATAGAATCTACATCAGCCGGGGGTACAAAAAAAGTGCCTTCATAGTTAGCCATTGATTCTTTTAAGCCACCGACTTCGGAAACAACAACAGGTTTTCCAAAAGACATGGCAATGTGAGCGATTCCACTCTGAGAAGCTCTCAGATAAGGCAGGACTACCACATCTGCAGCGCTGAAATACAGATTTACTTTTTCATCAGGAACATATTCATCTACCAGTGTAATCTTATCATGATAAGGAGAAGCTTTAATCTGGTCAAGTAATTCCTTGCGGTCTTCCCAGATTTCCCCCACAATCAATAACCTGCTTTTTTCGAGAATTTTGGAGGGCAGCTGTTCAAAGGCTCTGATAAGGTAGGGAGTTCCCTTATACTTTCGAATTAAGCCGAAAGAAAGTATAACGAAATCGTCCTTTATCGAGAGATTTCTTCTCGCTTCTTTTATATCAAGTACTTTTCCGTACTGGTCGTAAAGTCCATGTGGGATCACATGAATTTTTTCAGGGGAAATAGAGTATCTTTTTGCAACAAGCTCTTTATCGGACTCGGAGTGAGTAATATATGCGTCAAGGTTTTTACGCAGTAATTTTCCTGTTATTTTTGAGTATAAACGGATAGGAAGTATTGACTCTTCAAAAGG
>DAQQ01000224.1:0-5188 GCA_002508465.1 Methanosarcina sp. UBA7 | reverse complement strand
GTCCACCATTGCAAAACTATAATATCAGGTTTTTGTGCTTTAAGAAAGCGGTATGCTTGAATCCAGGTCAGTGGATTGTTATAATCCATGCCGTCAAAAACAGGAATCCTGGGTGAAAAATTCAAGTCGGAAATATTTTTTCCGACATGGGATTTTCCAGGAAAAAGAAAAGTTGGAAGCAACTGCCGAAAGCAAACTACTGATACTTCCTTTTCCATAGGCATGGCATTTGCCAGACGGATAGTATAATAACTGATACCGCTCAAAAAACGTTTCGAAGGTCCGACTATGCAAACGCTTTTATTAGATGTCATTTGCTTTAACTATCACATTATCTTTATATTAAACTAATGCATTACTCCACATAGATTCCAGTATGAGAGAGGTTAAGCCTTGAAAATAGCCCAGATATGTCCCCGTTATTCTCCCGACATAGGTGGAGTGGAAACTCATGTCAAAGAAATTAGTGAAAGGCTGGTTAAAGCAGGGCACGATGTGGAGGTTATAACCACCGATCCTACAGGTAAATTGAAAAAGCAAGAGATAATAAACGGAGTAAAGGTTATAAGGTTCAGATCTTTTGCTCCTGGAAATGCGTATTACCTTGCTCCCCAGATCTATACTTATCTCAAAAAGCGCGACTATGATATAATTCACGCGCACAGTTATCACGCTTTTCCTGCATTCTTTGCATCTTTGGGCAGGCGCAATGCAATACTTGTATTTACACCGCATTATCACAGGCATGGCCATACTGCATTCCGAGACTTACTGCACAAGCCGTACAGGTTTCTAGGGAAGATAATCTTCTCCAGGGCAGATTCCGTAATATGTGTCTCAGAATATGAAAAGAAACTTATAGAATCAGATTTTGAGGTTGCCGCAAAAACCGTAAAAATCCCTAACGGACTAAACCTTAAAGAGTTCAAGGATTTGAGGCAGCCGGAAAAAAGTTCAAATAAGGATGCCGGAAGAGAAAAGCTTCTTCTCTATGTGGGCCGCCTGGAGGAATATAAGGGAGTACAGTATATTATCCAGAGTTTGCCTGAACTTCAGGGTTCCAGGTTGAGGATCATTGGAAAGGGGCCTTACGAAGCTGAACTTCGCAATATGGCGAAAAGTTTAGGGGTGGAAGAAAGGGTTGAATGGTTAAAAGATCTGTCAAGAAAAGAACTGCTTGAGTGCTATGCAGATGCGGATATATTTTTGATGCTTTCTTCTCATGAAGCATATGGTATAACGGTTGCGGAAGCGTTGGCTGCGGGAACTCCGTGTATAGTGGCAAAAGGGAGTGCACTTGAGGAGTTTGTAGATGGAAGGAACTGTATTGGGATTGAGAACCCGGTTTCAAAAGAAAAAGTTGCCCCAATACTGATGAAAATTAAGAAAAAAGGAAAAAAAGAAAACTCAGGTATAGACAAAAAGATAATGGATTGGAATGAAGTCTCAGCCAGAATTGAGAAACAGTACATAAAGGATAAAAACTAAGTTACTCGGATAAAGAACAAATTATAGAGTAGAAATAATAAATTACTCTAAAGTAAGAGATTTATAAATCATTCCGGGTTTTTGGGGAACTGAAGTATGGAAATTGACTATATAAATGGTCTCAAAACAGATGAAATATTCGCAATGTCAAAGTATCAAAGTGAGATTCATAGCAGGTTAAACAATATCAAATTAAATAAGATAGAATATCCCAATTTGTCAAAAGTCGCCGGAGTTAACAAGGCTGTTGAGTGTTTTGCTTATCCATTTATTGTGAAGAAGAAAGTAAATAAGAATAATATTAAACATATAACTCGTCAGGATCTGGCATTTCTCCTTGAACTAACTGACTTAGAAAAAACTATTGTTACCTGCCACGATATTATTCCTATAGCGTATTACAAGACTCGAAGTCCTCTCTGGAAACTTAACGCAAAAGGATTGAGAAAAGCAGAAAAAATAATTACGGTATCCGAATTCTCTAAACAGGACATTAGTAAGTATATAAAATATCCAGAAGAAAACATAGAGATCATAACCCCAGCCGTAGACCACAGCTTATACTTCCCCAATAGAAGTAAAAAGTGTTTATCAAAATATGGCATTGGAAACGATGAAAAAGTAATCTTATATGTTGGAGCTGAAGAACCTAGAAAAAATGTCCAGTTTCTAATAAATTCATTTAGCAAATTGAAAAATAAAATACCACATATAAAATTATTAAAGGCCGGGACACCAAATTACCTGTTCGTAAGGAAAAAGCTCCTTGAACAGATAAAGGCTCTGAATTTACAGAATGACGTTATCTTTACGGGATATGTCTCAGAGACCGAACTGGCAGAGATATACAATGCTGTGGATTTGTTCGTATTTCCCTCTTTATATGAAGGGTTCGGGATACCTCCTCTGGAAGCAATGGCTTGCGGAACCCCAGTAATTACATCAAACACTTCCTCACTGCCGGAAGTTGTCGGAGATGCTGCAGTTCAGGCAGATCCTTTTAATGTTGAAAAATTTGTTGAAGAAATGTATGAAGTATTAACAAATGAGGAACTCAAAGAAGAAATGATCAGAAAAGGACTGAAAAGATCAAAAATGTTTAGCTGGGATATTTCGGCAAAAAAAACTTTAAAAGTATATAAAGAGCTATAAATACAGTCCTGCAAAATCTTTTTTTGATCATAATTACTAAGTTGTTGGCTTTTCCGATTTAATAGCAGAAATAACCAGCTCTGGTCGCCGGCAGACTCTGTAGTCTAAAAATTGGTGAATAATTTATGAGTAAAAAACCGTTAGTATCAATAATTTTACCGACATATAATAGAGCATCGGTTCTTGGGGTCTGTATTGAATCCGTCTTAAACCAGTCATATACCAATTGGGAACTTTTTATTTCAGATGATTGTTCAACTGACAACACTATAGAGGTCATAAAACATTACATGGTCCGCGATTCAAGAATAAATGGTAAGACTCATGAACACAATCTGGGTCTCCCACGCAACAGGAATGCAGCTCTCCACGAAGTTACGGGTCAACTGGTGTTCTTCATTGAAGATGATCTGGTGTTGCATCGGGGCTGTTTAGAAAAACTTGTCAATACTTACAATTCTTTTGCCACAAACGATATTGTAATTGTTCCGAGGTTGATAGAAAACACAGACCCGGATGAAGAAGCTGTCAGGCGTAATGTCCCGTTTTATGTAAATAAACTCACTGGCGAAATTTTCAACAACTATGGGCAGGACCCTGGAAGTGTTTTAAAAGTAGATATGGGACACGCCTGTTGTTTGTATCCGGTCGATCAGTTAAGGAACATAGGTGGATATGAGGAAAAAGCCTATAAAGGCACTTACTGCCGTGAAGAAAGTGATCTGAACATGCGACTAATTAACCTGGGATTTAAATTTTATTTCCAACCGGCTGCAGTAGCAGATCATAATAGAGTTAGTACAGGTGGTTGCAGGCTATCCGGACGCCTGAAACAGACCTACTATTATGCTAGAAATCACATTGTCTTTTTACTAAGGAACTTCGGGATCAGATCGATATATATGATACCTTTTTTCTTGATGGAATTTAGCCGTAGAATATTTGTTAATAATCTCTTTTCCAAAAGCTCTTAAATAAATTTCAAAATTGAATCTTGTCCTTTTTCCTGTCCTTTTTATTCCTCTTCTATTCCTCTTCTATTTCTCCTGATCTGAATCAATTATTTTCCATAGATCAGTTTTCTATATTTCATACAGAAGTTTTTACAGTTAAAGTTCACTTTTGCATATTCATAAGCTTCTGTTGATATTTTGTTCCTCAAAGTTTTGTTTGAGGTAAGTTCACTTATAATATCACATGTATTTTTTATTATGAGATCTTCACTATCGTCTTTTACAAGAAAACCGTTATAGCCATTATGAACATGTTCTGAAATACCTCCTACATCCGTGCTTATAGTTACAAGGCCACATGCCATTGCTTCCATTATGACTAAAGGAAAACCTTCACTACTCGATACAAGCAGTAATATGTCAGAACTATTATACACTTCCGAGAGCCTTTTTTCATCTACGATCTCGCCTAAGAAATTACAATAAACTCTATCTTGTTCGGGAATCGAGTTCTTAACGTCCCCGACTAATACAAACTCAATTGGCATATTTTTTTGATGGCAAACACGAGATATTTTTCCTATAAGGTGTACTCTCTTTTCTTCTGAACCACGCCCTACATACAGAATTCTTAAAGTAGACTCGTTATTCTTTCTTATGATTCTTTCCGGAATTTGTACACAGTTTTCAATTAAAAAGATCCTGTCATTCATTTTTTCAGGAATATCATTCAAACTATATTGTTCCTTAATATCCTTCAACGTCCGTGAATTAATTACGACTCTTTTGTCTAACCTGTTTACATAGGTGAGACTAACGTTTTCAATCCCACCCCCGAAAGCATGTATGAGGTCAATACAACAAATATCAGGTTTTAAGTAAGGAATTAGTTTGTAGAAAAGTATGTTATTACATCCAAAAACAACACAATTTTTATTATAGTTTACAACTGTGGATAGCACACCAGCCCAAAAGTAAATTAACAATGGGTTATTTAAATAACCTATGTCAAATATTTTAGCACTTTGCATAAATTGCTCTTTTAATGCGGAGCTTTTTGATTTATTCGCAAAAAATACTACAGGGCTGTACTCTTTTAGACAAGAAGTAATTTTAACATGAACCTTTTCGGCTCCTCCGATATGGTAATAAGGAAAAAAGAGAAAAAGTTTTGATCTAAAGTATGATGCAAAGAATGAGCCTGCAAATTTACCGGTTATTACAAGTGGTTTCTCTGAATATTGGACCAATTTTTCCAGAGTGGGCTTAATTTTAGCATATAAAACATTTTTTTCCACACAATAGGCCACCTTAATATAACATGAATTTACTTTTCTGAGTCAATCTAAAGGTAATATGTTCTGAAGGTTAATTTTAACACTCAAAGTGAATAATAACGAAGTAACTCTATGCTCCATTCAATGGTGCTTCTTTTACTGTTCCATAAATTGCTTACAACTCTCAATCTAGTTCTACTTTATTGTACTCCGGAAGACCATTTTTCTATATTTTATCAAATATTCCTAATCATTACTTTTCGAATTCCTTAGGTTTTTAGATATAATTCTTAGGTTTTTAGATATAATTCCTTAGAT
>DAQQ01000091.1:0-9415 GCA_002508465.1 Methanosarcina sp. UBA7 | reverse complement strand
AATAACATTCTCTATTTCAAATATATTTGAAATAACCTATATAAAACATCTTATTTCAAAATAATTTGAATCAAGTTTCAACCGGATTAACGTTTAAATTAAATCCAAAGAGAGTCAAAATCAATGTATTTATATATATATCTGGCAATCTTTGAAGAACATGGTTGAAACAGAAACCGAATGCATTTCCAGGAAAAGGTGCTTTACGTATACTATCTTCCTGTTTATCCTTGCAGGTATTTTCGAGATAGGAGGAGGATACCTTATGTGGTTGTGGCTACGTGAAGACAGAGGACTGATTTTTGCATTTTCAGGGGCAATTGTCCTGTTTCTATATGGAATCGTGCCCACTTTTCAGCGCTCTTACTTCCATAGAATATATGCAACTTATGGTGGTATTTTTGTTGTTATGTCCCTCTTATGGGGCTGGATTTTTGACAAAATCCCTCCCGATACCCATGATCTTATAGGCTCCTTGGTTATTCTTATCGGAGTATCAATCATTTACTACTGGCCAAGAGAGGATGATAATAAATGATTGACTCTATAGTATCTCTTGTTCTGTTTTTTCTAGCTGCCCTTTTTGAAATAGGAGGAGGCTATCTTGTTTGGTTATGGTTAAGGGAAAATAAAGGAGCAGTACTCGGGCTTCTCGGAGGACTGACGTTAGCAGTTTACGGGATAATTCCAACTTTTCAGCCGGCGCATTTCGGTAGGGTTTATGCTGCCTATGGAGGAATCTTTATTGTTTCATCCCTGATCTGGGGAGCTCTGATAGACAAGAAAAACCCAGACAAATATGAAATAATAGGGGCATTGATCGCACTTGCAGGTGTGCTGATAATGTTCTACATTCCTCGTTAATGCATCGTATAAATTAAAGAACAGGAGTAGCAAAAAACGGGAACAGCTAGAAAGAAAGCTCGGTATGTTAATGATATCTATAAGGAATATTTATTGAGGTTATCCTAAAATCAACTTTATTCTCAAATAAATGGAAGTTTCAATGTTATATATGATCAGAAACTCGATTGATTACTCCAAATTCTAGATTTAGAAAGTAATTTTGAATTTTGAGATAAGCTCTATAATCAAAAGATTGACAGGAATTGAACTTTTAGTGTTATGAAGTTCAACATAAGTATGCTGATTCTGTATATTACAAACAAAAAGGAATTTTTTATGAACTTCCAGACCTAAACTTTGGTGTATTTTCTTATCTTATTATAATTTATCCTCTAAATTGGCTATTTTTCATAAACTTTGACAGTATTAAGAATCCTAAAAATATATATTAGATAAGAATATTTAGAAAACAAAATTCAAATAATTAAGAGCTTGTAAAATAGAACAACGAAACTTTCATTGATATAATAAGTAGTCTTCCGAACCGGAATATTGATAAAAATATAGAAATTTTGTGCCAAGAGCTGATCGATAAAATGAACCATAAAACAATTGGAGATTTAAAGTATGAAAACGAAAATCACTCAGTCCGTTTCCAATTCCGTATCGCCGGTTGCGGAGAAACTACTTGTAGCAAGCAGAACGGAAGCGGACAAACTGTTGAAACAATACAACACTACCCTGAATGGGTACAGTGAAGATGCTGCAAAAGAGCTTAGAAATAAATACGGAAGAAACGAAATCTCCCATGAAAAACCAGAGCCCGTTTACAAAAAGCTAATAGGTGCTTTTGTAAATCCATTTACTATTGTTCTTTTTGTCCTTGCGACTATTTCTCTTATTACGGATGTTCTAGCTGTTGCTCCAGAGGATAAGAACCCACGCACAGTTATTATTATTTGTACTATGGTATTAATCAGTGGCCTCCTCCGATTTGTTCAGGAAACGCGTTCCAATAATGCTGCGGAAAAACTGAAGGCTATGGTTCATACAACTGCAACCGTTTCACGTGAGGACGACGGCAAAAAGGAAGTGCCTCTTGCAGAGATCATACCTGGAGATATTATCTATTTATCGGCGGGAGATATGATTCCGGCCGACGTCCGCATTATAACCTGTAAAGATCTATTTGTAAGCCAGGCTTCCCTTACCGGTGAGAGTGAGCCACTAGAAAAATACGATTATTCTGTGAATCAAGACAGTAATAATCCATTGGAACTTCCTAATCTGGCTTTCTTGGGCAGTAATGTTGTCAGCGGTTCTGCCACCTGCATTGTTCTTGCTACTGGTGATTATACTTGTTTTGGCTCTATGGCAAAAACAATCACCGATAAGCAAATTGTGACAAGTTTTGAGAAAGGAATTAATTCCGTAAGCTGGGTACTTATCCGCTTCATGATGTGTATGGTACCTGTAGTGCTGTTTGTCAATGGCTTTACAAAAGGCGACTGGTTCCAAGCTTTTTTGTTTGCTCTATCCGTTGCAGTTGGTCTCACTCCCGAAATGCTGCCGATGATTGTAACCACCAATCTTGCAAAAGGCGCAGCTTCAATGGCGAAGAAAAAGACCATTGTCAAAAACCTGAACTCTATGCAGAATTTTGGAGCCATGGATGTCCTTTGCACCGATAAGACAGGGACAATAACCCAGGATAAAGTTGTACTGGAATATTATCTTGATATACATGGCAATGAAGACGAAAGAATTTTACGTCACGCGTTTTTAAATAGCTATTACCAGACAGGACTTAAGAATCTCATGGACATTGCAATTCTCAACCATGCGAGATCTGAGCCCTATCGTTCCATGAAGGAAAAGTACATTAAAGTTGACGAAATACCATTTGATTTCAACAGGCGAAGAATGAGTGTCGTCATCCGTGACCATGGAGGTAAAACTCAGCTCATCACAAAAGGTGCTGTCGAAGAAATGCTGTCTATCTCAACATATGCAGAATACGAAGGAGCAGTTGTTTTACTCACCGATAAAATAAGACAGGAAATTCTTTCGACCGTAAAGAAATTGAACAGTGAAGGAATGCGTGTTTTGGGAGTAGCACAGAAAAACAATCCTTCAGTAGAGGGTGTTTTCTCTGTAAAAGATGAGGCTAACATGGTACTGATCGGTTACCTTGCCTTTCTTGATCCTGCAAAGGAAACTGCAACAGCGGCTATTAAAGCGTTGAACGAATATGGAGTGTCCGTCAAAGTATTAACAGGTGATAACGACGCAGTAACAAGATACATCTGCAAGCAGGTGGGGATTAAGGCGGAAAACTTGTTACTTGGCACGGATATTTATGAAATGGACGACAACGAGCTTTCTTCTGTAGTGGAAAATACAAACGTTTTTGCAAAACTCAGTCCACAGCAAAAAGCACGAATAGTCCGAATTTTGCGTGATAATGGCCACACTGTAGGCTTTATGGGTGACGGCATCAATGATGCACCCGCTATGCACGAAGCTGACGTGAGCATCTCAGTAGACACAGCCGTTGATATTGCAAAGGAATCTGCTGACATTATCCTTCTTGAGAAAGATTTAATGGTACTTGAGCAGGGAGTTGTGGAGGGACGCTGGACATTTGGAAATATAATTAAATATATTAAAATGACTGCCAGCTCCAACTTTGGTAATATGTTTTCGGTGGTTACAGCAAGTGCGTTCCTTCCTTTTTTGCCAATGAAACCAATTCAAATACTTTTTCTTAACCTGATTTACGACATTTCCTGCATTGCTATTCCATGGGACAACATGGATGAGGATTATCTGAAGGTACCGCGCAAATGGGATGCCTCTTCTATTGGCAGTTTCATGGTCTGGCTCGGCCCCACAAGTTCGGTATTTGATATCATCACTTACATTTTCATGTTCTTCATAATCTGTCCTGCCGTATACGGTGGAGCTTATGGTGCGGCAGGTGTCAATAATATATTGTTTGCCAGCCTGTTTAATGCCGGATGGTTTGTGGAAAGCCTATGGTCTCAAACGCTTGTCATTCATATGATACGCACACCGAAAATACCTTTTATTCAAAGTGCAGCATCATTGCCAGTCTTGATGTTAACCTCCGCATCGATTGCGATTGGAACCATTATTCCTTACACGCAGTTCGGAAAAATATTAGGTATGTCGCCAATGCCTATTGTCTATTTCCCATGGTTGATAGGCACGATTTTATGTTATATGCTTCTAGCTACATTTCTGAAAACAATGTATAAAAGAAGATATGGTGAATTATTGTAGTCGTTAATAAGGGGATGGTATTATGGTAAGCATAGTAATAGGGACAAATTTCTACACAGCTTTTGGGCTATTCGGAGTCTGTAGTATAATGCTCCTTGGACTGGTTGCAACCTATCCTGCTGTTAGAGCTTTTGAAAAAGGTAGAAGTTTTATCAAATGGTATTTATTCAGTTTTTTTCTTTTTCCTTTTGCATTAGTCTCATCTTTTTTTATTGAGCCTATTTCAAAACTCAAAACTCAAAACTTTTCCTCTGAATCTTGAATCTGGAATAATTAAAGGGCTTTATGATAATGAAAAATGATTTTAAGATTTTTATTTGGAAATAAAACTGGCTTTGGGATGAGCTCTAAATTAAATTATTTAGAAACAATCCTATTTTTAATATTTATAAACTATATGGGTTGGAACTATTATGAGAATACATTTATAAACTGATGCCCAGCTTGATACCTTATCTATCTTAACTTTATAAAAACAGAAAATGTAGTTCACTTATTCTGGAAAAGGAGAACCAGACATGCTTCAAATATTCAAATCAACAGATTCTGGACTGGTAACTCTTGATCAGGTTGAAGACGGTACATGGATTAATCTTACAAATCCGATAGAGCAGGAAATTCTCTCTATATCAGAAAGTCTGAATATTCCTGTTGAACACCTCAAAGCTGCACTCGATGAAGAAGAACGCTCCAGAATTGAAGTGGATGAAGGCTGTACTGTCGTATTAATAGATATACCCGTACCGAACGCAAACTTGCAGGATGGAGGAATTTATTATACAATTCCCCTTGGGATTATAATTACCGACAGAAACATCGTTACCGTTTCCCTTCAGGAAAATTATGTTATTAGTAGCTTTATTGAAAGGAGAATAAAATCCTTTTATACATTCAAAAAAACACGGTTTCTTTTACAGATTCTGTATAAAAACTCAAAGCTATATCTTCAGTATCTCAGGCGCATTGATAAAGCAAGCGATAAAATTGAATCCAAATTGCATAAGTCTCTGAAGAACGAGGAATTAATTCAGCTTCTTGGACTGGAAAAAAGCCTGGTATATTTTTCTACATCTTTAAAAAGCAATGAAATAGTCCTTGAGAAAATTCTTAGGTCTACTCCTGTCAAAATGTATCCTGAAGATACTGATCTTCTTGAGGATGTTATTGTCGAAAACAAGCAAGCAATTGAAATGGCAAATATCTATAGCAATATCCTGACCGGAACGATGGATGCATATGCTTCGGTTATTTCCAATAACTTAAATATTGTTATGAAATTCCTTACTTCAGCTACAATCGTCTTATCAGTCCCAACAATGGTTGCCAGTTTCTTTGGGATGAACGTTGACGTCCCTTTCGAGTATAATCCTCATGCATTTGTAATTATTTTCATAATATCGTTAGTATTCTCGACGATCCTAGCTTTCACAATGGTAAGAAAACAACTATTCTAAAGCAACTGCTTTAAGAAAAAAACTATTCTAAGAAAAAAAGGTTCTAAAAAAACACTGAAAACAAACATAATATTCCTTGAAATAACATGCACAACTATATGAAAATGAATACTGACAGCAGCATTTTCATGCTAAATATCAATTTTAAAATAAATCTCGCCTAAGTACCCGAATTTTAAGATGTTTTCTTCAGAACTTTTTATTTGTTAATTTAGTACTTGAAAATCCTCGAGTGCAGCTTCCTGTGAAAGGAAGACAATCCGAAAAACTGAAATAGAAAAGATAAAAGAGTTAGGGAAGCTCCCTAACTTTTTAGGTTAATTGGATATCTAACTTTTTAGGTTAACTGAAAGATATATTTTCTCAGTGAATTGTGTCGTAGGCACATTCTCCATGCATAGAGATATCCAGACCTATAAGCTGATCTTCATCCGTAACTCTGACCGGAGTTACCAAGTTTATTAACATTAGCATAATGTAGGTAAACACAAATGCATAGACTGAAGTAGCTGCAACAACCACAACTTCTTTAATAAAGAATGCTGTGCCGCCGTAAAGCAGGCCATCTGCCCCTGCCGGGTTTATAGCCGTCGAGGCAAAGATTCCAAGTAGAATTGTGCCGATAACGCCCCCGATTCCATGGACACCCCATACATCAAGAGCATCATCCCATTCCATCTTATTTTTAAGATGTACGGCAAAATAACAGACAACTGATCCGAGGATTCCCATTAGTGCAGCCACAGGCAAAGAAACAAGACCTGCTGCTGGAGTAATGGTTGCAAGGCCTGCAACTGCTCCTGTCATAAGTCCTACGAACTTTGGTTTTCTTTCCTTATACCATTCTATTGTCATCCAGGTGATTGCTGCAAAAGAGGCTGCAATGTCGCTGTTCAGGAATGCAAGTGAGGTAATTCCATCTACATTGAGTTCGCTTCCAGCATTAAAGCCGTACCATCCAAACCACAGAAGAGCAGTACCTATAGCCATTAACGGAATGTTGTTTGGCTTTGTTATTTTGTTGTACTTTCTTGAGCCTACATAAAAAACAGAAGCAAGAGCTGCAAAGCCGGCTGTAGCATGGACAACGATTCCGCCTGCAAAATCAAGAACTCCCATTTGTGCAAGCAGACCGCCTCCCCAGACCATATGAACAAAAGGATAGTAAACAAAAAGCTGCCAGAGAACAAGGAAAATAAAATAAGCCTTAAAAGTAACCCGGTTTGCAAATGCTCCCGTAATCAGAGCCGGAGTTATAATTGCAAACATCATCTGGTAAGCCACAAATACAATTTCCGGGAACCCCATATCTTTGAATATTGTGGTTGGAGTAATTCCATGCAAAAACATTTTGTCCAGGTTTCCGATAATTGCACCTTCTCCCCCGCTAAAGCACAGGGAATAACCTATGAAAAACCATAAAATAGTTGTCAATCCCATCGAAACAAAGCTTTGCATCATAATTCCTAAAATATTCCGCTTACAGGAAAGTCCTCCGTAAAAGAATGCCAGACCAGGGGTCATTAGCATCACAAGACTTGTCGCAAGCAGCATAAAGCCTGTAGAACCGGTGTTTAACATCTTATCATCCCATCTATATTTATACAATAACTAGGAAATCTCAAACGTCTTACCTTTTTCCTATGTTATCATACATAACCATTTCTACCCTTCGTGTTATACGAAATATGTTTTAAGAGATTTCCGGGATAGATACTGTTAAGATGGGGTTTCTCGATAAGGGAAATTCAACAAAAATTGAAAATTAGAAAAGTACAGGTAAATTCTTACCTGTACTCAAATCTGTACTTAAACGTTGTATGCAATTTCACCATGCTGCGTTTTGTCAAGTCCGATGTTTTCTTCACTTTCGCTGACTTTAAGCCCTATAGTTCTGTTGAGTATAAATCCGATAAGGAGAGTACCAACAGCTGCATAAACAATCGTGATAACAACGCCTTGAAGCTGGATTAACATCTGGCTGGTGTTTCCAAGCAGGAGACCAGTTCCTCCTACGCTTGCAAATACACCTACCAGAAGTGCACCTACTATTCCTCCTACTCCATGTACTCCAAAGGCATCCAGCGAATCATCATATCCGAACCTTTCTTTGAGTCCTACAGCTTTGTAGCACACAAAACTTGTGATCATGCCTATAGGAATTGCTGCCATTGGCGTAACAAAACCCGCACATGGAGTTATTGCAACAAGTCCTGCTAGAACACCCGTTGCAAATCCCAGGGCAGTCGGATATCCAAAGTGACGCCATTCAAGTGCCATCCAGACAAAACCTGCAGCTGCTGGAGCTATAAGCGTCGTAATAAATGCAAGTGCTGCGATCTCATTTGCAGCAAGAGCTGAACCTGCGTTGAACCCGAACCATCCGAACCAGAGAAGGCCGCCTCCAAGGAGCGTCAGAGTAACGTTGTGTGGCTTTAACGGGTCTACTCCAAAACCACGTCTCTTGCCGATGTAGGTCAGAATTGCAAGCGAAGAGACACCTGAAGTTATATGAACAACTGTACCACCTGCAAAGTCTAAAGCTTCTCCGGTAAGGAACCCACCGCCCCAGACCCAGTGGCAGACAGGTGCATATACAATGAGTCCCCAGAGGGCAATGAATGCAATATAAGATTTAAACTTAACACGTCCTACAATTGCACCTGAAATCAGAGCAGGTGTGATTATTGCAAACATTCCCTGAAATGCAATGAATGCATAAGTCGGAATTGTGCCAGTTACTGAATATGCATCAATTCCTCTCAGGAATGCATGCTCAAGGCCACCCACAAACCAGTTGCCATCTGCAAATGCAAGCGAGTAACCTATCAATACCCATTCCAGAGCCATGACGCCCATTGCAACAAATGAATGCATCATACTGCTAAGAACATTTTTACGCTGGACCAGTCCGCCATAGAACAGCGCAAGTCCAGGAAGCATTAGTAATACAAGTGCGGCTGAGATTAATACCCATACCGTGTCTGCTCCTTCGATAGCCATATTTATCCCCTCATAAAGCGCTATTTATCTATTCATAGAGCGTTAGGTCCAGTTTCGTTAGTGCGAATCCTTATTACATCCTCTAAAGGAAGCACAAATATCTTGCCGCTTCCGATGTAACCGTCATTTCCTTTTGCTCCGGTGTTTATTGCTTCAATAACCGATTGCAGGAAATGATCTTCCACAGCAATTTCAATCTTGACTTTTTCAAGAAGATTTGCCTCATGTTCAGTTGCCCTGTAAATCTCTAGATGCCCTTTTTGCGCACCATAACCGGCGACCGACGATACGGTTAGTCTATTAACCTCAAGTTTCTGAAGTTCTCTTTTGACTGCATCGAGTCTTTCCGGCCTTATCATTGCGATTATGTACTTCATCACGACCACCAATAGGTATCTTGTATCCGATATCATTGTATTTAAAGTTGCCTATTGGAGTATTGGATATTAAAATCCTTAGTTTGACAGTATCCACTAATTAGTACTGACTATTTCCTTCTTTTTTAGCCCAAATGAACTTGACCATTTGTTTATATTTATAAAAATTTATAATCGATTCTATGTNNTTTTTTAATGAATTTTGTAGATGAGCCTATCCCAAAAGCCACTTTATTCTTAATCTTTGGGGATTTTCAAAGTTGTTTTCATGGTTCTAAGATTGGTTGATTATACGAAATACAAGGCCCAAGAAGTAAATTTCAAGTTTTGGGATGAGCTCGATATGTGTTTTAGGTCCTCAAATTCATATCGCATCAGCGATATGAATAATTGAGCAATAAATCCCAGGATAATAGCTCCATTAATGCT
>DAQQ01000013.1:14426-14907 GCA_002508465.1 Methanosarcina sp. UBA7 | reverse complement strand
TAAATTCTGTCAAATTTGGGTTGGGTTATAATTAGCGACAAATGGGTAGCGGGTTTAAATCATTGAAAACCGAAATCGAGAGAATCTCTGATTAGATTCATCAAATGCATGGTATGCACTCGTTTTTTCAGAGTTGATCTATAATTCAGGGACACGACCGACAAATGGACACATAAGGAATGAAATAAATATAATTTATTATGGGGCGAAAAATAGTTTCAGGCAAGAAAGTGTATATGGACTTGACACTAAACCCATCAATAATAAGAATAATTGACGAAAATCATGGTCAAACTTCAAGGCCGGTATTTGTTGACGAACTTATTGTCGAAAAGTATAGTAAGGTGGTTTAAACAGTCAAGCAAATTTCAAAAGAAGAAGTACTAAAAGAAATTCATGAAGAAATGATTGAGCTTGAATCGAAAATAGCAAAGTGGAACCCTAAAATGGACAGTTTGCAATTGATTGAAGAATGGATGGA
>DAQQ01000013.1:10727-14255 GCA_002508465.1 Methanosarcina sp. UBA7 | reverse complement strand
CATGAGCCATGGAAAAAGCGTACTATTCCTGAGGCAAAGAGCACAGCCAATATTCCTGTTAAGAATATGCCATCAAATACGCCCGCTCCTCCTATGGATAGGACTAATGACTTTGAAGTCTGCAATCCTACTGGTGAGAGAGTAGGGAGTACTCCTGGAGTCAGAATATTCATAATATCTGCACCCAGGAGGGTTCCTATCGAGCCGCTTATATATGCAAGCGATGGTGCGCCACAATAACCTCGTAATAAGACTAGACTGCAGATTACCGCTAATGTGGGAGACACCCAGAAGGGAAGAACTATTCCCTTACCTGCCACAGGCTGTGCCAAAACATAAGTTATTAATGCTACAATCAGAATTCCTGCACCTGCCTTGGAAGCCGATACCCTACGAGTCAAAATGAGGTGGGCAGATATAATAAGAGGTACTATTGCCCCTCCTATGTTTATGGCTAAATAGAATGGATAGAAAGTCGTCGGGATCCCTGGGGCAAAGGTACTGGCAAGTGTTATGTACCATTCGGGATAGGAGCTTATAGTTCCTGCATAAAGCGGTATATTAATAAGGCTTCCTATGAACGAACCGAAGACAGCGAGAGTTGCGTGCCAGTGATCGAAGCCTATCTGCTCAAAGGCCGCCTCTGTGAGCCTTAGAAATAAGTAGATAACGATTAGAGGAATTGTAATAATAAGAAGCAGAAGGATTATGGCTAAGGGCAATTCAAGTATCGGAGGATAAAGGAAATCGAGCAATCTAAACACCTCATAGAATTTTGGCTGAGTTATTTATATATCTTTTTAAAATAAACAACTATTTATGGTCTAGGCTGAACTTGGCTGATACTAATTAGGGTGCCATACCCTCTCCCGAATTATACGAATGTAATTGATCTTATTTCGATACCAGTTTATAGGGCAACCAATATTATCTCTTTTATCTTACTAGAATTCCCTTATTAGAAATCAAAATACCTTCTTTCTAGAATTATTATAGGTTCTATAGAGTACTTCGACGACATTAGCATTAACGAAGGCATCTTCACACCCATCATCGCACCCAAAAATCATTCATAAATCCAACCATCCAACTTAATCAACTATCCAAAATAGTATTCCTTTCAAACAATCTTTTTTCAGTCAAACACTCGAATCAGGCTAGTGTCAAGTCAATTATCAANNTTGTGTTTGACTCGACACTAGTGCATAAGAGCCGGATCTTTAACATAACCTTTGAAGCATATAAGGTTATTACAGCTAGTATTCTAAAATCTCTTAGAAAATTTGTTTCAGAATAAAATCAAAGCTTCACTGGCGCACCCCGCTGCAAGCAATGAAGCATATTTACACCGAAGACTTCTTTTGAGTCTATACAACTTACCCAGCGATTTTACACTTGGTTAAAAATAGTTTCTTTACTGTAACTCTAACACGTTCAAACGTCGTTTTAAAGGTGGACAGCGAATTTCCTTATTCTTCATATTTATTAGTCGAACTTTTCCTATATCCCCAAAAACACTTCCCTCTAATTTCCCCACCAGAAATAACCATAACTATAAATCAGGGTTATTCAAAATAGCCATTTGTGACCTCTGAAGAAACTGTACGGGCGGAAATCCTTGTATCAGGAAGGGTACAGGGCGTAGGTTTTCGAAGATTTGCAAGAAATGCTGCCGAGCGTCTGGGCGTAGAGTCTAACCCCAGAAATTTAAGAGACGGCAGGGTTTTTATCATTGCAGAAGGCAGACCTGAAGCTGTGGAGCTCTATATAAGTGAACTCAGGAAAGGGCCCATGTTTGCTCATGTGGAAAATGTCGATGTCACTTTTAAGGAAGCCCTTGGAAATGTTGACCAAGCCTTTTGAAAAAAGGCTTGAGCGAAAACGTAGAAAAAAGTAAGAAAAAAGTATGGTAAATGTCTATTCAGCTTTTTTTCAGGATTTTTGCAATAATTACAATTCCGGCAAGATTTACCAGTCCTATCACAAGATATCCTATAAGACGCGTTAAGCTCGAACTGGATGTTCCCGATTCCTTTTTCAAGAAACTGGCAGTAGAATTTTTTCCCGAACCTGATACTGATTCCGGATTATTTTCATTACTTTCTTCGATTTTCTGCCCTTTTTCAGTGAATTCCAACACCGAGTCGGTTTCAAGAGTGAGCTTTTTTTCCTTTTCTTCAAGATTGTTTCCGGAATCAAGAGCAGCCCTGACCGTATAGGTGCTTTCCGGCTCAAGCCCCAGGAAGAGAAATTCATCATCATGTTGCAGGGAAGTTACAATATTTCCTTCCTTTACATTTCCATACTCTACATTACTATCCTTTTCATTCACATTCTTTCTGAGTTCTACAGAGCCATTTTCAGGGAGCTCCACCTTCAGGTTTACGTGGCCTGTCAGAAGGATCTGTTTTCCTTCTGCAAACCTTGGCCGGTCCGGAATATCAAGAATTCCAAGCAGTGTGGGAGCAAAGTCTTCCTGGCCGTGCTTTCCCTTGAGGATTCCGCTTTCAACGTCCTGGGAATGCACTATAAGGGGAACGAGTTGTGCTTCATCAGTTTCCGTAAATTTGTCGGATTGGTGTCCACCTTTGGAATCGTCTTTGGAAAAACCCATTCCATGGTCTGCTGTCAGCAAAAAGGCAAGGTTATTTTTCTTGCAGAGTTCATAAAGTGGGAAAATATCGGTATCAAGACATTCGACGCAGTCTACATACCCATAATTATCCCGGTGGTGCCCACTTGAATCTACAGCACCTACATTGATAGTGAGCAGGTATTTTTGCCCCGGCCTGTTTTTCGCCATATATTCAACAATACTGCATGCAGTTTCTACTCCCCATCGGTTATATCCGCTGTATTTTTCACGGGTCTCTTTGGATTTGATATATCCGGGTGCTTTATCAGCTGCCTTTTCCATAACCTGTAAGAGTCCTTCCGGCACTTCAGGACTGTCAGAAGAAGGTTCGGGTTGCTCAAGGACAATTTTCANNGACCAGGAGTCCCCTCTTTCCATAACTGCAATACAGAGATAACCTTCCTTATGTAGCATATCGAAAATAGTGGCATCTTTAAAGCTTACAAGTTCACTGTCTGCACCCGGATTTCCCGTGACAAGGACCGAATGTCCTCCTTCTGTAAAGGTTTGAGGGGCACGAAATTCCAGAATTCTGGCACTTTCTTTACTGATTATAGGGAGATTTTTAAGTTTGGCTTTCTCAAGAAGAGTGCCATCGAGTGCATGCGGTGTAAGTTCCGGATAGATAAAAGGTGCACTCAGACCATCTACGATCAGTACGACCGCACCCTGCGGTGTATTAACAGCAGGATTTACTTCCACTTCTGTCAGCCCTGAGGCAGGAACTGGAAAAATGGAAAAAGCAATAAGTGTTATAAGAAAAAACAGAACTGAGATAGACTTGGGTTTTCTGACGGCCGGCAACATTATAAATTAGTTTAGTCTTAACCTATAAAGAGTTTACCTTTTAAAGACAAACTTTATGCGGCTGTCCCGTATTACTTTCCGGCTTT
>DAQQ01000013.1:394-10722 GCA_002508465.1 Methanosarcina sp. UBA7 | reverse complement strand
ATGAACCTTCTTCTCTTTTTGGCTTCGTTTAAATCTCCATACCGCTATGCAGAACAAAGAAAAGTGTCTGAGAAAGGAAGGTGCAGGTTCACTCATTTACATTTATCAATAATTTATCAATAACTTATCAATAACTTATCAATAATTTATCAATAATTTATCAATTTTCTTCACATCCTCTCTTTTTGCTGTAATATGTTTCTACTGCATGTCCGCTTTTCCAGATTTGCTTTTTGGGCACATGACTTATTGGTGTTTCTGCCGGTTCAAAGTCTTGAAGAATTTCAGAATATTAGATGCTGCATTACATAGTAGAATAATTTAATCTGTTAAGCTTCAGACAACGGAAAAAATTATTTTATACGCGATCTAAAATTATTTATATAGTTACATTAATAGAATTAGTACATGTTTGACCAGGATCTGATCCAAAAATGGCTGGATGAAGGCACGATTAATCACGCTCAGGCTGAGAAAATGAGGGCGGACATTGAGGAATATAAAACGGAACACAGGTCAAAGAAACAAATTATTGCCTTCTCAACCATAGGGGCGATTTTAATCGGGATTGGTGCCATACTCTTTGTAGCTTCCAACTGGGAGAAAATCGGAGATGCTGTAAAGATTCTGCTGCTTGCAGGAAGCACTCTAAGCATACATTATACCGGTTATCGCTTGAAATATGAAAACCAGAAATATCCGAGGCTGGGTTCTGCTCTGCTTTTCCTCTCAGCTATGTTTTTTGGAGCAAGCCTCTTCTTAATTGCCCAGATTTACAATATCAACGCTAACAATAGCACCCTTGTCTTGATATGGCTTTTTGGAGTTTTTCCCCTTATATACGGTTACAGGTCTACTGCGGTTGTCGGGCTTTGTTCTTTGCTTTTTTACATATGGGTAGGCCTTCTGTACAGCGAAAGAAATAGTTTAAGTGAATTGATAAATTTCCTGGACCTCTACCTTATCTCAGGCATTGCCCTTTATTTTACAGGAACTTTACATGAGCTATCATCAAAAGCGAAACACGCTGCACCAATTTTTAAGTTCATGGGACTGCAAGCTGTACTCCTTGCACTGTTCATGTACACCTTTGGGTCCTGGGAATCAAATAACGAAAAAATTGTTCCGGTAATTTACGCTTTCCTGGGAATCCTTTTTCTGGCAGTCCTGCTTTCTAAATCACTTCGATCAAAGCTTACAGGTTTCCAGACAGATACAAGCATGGCCATAATCTCGTTTTTAATGGCGGGATTTACTTTGATAACCCAATACACCCCCGTGTCAGAAGAAGCCTATGCAGGGTTTTTTAATCTTGTTTTCCTCGGACTTCTGGTTCTGCTCCTCTATGCAGGGTACAGCACAGAAGATATCGGGATAGTTAATACTGCAATGTTCTGGTTTGTACCCTTGATTATTGCGAGATATTTCGATTTTTTCTGGGACCTTCTTCCAAGATCGTTCTTTTTCATAATTGGGGGCCTTGTTCTGCTGACGTTAAGTGTGGTACTGGAAAGAAAAAGAAGAGAATTAAAAGCTCAGTTTGCAGGAGTGAGGCAATGAAAAACTGCGGTCTTAAAGCCAGAAGCTGTGGATCCATGAACCTTCCAGAAACAGGGAGAGGCTGCGAATGAACCAGAAGAAAATCCTTTACCTTACAATAGTTTTCTGGCTCCTGATTTTCTCAGGCTTTATTGCTTATAAGGAGTATACTCTCAGGACCGGCACTGAGGTTCTGCTCAAAACCTTGCCAGTAGACCCAAGAGACCTTTTCAGGGGAGACTACGTGACCCTTAATTACGAAATCAGTACCCTGGATATGGAAAAGCTTCCATCTGAAGAATCTTACTTTTATAGCGACGAGCCAGTATATCTGGCACTGGAACTAAAAAACGGTTACGGAGTGCCTAAAAAAGTATACACTACTCCACCCGAAGACGGACTTTACATTAAAGGCAAGGTAAAAGATATTCTATACGACTGGGAAACAGACGAATCAGGTATTACGACAGAAGAAACCATTAAGGAGCTTCGGGTCGATTATGGCATTGAAAGTTATTTTGTTCCCGAAGGCAAGGGAATGGAGATAGAAAAGGCACAAAGGACCGAGAAAACAGAAGTTGATGCAAAAATTATCGTTGACAAGTACGGGAATGCCGTAATTAAGAGTTTATTGATTGATGGGAAAGAGATTGAGTTTTAAAGCAAGCTTTTTCAAAAAAGTCTTGGGAAAAGTTAGATCCGGTTTTTTACTACGAAAAGTCCGGGTTGAAAAATTAACCGTATATGCATCAGGTGAAGGGCTAAACCTCCTTATCTTTTTAAGTGGTTGGTTGATATGGATAAAAAGTTAGTGATCATTTTAACTCTTTTTCTAAGTCTTGTAGTTATTTTGGGAATATTTATAAAAATGCCAGCTAATAAGGAAACTGTGGCTCATAAACCGCAAGTAGGTGGCTTTCTCATCGAATTTGAAGATGGGACTACTGAGCAGGAAGTTAAAAGTATTCTTAAAAACTCCAATATGCCCATAAACTATAGCATAGATTACAATTCTGACATTATGTCAAGTAGATGTTATATAGTGGTAAATGAAGATAAAATAGTCAATATAAGAGACGAATTAAGGAAAAAGGAAAATTGGACTGATCCTATATTGCCTGATTTTAAGAAAGGAGATTATTACGTAATCACAGTAACTAAACAAGCTATACAGGATGAAAATTTCCTTGAGGTAACGGAAGATAATAATCTTCAGGTAAAAAAATCTATTTTATGTCTTGTCCGTTTTGGAGACGGATCAAAGGATTGGATATTGGGAAAGGATTATATCTTGAAAGATGATGCAGTCAAAATAAAAAACGAACTTGAAATGAATGAGAAAGTTTTGGTTGTAAGTCCTGACTATATTGAAGGGTAAAGAATAAATAACTTTTTAACTGTAACGAGTGAAAAAATATCACTACTCCACTTTATATTAACTTTTTTCTAATTTCGCTTAAGAAAGCAAAAGCTGAGCATTCAACCAGGAGAATTACAGCAGAAACCTAAAACAAAGGTTATCTAACCAAAAACTATTTAATTAGGAAAAGCCTAACTAACAGAACAGATCGAGATATGATGGAGAAAAAAGAGCGTTTGTTCATAGTTTTTGAAAACCTGATCAAAATCAGAAGCGAATGCTCCTGTCGGATCTTCTCTGAATGCGGACTATCGGATATTACTCTCAAGCAGATCGGATACCTGAAGGTTATTGACGAATGTGGGGAGGTAACATTCAGTAAGCTTGCCAGAATTACCAGCAATTCAAAGCCTACCATCACCGAGATGATTAATAAATTTATCAAAATGGAGTGTGTATACAGGGAGAAGTGTCAGGATGATGGCAGAATTTTTTACATTCGTCTGACAGAAAAAGGGCAAATGTTAGCCCGTGCCGAAGAGACCGCTTTATTGAAGGTTATTGAAAGAATGACGAACTCACTGAATGAGAAAGAGCTCGATACACTTATAGAAATCCTTAGAAAAGTAAGGTAATTTTTTTGTTTGCAAAAATAGTTAGGTTAAATTAAACTAAATATTTGAGATGATAATTGAGACGATGACAATGTATTCACAACAAGCTGACGATAACAGAGAGATGCTGGTTATACCCCTTTTTGAGATTGTGGTTTACCCTCAAAGCCGGACAAAACTCATAGCTGACAAAACTACTGGCGAAATACTACTTAATGAAATGAAAAACTCCGAGTTCATTAACGCTGTCGGGCTGACTGTGAAGAACGACATAAAAGCTTCAGACCTATCGGAAGATGGTCTGTATAGAACCGGAAATCTGCTTAAAATTACATATGTACAGCCTGCTGATGACGGATATCTCGTTGTTGCAAAGGCTATCGAAAGGGTAGAGGCAGTTTCTCTTTATCGGAAGAATGGGCTGTTCTACACAACTTACAGGCCTGTCCATGATCTGCCGGATTTCGACGAGGACGACGAGGCCGAACTGATGGCGAATGTAAAAAAGACCATTCACGAGATCAGCACAAGGTTCCAGGGCTCCGAACAGTTTACCAAGTCAATCGATAAGATGAACTCCATTGACCAGATAATGGGATTTGTCATGCCGTACATACCTGTGAAACTTGCCGAAAAGCAGAGACTCCTTGAGCTCGCCTCGGTTCGTGAAAGGTATCTTCTGTTCCTTCACATCCTGACAAAGCATAAAGAAAATATCAATCTCCAGATCGAAATGGCAAAAAAAGTCACTGACAAAATAAGCAAGTCGAACAGAGAGGCAATGCTTCGTGAACAACTGAAAGTGATTCAGGAAGAGCTCAACGAAGGAGATGACTCAGCATCAGGCGACGCTGCATATAGGGAGAAAATTGAAAACTCAACTATGCCTGATGAGGTAAAAAAGAAGGCATTTTCAGAATTGAAGAAACTCGAAACCGGAGGAAGTCATAATCCTGAAGCCCATGTTATAAGGAATTATCTTGACCTTTTGCTTGACCTTCCCTGGATAACCGAAGAGAAAAAGAGCATAGATATTGCCGAAGCCCGTCAGGTGCTTGAGAACAACCACAATGGGCTGGAGAAAGTCAAAGAGAGAATAATTCAGCATCTTGCGGTCATGAAATTGAAACATGAGAAGCAGGGCTCAATTCTGCTCCTGATAGGGCCGCCAGGAACCGGTAAAACAAGCCTTGGAAAAAGCATTGCCGATGCCCTGGGCAGAAAATATGTCCGTGTCAGCCTCGGAGGCGTCAAAGACGAAGCCGAAATTCGGGGACACAGGCGAACCTACATCGGTGCTCTGCCCGGAAGGATTATTCAGGGTATGAGAAAAGCAGGCACGAAAAATCCTGTATTTATTCTTGATGAGGTCGATAAGCTCTCAGCTTCCTATTCGGGAGATCCGGCAAGTGCCCTTCTGGAGGTTCTTGACCCTGAACAGAACAGCACGTTCTCAGACCACTATCTGGAAATCCCATATGACCTGTCCGATGTCCTGTTCATAGCTACAGCTAACTCTCTGGCAAGTATCCCCTGGCCGCTTCTTGACAGAATGGAGATTATTGAGATTTCAGGTTACACAAAGAATGAGAAACTTGCAATTGCAAAAGACCATCTGCTGCCTTGCATACTGGAAGACCACGGCCTTGATGCTGAGAAACTCAAAATTGAAGATGAAGCCCTGAAAGTGATCATAGATAAATACACCCGCGAAGCCGGAGTCAGGGGACTTAAAAAGCAGCTTGCTAAGACTGCAAGGTTTGTGTCCGAAAAGATTGTGTCAGGTAAGGCCGACCTTCCTTATGTGATCAGGGCTGACATGCTCAAAGAAATTCTCGGAAAAGAGATAATCCGGCAGGAAGAAGCCAGAAAAGAGAATGTACCTGGCGTGGTTACAGGACTTGCATGGACGCCTGTGGGAGGAGATATTCTCTTCATAGAAGGTACGTTTATGCCAGGCAGTGGAAAACTCACTCTCACAGGCCAGCTTGGGGATGTGATGAAGGAATCTGCAAAGATATCTTTGAGTCTTGTCAGGTCACGGCTTGCAAACACTGCAAACAGCTTTGATTTCACTTCAAGTGATATTCACATCCATGTACCTTCAGGTGCAACCCCGAAAGACGGCCCTTCAGCAGGCGTAACTCTCTTTACCGCTCTTACGTCCCTGATAACCGGAAAAGCTGTTGACCCCAAACTTGCTATGACAGGGGAAATAACGTTGAGCGGTGCAGTACTGCCTGTCGGAGGCATAAAAGAGAAAGTCCTGGCAGCTCACAGGGCAGGCATAAAGAAGGTAATCCTGCCAAAAGAAAACGAAAGGGACCTTGAAGATGTGCCTGAAGATGCCAGAAATGAACTTCAGTTCGTCTCTGTAGAGACCATTGAAGAGGTATTGAGAGAAGCACTGGATATTGATCTGCCCAGGCCGGTAGTACCGTCATATCCTGGAAACAGTTATGCACCTGCGCATAGTGTATAAGCGTTAAGAAGCAAGGATTGGGCTTACGGTCTTCAGACCATAATATCCCATCCAATTTTTTTCTCCTAATTTTCTTCCTGATTTTCTCCTAATTTTCTTCCTGATTTCTTCCTAATTTTTTCTTCCTGATTTCCTCCTAATTTGTTTTCCCAATTTATACCCAGAAAATTTTGAAAAAAAGTTATTCTTCTTCATAGAAAAATGTATAAAATGACATCAAGAGTGGAATTTTTGTTTTAATTAACTTAAATCAGCCAGGTTATATTCATTAAATTCAGGAAAAAAGTGGCTCTTTTACTATCCTGGACTGTTGTTAGAGTCCGATTTATAAAATCGAAACTATATCAAAGCAAAAAAATCAAAAATCACCATGTTTGAAGTTAAAAACACAAGGGTTAGAGAATAGATCTTAGCACTTTTAAGAGCATGTCAAAAACATTATAATTGTAACTTTTATAGTTGGAAGTATACATAAATTAACTGATATTCGATATTATAAACTATTGTAACTGATATATGCCATCATTAATTTTTTAAATCGGCTCTAAGTAACAATTCAGTGTACACAAAATCAGCTTATTGAAATTTATTTTGACTTCACCTATAAGTATAATAACTAGCTAATGGAAAATGCAACAAGCAATTAATAATCAACAATTAAAGAAAATCAACTCACAGAAGTTAGTTCATTGAATACCAATAAATATGGTCATTTGTTGTTTTATTCAGACATTTGCTTTCAGTTTTACTGCGGAAATCCATAGAAAATTACTGCAGAAAATCCTATAGAAAANNAAATAAAACATTAATCATGCAGTAACAGGTGATCGCTATGAAGCAATTAGTTCTATTATCGATCCTGATTATAGGTACGCTTTTTACAGCTGGTTGTACTGAGCAAAGCCCTACCCAGGAGTCTCATGGTAATGGTTCTGTTGTCAATACGACTGAACTTGGACAGATAAATACATCACTTGAGAAAGGCCCTGTCTTTTTGAAAATTGGCGCCGAATGGTGTGGGCCGTGTCAGAAAATGAAACCTATCCTTCAGGAACTGGCAAATAAATATGAAGGAAAAGCAACGATTATGTCCGTAGATATAGAACAAAGCCCTGAATTTATTGAGTATTTCGGAGTAGGCTCTATTCCTGACTCATCTGTGATCATAGGTATTGAAAACGGAGAATACGTATATATGCAAGAGGATGGAAACGTTAGCAAGAACAGGTTCACGGCCAGAATTCTTGGACTCAGGGATAAGCAAGAATTCGAAAAAATTCTGGATCTAGCGCTGCAGAAAGAAAATAGCAAATCCCAATAAAACCCACTTTGCAGTAAAATTTCCAATTTCATAATTTTTCATGTTATCCATTTTTCTGCACAGTATATATTTGAGAAGTTATACCCGACCTGTCCTGAAGATGTTATATACAAGCCACAGTCCAAAGACACTGGCAATAACGAAACTGAATGTGCCAAGGAATGGTACACCCCAAACAAGGGGTTTCATATGTGTCTGAATGACCAGAGAGGAAGCGACAATCATAGCAGAAATAATCAGACTGATGGACAACCGATTACTTGCAACGTCAATCTCGGACGCCAGCCTGTTACCTTCCTCAGATTCAAACTTTATTTTCAAATAGCCATTTTCAGCGTGATCCAGTATATGTGAGATTTTAGTAGGTGCTTTTCGAAAGAGACGCGCCCAGCTTGAAATATTGCTATAGGCCTTACGAGACAGGTTTTGTGGATAAAAACGTTTTTTCAATTCATTTTTTACATAAGGTTCGAGAAGTTCACTAAAGTTTAAATTCGGATCAATAATAAGTCCAAAACCCTCAACAGCCACTGTACCTCTTACCAGTAAGGCTATATTATGAGGCATCATAACCTTATGGTCCCTTAAAATACCTATTAATTCTTCAATTATTATTGAAGCATCAAGCTTTTTCAGGGCCTTACCATAGTATTTGGAGCGAAAGGACTCCACATCCACTTTCAATGATCTTGTGTCTGCATAAGAGTCTAGAGAACCCATATCCCGGAGTAATTCGATGAACGCTGAACTATCTCCATTAACTAAAGCTACCATGCCATCCAGAAATATATCGCATACCTCCGAGGAAAGATGACCTGCCATTCCAAAATCAAGAAAAGCTACGGTCCCGTCTTCCATTATAAGGATGTTTCCGGGATGCAGGTCTGCATGAAAAAAACCGTCTTCAAATACCTGCTGCATGAAAGCTTTTACTACTACGGAAGCTATATTGCTCCTATCAAAGCCCTGCATGTCCAGTAAATCCACATGGCTGCCTCTAATACCTTTGATATATTCCAACGTCAACACACGTGTGTTTGTATAGTCCCAGTAAACCCGTGGAATATGAACCTGACCATTCTCCCTGAAATTGTCTGCAAAACGATCTGCATTCCAGCCTTCCTGAGTATAATCTATTTCTGCAAGAATACTGTGCGATAATTCGTCAACAATCTCTGTTGGTCTGTATAATCTCGCTTCTGGCATATGTTCATCAATAAGTCTGGCAATACTGTACATAATATCCAGATCAGATTCGATTACCTCATTTATGCCAGGACGCTGGACTTTTACGACAACCTCATCGCCATTTTTTATCTTTGCTCGATGTACTTGCCCGATAGATGCACAGGCTAGTGGTTTTTTTTCAAAGTACTCGAATAGTTCTTCAATAGAATGGCCGAGTTCTTCTCTTATAATTAGTTCAACTTTTTCAAACTCAAAAGAAGGTGCATCGTCCTGAAGTTTTGCGAGTTCTGTAGCGTATTTCAAAGGTACAAGGTCATGCCTCATGCTCAGTAATTGACCCAGTTTGATATAGGTAGGACCCAGTTCTTCAAGTATCTTACGTACTCTAACCGGGCCTGAAGTATTGAGCCTGTCCACCTTATCTTTTTTATTAAACTTATAGGTTAAGTCCCTGATACTGCTCAAACCTATCTTGTCAACAACATATCCAAACCCATATTTCTGGAGAACCTCAATTATCTGGCCATATCTTTTCAACATGGCATAGCGATGAAGTTTTTTACGTATCATACTGTCATTAGCCTGAAGTTTTTGTGGAGATACTTAATTTATTTCTATAATAAGTTAATAGGACATGTTATATATGTTTAGTTATCTCTTTCAGAGCTCCTGTTTCCCATCCCATTTTTATGTTTTTTCAAATTATTTGCAAAATCCAGTTAGTAGGATATAAAGAAATTGTTTAAATTTCATTAGTTCACATCATTAAAGAAGTATGAAAAAATTCAAAGCCGTCAACTACTTCAGGAGAAAGTCCCATTTCTTCAAACATCTCCCTGAAAAATACGCGGTATTCCTTTTCAGGTATCGATTCTCCAACGCTTCCGACATGCATTATGATTTCGAGCCTGACCTTTCCTAAGGAATCGAGTTCAACTATGTACCTGTTCCCCTTATCATAAGTTACTACTTTTGCCTCTGGGGCAAAATATTTTACTGAACCAACCTGTTTCCCGTCCTTTAAAAAAACTTCTTTCGTATCCGAGCCTATTTTGGGGTATCCATAAAAACCCAAAGCATAATTGTCGTAACTGGAATCATCACTGCTTTCCGTAAGATAGGCATATACAGCCGGAAAATTCGGGGACTCGTTTACCTGTATTTCGGCGTCCCATGTCTGGTTTTGTGCAGCTTTTTTCAGAGCCTCAAGATACTTTTCCGGAGCTTTTTCATCCGAGCCGAAGAGAAGCCCTAATTTTTCAAGCATCCAGGAGTCATTAGGAAATTCCGATAGCTGTAAGGGGGATTCGGGGTCGGAATGGCTAAAATTCGAGACGGCAATAAAGGTTCCGATCCCTGCTTCAGTTCCGTTTTCGCATACAAAGACAATCAGCTCGGAGTCATCTTTATAGTTAAGCCTTATATTCTGCACAAGAGCAGCACTGCCGAAGCTTTCCCGGACCTCAGGAACATCTCCTGGCTCAAAGCCCGAAAAGTTTCCTGGCCAGGGCCATGAACCTTCTACCTCATAACCGGCTTTCTCTGCTTTCGTAAGTACGGAATTGTAATCAAAAGACCCAATATCAACTTCTTCGGAGTAGTACCAGGAACTGTCAAGTAACTCCATTAATAAGAAAGGGCCATAGAGAAACAGCATAAATAGAATGAGCGGGAGCAGTAACAATATCAGTATGGCTTTTTGCTTATTCATGAGACTCTCAACTCTGGAAAAGCGTCGGTAGTAGACTGGAAAACTGTTAGTACTCCTTAGATGCCGATCTTAAAAATATTGAAGTTGATAAATCGAAGTTGATAATCGAAGTT
>DAQQ01000013.1:0-352 GCA_002508465.1 Methanosarcina sp. UBA7 | reverse complement strand
TAATAATCGAAGTTAATAATCGAGGTTTTTCACATTATTAGAGAATATGCGCCAACTTAATAAATAATATGTATATCTTTATACTGGTTTAAAAAATTACTTGTAAACCGAGAAAACACAGGTTAGTAAACCAAGACATGTAGCTCGAAAAATTTCAAAGAGCTCAACAGCCTACCCATTATAGTACTCTCTTCCTCTGCAGCTTTTCGGTCAAAACTCACTACTTCGACTATTGAGAAAGATTTCTTAAACAACTGCTTTTTTCAAAGTTTTTCTGTGTTTGGCTATGAGAAACTGCCGTAAAAATATGTAGTATAAACCTATAGTATTAGTGAATCCTATAACTGTAGTG
>DAQQ01000259.1:0-6866 GCA_002508465.1 Methanosarcina sp. UBA7 | reverse complement strand
TGTTCTCTTCCAAGCAGTTCCATCTGATAGGTCAGATCCCTGTTAAATTCAGCTACAACAAATCCTAGGCTGATAGTCATCTGATAAGGTCTCCAGTCTTGTTTTTTACATAAATTAATTCACGATCTTAATGAGCCTGCATCCTCAAAGCCTTGCCTTTGACCGGTACCGGCTTCTCGAATTAGCTTTTCAGGCTTGAAGAGCAACTTTATTACGTTTAAAGCATGCTCCCGGGTCCTTCTGTCCATAAGGAAAGCAAGTTCTTTCTCATCCTTTCCTTCATTTTCATGGACAAAGACTTCGATAATATGAGTATTGGTCATGAGCTGTGCCATAATAATGCCCTGAGAAGCTTCATGAGCACAGATTTTGTCCTGTTCCTTAGCTCCAGGCATGCCAAGAGCCATAACGATATCGCACCCTTCTTCTTCAATAAGTTTTTTGGCTGCGACAGGAAGGTCCTTTATCCCTGGCACGGTAACTCTTTTGATTTTTACAGATACGTTTTTTTGTATCTCATCAATTGCCGCACGCCCCATATCATAACGTGCGAATGTGGTATCTGCAATTCCTATTGTGGGCATGTAAATCAGAATTTCGGTTAAAATCTTTTCAGGGCTTTCATGAAAAGATCCGATAGATATTGTTCTACCTGTATCTAAATCTATAACTTTATCTTTTTCAGGCTCTATCAAGGACCCTGGTTGCAGCTTCCATTCCTGCAGTTCCCGAACCACTTAGCACGAAAAGATCATTCTTTGTATGGAAAACGCTGGAAAGAATTTCCCTGCAATCGGTATAGATTCCGGCAAATTCCACACTTCGGTGGTTGATCATCGGTTTTGACATGGCTCTAAGGACTCTGGGTGTAACAGTTACAGGACCAGGCATCATGAGAAGGGTATCTTCCAGATCCATATGTCTTATACTCCACATTTTTAAAGTTTGACATATAATTCAATTTTATTTTTTGATTTAATTAATTTATTTTAAATTTAATTTATTTTTATATTCTATCTGTAAAGTGACTTTAGTACTTCCATTTTTATTTATTTAGATTTTTGTGCTTCTGTTTAGTGTTTTGCACTAATTCTGCAGTATGAAAGTACTGCACATCTGAAATAATTCAGAGTAATATCATTGTGATACGGCATGTTCGAAAGCCCGGCGGTACCTTATTCAGGGAGTTTGCCATAGGACTTATTAGTTAATTTACGTTGCATGGTTAAACATTAGTCCGATTTAGAGATCAGGTTTAATTGAATTCTAGTATATAATTGATGTGCTTTTCATGCTCTATTCGATATACCGTTCAACAAAGAGAATGGATTTCGGTTATTGGCCCTGTAGAAGCGTCATTACATCATGTTTTGTCACGACGCCGATAACTGCTCCTTTTTCTACTACCAGTACGGCAGGATTTCCTTCCAGCATATGCGACACGACTGAGATAGAAATGCCTGGAGACACTGTTGGGAAAGCCTCTCCCATTATCTCAGAAACTTTCAACTGGGAAATTGATTTTTTCTTATTTTCGGCCATCAATTTCACTATCATGTCTTCGGAAACGCTTCCAACCGGAATGCCCTTATCAAGTACAGGAACCTGTGAGAAACCATGCTTCTGCATCAAGTTTACTACTTCTTCCACAGAATCGCCTGGAGAAACATGAATTACAGGGGAATGCATCAGATCTATTATAATAATCTGCTGTTCCTTCTCAACTTCCTCAAAAGCGTCAAGGATTTTCCTGACAGTTGAAAGCCTGGGATCTACATCTCCCGATTCTATACGAGCTATAAGGGGCTGACTTACTCCTGCCCTTTTAGCCAGATCGCTCTGGGTAAGCCCGAGTTCATTTCTTCTTTTTTTAAGATCTTCGGGTGTTGGAAGCTGCATGTATATTACTGATAGTAATTATTATATATAATATCATTGGTTAACATAATTTGTGAAGTTTAAATATAGACAATATTAAACTGAGAGAATTATTCTCAAAAAAGCCCGTTGCATAACGGGTAAAAAGTAGAAATTAAAAAATACTTGATTTTAAAGATCAGTTAACACAGACACATTGACTAAAAAATTATTCGTATGTCGGAAAAAAGAAGTTAGTAAAAGTTAGTAAAATAGTGATTCTACAAATCAACAGGAAAATAAGAGTTAATAGAGATACAGGGCAAATAATTTGTAAATTGATGGAAAGTCAGAAGTTAGTAAAAGAACGGAAAATCAGAAGTTGGTAAATAAACGGAAAGTCAGAAGTCGGCAAATAAAAACAAAACCAGAATTGGTAAAAGAACAGGAAAAATGAAAATAAGGTAAAACTCTATTCTTAGTGTTTTTACTCAAATGTAAGAGAGATTCTCAATCTCCTTAGATTTCCTTGTTCGGAGTTCACCTTTTATAGCTTCGTAATATTTCATTGTGTCCGATGTCACTGAAGGGCCGGTTTCTGTTACTGCTTTAAGGAAGTGTTTCTGTTTTACACTTTTTGCGTGAAGGTCTTCACGTAAAGCAAGCCTTCCTGCCTTTTTACACACGGCTGCAATATCTGCACCTGTATATTGATTGGTCATGGAAACAAGCTTTTCGAGATCAACATCCTCAGAAAGTGTCATTTTTTCAGTGTGGACCTTAAAGATCTCCATGCGAGCTCCCTCATCAGGAACCGGAACAAGGATCAGTTCATCAAAGCGCCCTGGTCGAATAAGTGCAGGGTCAATGATGTCAGGACGATTTGTTGCGCCAATTACTACTACAGCCCTAAGCTCTTCTAGCCCGTCCATTTCGGAGAGAAGCTGATTAAGGATTCTTGCCGTAACCTGTGGCTCACCTGCATAGGCTCCACGAACGGGCGCAAGCGAATCAAGTTCGTCAAGAAAAATAATTGAAGGAGCTACCTGCCTTGCCCGTGTAAAGACCTCAGAAATCTTTTTTTCGGATTCTCCGTACCATTTGGAAAGCAGATCACTTCCCTTGGCTGCAATAAAATTAGCATCGGATTCGTGAGCTATTGCTTTTGCAAGCAGAGTCTTTCCCGTACCCGGAGGGCCGTATAGAAGGACTCCTTTAGGAGCCTCAACCCCAATATCCCTGTAAGATTCCGGACTCTTAAGAGGCCATTCTACTACCTCTTTAAGAAGCTTTTTTAATTCTTCCAGGCCACCGATGTCGTCCCAGCTGACAGCTGGCACTTCAATCAGGATTTCCCTTATTGCTGAAGGCTGGACATCTTTGAGAGCATTTTCAAAATCTTCTCTTGTTACCTGAAGAGAATCCAGAATTTCAACCGGAATTTCAGGTTTATTGAGATCGATTTTAGGCAGAACCCACCGTAGTGCACTCATAGCTGCCTCCCTGCACAGAGCAGCAATATCAGCTCCTACGAACCCATACGCTATTTGAGCAAAATCCATGAGATTTACGTCTTCGGCAAGAGGCATTCCCCTGGTATGGATCTGGAAAATTTCTAACCTTCCATCAGTGTCAGGGACTCTAAGTTCAATTTCTCGGTCAAACCTGCCAGGGCGGCGGAGCGCTACATCCAGGGCTTCAGGACGGTTAGTTGACCCTATAACGATTACATTCTTGCGAACTTTAAGGCCGTCCATAAGGGAGAGAAGTTGAGCAACTACTCTTCTTTCGACCTCTCCGGTTACCTCAGCCCTTTTAGGGGCGATGGAGTCAATCTCATCCAGGAAGATAATTGCAGGAGCATTCTTTTCTGCGTTCTCGAAAATCTCCCTTATCGCCCTTTCGGATTCGCCGTAATATTTTGACATAATCTCAGGGCCATTGATGGAAATAAAGTAGGCATCGGATTCATTGGCAACTGCTTTTGCAAGCATTGTTTTTCCCGTCCCGGGCAGACCGTGGAGCAATACCCCTTTTGGAGCATCGATTCCTAGCCTATCAAAAAGCTCAGGATGCTTCAAAGGCAACTCTATCATTTCCCTGACTTTCCCGATGGCTTCTTTCAGCCCACCCAGATCTTCGTACATGACGGTAGAAATATTATGTTCAGGAATTACTTCGATTGCTTCAGGCAAAAGCTCAACCTGAGTTAAGTCTGTAATCTTTACTATCCCAGATGGAGAAGTAGAAACTACCTGCAATTTTATTTCTCCAAGCCCGAAAGATGGCACGAAGCCCTCACCGAAAAAGTCCTGGAAGAAATCTTCGAACATAACTCCTTTGCCAAAAGTCTCCGTTTCCTTCAATTTCCTTAAACTTGTGGTGGAAATAAAATCACCTTTTGAAACCGTACGGTTCATGAATATGGCTTTAAGGGTTTCACTTGGTGCATAGATCTGCATGCCCTTAGCTACAGGTGCAAGAGTTACACTTTTTGCTTCTTTCCACTCAGCTTTGCGAATATTTACATGTTCTCCGATACTGGTTTTTGCATTAGTGCGGATAAGTCCATCCATACGTATAATCTCAAGTCCCGAATCACTTGGGTATGGGCGTCCTATAAGGGCTGAAGTCGATTTTCCCCCTCTTATTTCCACAACGTCAAAGGGATTGAGGTCCAGTTTTTCCCTGAAATTTTCACCTATTCGGACAATACCTTTTCCAACATCCCGTTGATCGGATTCTGCAACTTTCAATTTTATCGTTGTCTTTTCCGTATCCGTCAAAACAATACCCCCATCTCAGTAAAAGTGTGCGGAAACTCTTGAAAAACGAAACCATAGCAGTCAGGCTTATAAACCTCATTCACTTGCCTTCTTTGTATTCTCAGAAAGTTTTTTAAGTTTATATAAATTAGATTTTTCTTGAATATCTCCTCACTTTCAACATCAGATTCTTTAAAAATAACTGTTAATATGTCAACAGATGCTTGAATACTCCGCAACTACGCAATTTTTAGTATAAAGTTCAAAAAATACCTTCATCTTCATAGTATATATGTTTCCAACCTGATTTTATATATACAATCTGGCATTATAAATTCGTAATATTAGTACTGAACGACTCTTCGGGCTCTATATCATCCACTGATCTTTGGACTGAGTTCTATACAAGAGCAATTTAAGGATGGATACAGAAAAAGTCGATTTCAAGTATATTTCATGTATAATTTTAGGATAGTAGACTGGAAAATCGAAAATAGAAAAGAATGGGAAAATTTAATAAAAGGTGAAAAAAAGATAAAATCGCTTAGAGCTTGAGTTCCTTAGCCATTTCCTGAAAGACTTTTCCTTTGTCAGTAGTGATAAAAAGTCCATTTTCGTGTCTGATGAGCTCTTTTTCTTTTAACATTTCAAGGTATTTCTGGGCAATATTAAAGTTTAAATTAACTTCGTATACAATATGAGTTTTCTTTGCTCCGTTCATTGCTACTCTTAAAATATCTACTGCAATATCAGTTCTGCTCCTTCTCTTAATACTGACTCCTCCCCCACGATAGATATAAAATAATCTTTGTAAGTAGTACGCTTTAAAAATATTAAAGCATATCTTTTTGTAGGTAACAAAGATTCTAAATCTTTATCGTTCCCCTTTCTATATAACAATTTCAGTACTATATATAATGCCAAGTTATAAAGAAAAAAGTTTTAAACTGACGAGTTCCCTTTTATGGCTAGAGAAAAAGGAAAATTGTAAAAAAAGTCGGCAACAGCTCTTGATTAGTTATTTCAAATAAAGTGAGAGTCAAAAAGAATATATGCTAGGCACTCAACCCATAAAAAACAAAAGTGAGAAGTTGCGTAAATAAGTACGCCAATACTCTTTAAAAAACTTAGAACTAATGAATAATTTAGCTAACGGATAGTTATCCTGAAAGTATAAGACATATAGAAATTAATTTCATTATAAAGACATCAAGCGGGATAAAGTAATGGAAAGAAATATTCTGCTGGTTTATAGCTTTCTCGTTTTTGTAATTATGGGCGTATTCGCTCATGGCATTTATAGGATCAAGTAGATTGGAGAGACGATTGTCGAAGTACCTTTATGGTTATGAGGTCAAAGTAGTAATAAGCCTCTCATGTATAGAACTGAATGGAATGAGTGTATGATATCCTTATTCCAGCATCAAAGGAAGGAAAACTTGTTGTTCCACCTGCCCAAAAGGGTACTTGTTTTAGCCAGAAACCAGCAAGAAAGTTTTTAATTAACCTGAAGAGGGTGATAAGAGATCTTATTTTAAAAACGTAACTGAAAATTATGATAACAAAATGCTATGTAGTAACTGTATGTAACTGTATATTCCATAAAGGGAAAAATGACCCAGAGAAGCGATTGATTTAAATAATTAATAGAAGTCAATGCGTTTTATCACGATATTGGACATCTAACTGGTGTTTTCCACTTTTTGGATTTTATCGGCTTTGATCCTTTCGTCTTATTACTTACTTTTCTTATAGAAGATATAAAAAATGCAGATTATGGCAATGATGGCAATCAAAACATATACAACAGGTATTCCAGATACCGTAACAGCAGAACTTGACATTGTACTCATAGTATTCACAACTGTTGAAGAAAGTTAAATATTATACTTATTCCTTTGGAACGAAGTCTTATCCTTTTTTTCTATATATTACACAGTATTCTATTATAGTCTACCGCGTAGCAACTGTTTAAAATGCCCTTCTGTTTTTATGACAATTGACATATCATAAAGTTTGATAAGGTATTTAACACAAACTTTATGGTATGTCAATTTTCCGACTAAAAGTATTAGATACTTTAGTGTACTGTGTCTACACATATCAATAGAGATTGAAAATTAGAGGATGGAAAAAGCTTAGACCATTAAAAAAGCTCAATAAACACTTAGAATCAGAAAATAAAGAAAAGAAAGTGGATGGGCCCGCTGAGATTCGAACTCAGGATCCCCGCCGTGTAAAGGC
>DAQQ01000117.1:0-8448 GCA_002508465.1 Methanosarcina sp. UBA7 | reverse complement strand
ATATGAGATGTAAGATAATATGAAATGTAAGATGTTTCTCATATAATAAAACGAAGAACTAAGTTTATATGAATGAGCACTATTCAATTAACTCATTAAAGAATACAAGTGTTGTTATGAAGGACATAAATCAGACTAATCAACAAATACTCTATTACGCAAGGAATTTTTTGCAATGTAGAGGCTATAATGGATTTAGTTACAAAGATATTTCCCAAAAATTGGGAATAAAGAATGCAGCAATTCATAACTACTATCCCAAAAAAGAAGATCTGGTTGCAGCCTTGCTCGAAGACAGCAGAAAGAGTTTAGCTGCAAGTATTGCTCAAATAGTGGAATCCGGAGGTTCGGCCCGTGATCAGCTTCAGTACTACTTTGATTATGCACTGAAGGAGTTTGATGAAGGCAAAAGTATCTGTCCTCCGGGCTCGGTAATTCTCGATTTTGAAGAACTTCCTGAGAAAGTTAAAAAGCAAAATTTGCTGTTACTGGATGATATCTTGACCTGGATTTCCAGAGTTCTTAAAACCGGTCTCGAACAGGGGGAGTTTAGTTTTTCCGATCCTGTGGAGGCACGTGCAGAATTGGTAGTCGAAGCCTTAATGGGTGCCAGACAATTATCCAGCATTAAAGGGAGAAAAACACTAGTGAGATCCATTTCTCTACTTAAATCCGACCTTGGGTGGAAGGACTGATTTTTTTTCATAACCACAACTTACTTATATGTAAGTAAGTATATTCTTCTAATATAAATCAGTTTATTTCTCTAAAAATTAAATTTTCTGGCAAGACTTCTGAGGAGAGTATCTCAATGCCCACCATGAGTATTATTTCATGCAAGATTATGCAGGATGAAATTATCTGGATTCTAGAAAATGACTCTTCCATTGATGAGATCATTATAGTTGATAATGAAAATATCCGGGAATTCGTAGAAAAACTGGATAAAGTAAACCTTCAGTACAAAGTACTCTCTCTGGAAGATATTTCCTTACTTCCTGAAATTAAAAGTGAGTGTAATAAATATACGGTTCTGATTAATCTAATGGAACTGGGTCTTCATAGAAGTCCTAAAGAGTTGAAAATTAAGGTATATAAGACTATAAAGACCCTTGCTCCGTTTTCGTCAGGTATTTTGCTCTTTTACGGCTTATGTGGGAATGTACTGGGAGATGTTGAAAAAGATTTTGAAAAAGATTTTGGACTTAGTTCAATCTCATGTCCTGTCCGTATTCTTAAAGATAAAGATCACAGGATTGTAGATGACTGCATAGGAGCTACTGTAGGAGGAGTTAATAACTATCTAAAGATACTAAAAAGTGTTAGTGATGCTGGAACATACCTCTTTACTCCTATGTACAGCAAGGGCTGGAAGGAAATACTCGATCTGAATAAGTTAAATAAAGACCCTGCCAAAGCATTGAAATTAATGAAAAAAACCCATGAAATGATTGGTTACAAAAGAGTTGCCAAGATTAATACTGGCCTCAAATATACCGAAAATTTTGACGCTTCTATTCGGGAGTTTGCAGATTTGTTTGATTTCGAAATTTTGGAATTCGATGATGGTAATCAGGAAATTTTTAAAGATTGCTATAACGAACTCAAAACGGAGATTTAGGTAAAAACAAGATATTGAAATAATTTTGTATTTGTAAATGAATGGTGAGCGGATGCCTGTACTTAGCATAATTGCCTGTGAAATGCTTGAAGACGAACTGGCATATGTCCTCTCAGAAGACCATGACTTGGGTCAATTGATTATAGTTGAAAACAGGCAAAGTTTCAGGTTTGTTCGAAAGCTTAAATCCAGAAATTGCCAGCTCAGACTTTTTCCTTTGGAAAAGGTACCTATTTTTTTAAAAGAGGCAAATAACTCAGTATATAATTCAATATCTAACTCAGTATATAACTCAGTATATAACTCAGTATCTTTAAACCCTTTGAAACTTTTATTGAAATTCCCGTTTTTTGGGAGAATATCTTATAATATCAGAGGAAAGACTAAAGAAAAGAACAAAGAAAAGCCTATTGTCGTTGTAAACACTCTGAAACTTGGGCTACATGCAGATTGTGAACTCTTAAGATCTGAAATCTACCAACATATTAAAAAAATGGCAGCTTTTTCAGATGGCATTCTTATTTTCTATGGAAATTGTGGTCACTCTCTTAGGAACACGGAAGAGGAATTTAAAGATCTCCCTTGCTCTCTTTATTTTCTCAAAGATGAAAAAGGAGAGATTGTGGATGATTGTATTAGCGTAGCTCTTGGGGGCAACGATAATTATGCTGAAGTTATGCAGGGTGGTAACGGTACTGGTATGATATATCTGACTCCTATGTGGGCTTCCAGTTGGAAACAAATGAGAAAGGAATCTAACAACACTTCTGATTTTAATGAAAGTTTTTTGAAAAAGCATTATAAAAAAGTTGTCAAGATCAATAATGGAATTTCTCTAGAAAATGAATTCGATAAAAATGTCTTGAATTATGCCCGAACTTTTGATATGAGTATTACTGAAATGGAAGGAAGTATGGAAATAGCAAGTAAGTCCTATCTAAATGCCAAAAACAGTGTTTGTAAAAGAGCATTATCAGATTAAAAATAATTAAAAGAACACCCCGAAAAATAAAATAAGGAAGCAAAATAACGAAGACAAATTTTTTATCCTTTCAAGTCGTTTCAAGCCACTTCAACTCATTTCAACTCATTTCAATTCATTTCAAGTCTTTCTGAATTTTTCAAGTCTCTTTGAGTTTTTTCAAGTCTCTTCAATTCTATTCGAGTCTTTTTAAGTTTTTTCAACTCTTTTTATAAAGCCCCAATGTACTTAGAGTCAGAGCAGTAGCGTTTATGTCATCGTCCTTATTTCCCCATGCTCCATTTTCATGGACATTTTCAAGGAGCCAATTGACTGAATCTTCAACCTCATCTTTAAAACCTGCAAGAAGCAAGGCCTGAATTGCAAGATTGCTTGTGGAAATGTGTATCCAGCCGCCGTCTAGCCTTTTTTTTGAAAGAATCCATCTGGCTTTTTCCTGGATAAAAGTTTCAAAGGTTCTGGTCTTTGCCAGATTATCCTGTTTTTTGAGAGCTGTAATTATAAGGGATGTAGTGCCAATCTGTTCCCAGGTAGGGCAATAGTTTTCGGATAGCCAGTTGCATCCTTCTTTGTTCTGAGTTCCCATGTCTGCAAGCGCTGCAAGGGCATAGGCTGTGTCGTAAACATCTCTGTTCCAGAAATTTTCCTTTTTTCTGGCGAGCAGCCATCTTGCTGAAGCCGTGAATACTATTCCTTCTGTTGAAAGGGCTGAGCTGGCCCTTGCGGTGTCTCTGATTGAAGAGTTCCAGGAACCATTGTTATCCTGTTCAAGAATAAGGCGGGTTATGTAAGGGTTTGGAAGTTCCCAGAGAGCATGTGCGGATAAGGTACTTGAAAGTTCCTTTACGGACTGAATTCGCTGGGCAGAGAGCCATTCAAAACTGTTTTTCACAATATCGAATTCCAGGTTGTTTGACATTTTATTGTGCTTTTCAGGCTTCATATATTAATACCTGACTGCATAGTCTTTTACTTAATTTCTAAATTTTTATTTTTAGATATTGTACAAGGGATAAGCTATATCTAAAATTACGCATTATTATGCATAATGGTGCGCCCAAGGAAACGAAAATTAGTGAATTTCGAGCATCAAATGAGGTACTTCAAACCTGAAGGTTTAGAAGAGGACCATCTAGAAAGAGATCATTTAGAAAAAGATCATTTAGAAAAAAATCATTTAGAAAAAAATCGTTTAGAAAAAGATAATCTGGAAGAAATAGTCCTGACAGTTGATGAACTTGAAACCATGAGATTAAGTTTCCTGGAAAGTTTATCTCAAACTGAGGCTGCAACTTGCATGGATATTCACCAGTCTACTTTCCAGAGAACACTTAAAAGAGCACTTGTAAAGATAACCGAAGCACTTGTTTATGGAAAATCAGTAAGAATCGAAGGAGGAAATTATAGGATGCCAGGAGGAGACGGTAATGGTCCCGAAGGTAAAGGGCCTGGAATAGGCAGAGGTGGAAAAGGCAAAGGAAGGTGCAGGGGAAGAAGTTCTGGAGGCCCTGACGGAATGTGCATATGCCCTGAATGTGGATATGAAGCGCCCCATAAGCCGGGCGTGCCCTGCATAGAGGTCAAGTGTGAAAAGTGTGGGACTCCAATGGTCAGAAAATAATTTTTGAAGTGGGCAAAAAGAAGAGAGTTAAAAGAGACAGCTTCCCGGATAAAATTAATTTTTGAATCGAATCAAGATTTAAAACTAATTGTTTAAGTTTAAACTGATTATCTGAGAGAAATTCTTTTTGCCAGCTCTTCGTCAACTGAATAAACTACATATTCATTTTTATCGATACCTTTCAATTTGGCAATAATTTCGTTGTCGTTCTCTTCCTCTTCGACCTGCTCTTCAACATACCACTGAAGGAAAGAAGCTGTAGCTTCATCTTTTTCAGCATGGGCAAGCTCTACTAGCTCATTAATTGAGCGGGTGATGAACTGTTCATGCTTCAAGGTCTGCTGGAACATTTCCATGGCTGTCCCAAATTCCATGGGTGGCTCTCTGATCTCCTTAAGTTTAACCTTTCCACCCTGGCTGTTTACGTAATCAAAGAGCTTCATTGCATGAATATTTTCTTCGTCAACCTGGACTCTAAACCAGTGGGCAAAACCCGGAAGCCCAACTGATGAACTATACGCTGACATCGCAAGGTACAGATAAGACGAGTACATTTCTTTATTGATTTGTTCATTCAGTGCTTCTTCCATCTTTTCACTTAGCATTGATTTCCCCTCCCATTCCTGAATATAACCTGAAAATTCGTTCTTCAATTCTTCTTTTGAAATCAGTATGTATACATATATTCATTTTTGGTCAACATATATTCCTTTTTGACCAATTTTTTCGAAAATTCGTTTGAAAAAGTTGTCTGGCACAGTTTCTTGATTTAGATTTCCGACTTTTCACTTCGTCTCGTTAGATGCGATACTGGTTGAGATTTCTTTATCTTCTTGACCACAACGGACAAAACTTTTAGGTTTAACTCTCTGATGTACGATAAGTACCGGGATTTTTGAGTTTCTCACAACTTTTTCGGATACGCTTCCAAGCATGAAACGTTTAATCCCGCTTTTTCCAGTAGAGCCTATGACAATCATGTCAACTTTCTGATTCTCTGCAAAATCAAGGATTTTTTCAGCCGTATTTCCTTTAAGTAGTATGGGTACAGCTTCTACTCCGGTAGCTTTTGCTTTTTCTTCTATGCAGCAAATTGCGTCACGGCCAACTCTTTCAAATTGTTCATAAACATTTTTTACCCACGATTCATCCATCAGAACGGAGTCAAGAAAGCTTATATCTATGACATATAAGGCATAGACTTTTGCCCCACTGTACCCAGCAATTTCCATCCCGAAATCCACTACGTTTTCAGCAGCTTTTGAGCCGTCAGTAGCAATCAGAATTCGTCTTTGTAGTTTGGGTTTAGGTTCACTGCTCTCCTCTATACTTACTCCCCTCCATAGTTATTCTCCCTCTATACTTACTCCCATTAAATTACAGATCTATTAGATTACTATTAGATTTGTTATTAGATTTACCATTAGGTTTGTTAAGATCTGTCATAGATCTGTCATAGATCTGTTATTAGATTTGCTATTATTAATATGTCAACAACGAACCCCGTCTTATTTTTACTAATTTATGCTTCTATAATTGCTTTCGTGATCGGAAACTTGATTATTCAAAAGATAAGTTCCAATGATAAACTTCAAAAAAATTTGAGTTACGGAATTGTCTCATTAAACTATTCCGGAATTTCATCCTTCTCGCAAGCTCTTTTCGTCTACGATAAGTACCGGAACCTGTGCGTTTCTGACAACTTCTTCAACGATTTTTTTTTCAGATACGTTTCCATGAAGAAAGCGTTCGGCATTGTTTTTCCCGAGCGAGCCCACCAAAATCACATCAATGGTACTTATTGCCCACGCATCATTCTCCGAACCGTCAGTAGCAATCAGGATTTTCTGTAAAGATTTCTCTATACCCTTTTCCTCCCCATCTACGCCGCTTTAAACTTATTCTTTAACTTAGCGGTTAGCTCTAAAAAATTTAGGACTTACGCATTTGAGAAACAAAATCAATTACGTCAAAGAACGGAGATTAAAACTATATTCTAGACAGTTAATGGTCTAGTGATATTGATTTCTCGGTTCAACTGCGTAAGTCCTAAAGTTGTTTCTAAAAAGGATCAAATTGTTCAACTTAGCTACTTAGAACTGGTTATTCCTGTATCAATTTTTTCTCACTTTTATGCCGTTCTCGAACAACCAGGACCGGAATTTTTGCATGCCTTATAACTTTTTCAGATACGCTTCCAAGTAGTATACGCTCATATCCGCCTTTTCCAAGTGAACCCATTATGATCATATCGATATTATTATCTTCTGCAAAAGTCACAATCTTCTCAGCCGGATGGCCTTTAAGCACCCTCGATTCCACTTCCACTCCTGCAGCTTCTCCAATTTTTTCTATATAAGAGGTTGCTTCACGTCCTTCTTTCTCGAATTCTTCAAGCACTTTGTCTGACCAGATTTGATCCAGCGGAACTGAACGGTAAGGTGTCGTATCGATGACATAAACAGCAAATATTTTTGCCCCACTACACCCAATCATTTCGATCCCAAAGTCTGCAGCTTCGTTTGCTGTTTCTGAGCCATCGGTAGCGATCAGTATCTGTCTTTGCGGTCTAGATTCAATTTCAATAGTTCCCATCATTACCCCTCATTTTATCAATCTGTATTCCAGTATTCATAACTTTCATCTTTTTTACAGTTTACGGTTTTTTTCAGTACTTCAGAGGCACAGATCACAATTAAAGTCCTTTAAACTTGCGTTCTATGTTCTGACCACCTTATTTTGTCCTCTATCTGAATATTGATGTGTTCATATTAATAATTTTCATTCAATTGTTTTCCAAAGAAAAGAAAAAATGTCCATGAAGGCAAAAAGTATATACTTTGGAATATAATTATCAAAGAGGAGGGCAGATCTTGAAAAAATTGAGAGCTAAGTCATCTCAAGTCTTATTTTTGAAAAGTTTATTCTTAATATCCTTTATTATTGTTTTCACCTTTGGAAGCGGCTGTGTCAAGAGTTTTGAAGAGGAGAGTTACTATAATGTTAAGGATATGGATATCTCAGCAGACCGTACAGGAGCAGCTTTCATAGACCTGAATATCACAACGTATATCGAGAAAGTTCAGGGGGATAGTGCAAAGAATACCTCGCTTCTCCTTAAAGCCTATAGCCGTGAAAGTGGGTTGCTTAAAACACAGAAGAAGATAGAACTCGGAGCGCTAAAGAAAGGAGATACGAAATCAGTGAGTCAGGTCCTGACCCTTCCGAAAGCTGGAGGATACGATCTCCAGAGTGTCCTTTTTGAGGAAAATGTGCAGAAAAGTAATGGAGAAATCAAAGTTTACAACCTGGATTCCTTGCCTGCCGATGTACAGGAAACAGGGCTTGGAATCCCCGAGATGGACTTCAGAGTGAAAAAAGTGGAAGGCGGAAAAGTCCTTGTTGAAAGTGATATCTATCTGACAAATGAAGGCAGGGAAACCAGCAAAGATTTTCGCATGCTTGTTAAGGCCCGTGAAATGGATGCCGGACTCCTTGCGGATAAAGTCTGGACGCACACAGGAGAAATCAAACCTGAAGCCACAGCTATCCATACTGTTAACCTGACAATACCTGACCAGTACAATTACGTTGTAGAAGTCCTGATCTGGAACAATGATACTATCGTCGAGCGTGGAGAAGGCTATATTCAGCTCAACCCCGTAGTTGAGGTTAAAGATAGAAATACTACTAAAGCTCGGGAAATTCAAACAAGCGAGTTTGAAAATGTGTTAGAAACCGAAGAAGTTCCTGAAGAGGAATATGCAAGTGAAAAAGAAGCTGCACCAGGGTTCAGTCTATCTTTATCTGCAATTTTGATCTGTTTAGTAGTAATTCTGAGGAGGCGGTTTGCATGAGTGAAACCTTAGACATGAGACCAGAGCCAAAAGAGGAAAAAGTGTCGGACATGAGGGAGAACTTCAAAAAAGGAATCTTCCTTATTTCAATGCTACTTCTTTTTGTAGCTACTTTCCAGCTCTATTTCTCCATAGAGAGGATAATTGAAATATGGTTTGAGCATCAATATATTCCAATTTTCAGGGCTATTTACAACTTCCTTGTCTTGATTGCAAGTCTGTACATCATCAGGCTTTACATTGTAAAGCATTAAAATAAGAAAATAGTTGGAAAAAGGAAATAGTTGGAAGTAAAAAAAGCTGAAAAAAGTCTGAAAATTAGAAACTGCTGATCGGGAGATTTCTGAAAGAATAAGCTTGAAAGAAT
>DAQQ01000059.1:0-18393 GCA_002508465.1 Methanosarcina sp. UBA7 | reverse complement strand
CTACAAAGTTTTTATTTTTTTGATGGCGGCCGCCCGATATCTGCTCACTTTATGAGCATGCGGGCGTGGAGAGAAGTTTTCGGATATATTTTCGAAAGAAGTTTGATAGCTCTTTCAGAGTCAATAAGGCGCTGCGGGACCCCTACGCCTAAAATCCATTTTTTTATCATCGAGAATAGAAAGGACTATTTTACTATCAAAACTTTAGAAAATGAGAATGACTCTACGTCATCATAATACATCGAAAATTTTTCTACCGACGCGAACGATACTTGCACCTTCTTCCAGTGCTATTTGATAATCGTCTGTCATTCCCATTGAGAGAAACTGAAGATGTTTTTTTAAGTGCTTCTCTGCTTTGTCTTTTAATTCTTTTAATTCTTTAAAATATTTTCTTGAACCTTCGGGATCTTCGTTTTTTGGCGGGATTGTCATCAGGCCTTCAAAACTTAAGTATTCGAGGGTTGATATTTGGTCTAGAAGCTTTAAGAGGTCACAGGGCTCTATTCCGGTGTGCTTTTTTCCATCTGTCTTCACTTGTATGAGGATTTTCTGAATTCTTTTTTTTTCTTTTGCCGCATTGTTTATCTTTTCTGCAAGTTCGTATGAATCAACACTTTCTATCAAGTAGGGATTCAGGTTTACTACTTTTTTTGTCTTGTTTAATTGGAGTGTGCCGATGAAGTGGGTTTTTACCTCAGGTGGAAGATATGGGGCCAAATCTTTCATCTGTTGATAATGATTGAAGCCGATGTCTGTAACACCTGCTTTTATGGCTTCTTCTATTTGTGTTTTTGATGCGTATTTTACTGCGGCGACAAGTGTTACATCAGATGGGAGCGTTTTTAAAAGTTCTTTTACGTTGTCTTCTATCATATGTTATCATTCTATGGTTATCATTCTATGCAGAGATTTTCAGTATTTAGTCTCTTTTATAATAAGTATTTCTGGTACGAAGTTTTCGGCCTTTTATCAGAGCACTCAAAATAGTTCTATCAAGTATTCGGAGATGAGAAGGTATCTTCGATATAGACCTGATCATAACCCTCGACAACTTGACATAACCTCATCTTATTCTTTAATGTCATCACGAAAAGTGTCAGCACACTTCTGGTTCCAGCTTCCGTATTTCCTCTTCTGGTATTCATTTCCCCATTCGTTTAACGCCATAAGAATGGGAAAGACCGAGCGACCGTCATCAGTAATACTATAATCGACTCTTGGCGGGACCTCGGGATAAACAGTCCGTTCGATCATTCCGTCGGCAACCAGCTCGCGGAGCTGTTTTGTCAGCATCATCTGGGTGATCTCCGGTATTTTCTTCTGGATCCCGGAGAACCTGACCGGTCCGTCTTTGAGGAACCAGAGGATTACTGGCTTCCACTTTCCGCCAATAACGGAGAGCGAAATCTGGATCGGACATTTTCCTACAGGAGAAGATCTTTGCATAAGCAATAGTATCATTTATAATAGTATATACGATTTCGCAAACTGCTCATTTTTTAATACTATAGCACTTACGGTCTTTTACTTGCACTGAAGCGGCCCGGACAAGAAAAGACGGGCAAAAAGGTAGAAGCATTATGGACATGAATCACGTATATCGCGTGGGCGAGGCTACAGTTACCCGTGTACCCGAACTTATTCTCGATTCAAACACTCCTGAATATCTGTATCCCCAATGGGACCCGTCATTCATTCAGGAGCATGAAAAATGGCTGGTTCCCGGAAACATGGACAGGACCCGTACGCATGTCTTCCAGAGTATCCATACGTGGGTGCTCCGGACAAAGCAACATACGATTCTTATTGACACGGGGGTGGGAAACGACAAGGAGCGTATCTGGATACCCCGGTTAAACAGGTTAAAATCCCCTTACCTGAAACGGCTCAAAGCCGCAGGTGTGACTCCGGCAATGGTAGATTATGTTATCCTAACACACCTTCACGTGGATCACGTTGGATGGAATACACAGCTTGTTGATGGTGCATGGGAACCGACCTTCCCCAATGCAACGTATGTCTTCTCAAAGGCTGAGCAGAGGCATTATTCCGACCCGAAAAACTACCTGGTAAATAACCGCGTCAAATTCATTATATACGAAGACAGCGTCCGCCCGGTGATCCAGGCAGAGCAGGCCGAAATCATTGAACCGGATGGGACGGAGTTTCTTGAGGGAATCTCCTTATATCCGGTACCCGGGCACAGCATTGGCCAGATGGCAGTCTGCCTTACCTCCGATGGAAAAGAAGCTCTTTTTGGTGGGGATGTCATGCACCATCCCATCCAGGTATATCGCCCTGAATGGAACTCGGTGTACTGTGAAGATGCACAGCAGGCCCGTGCTTCCCGGAGGTGGGCGCTGGACTATCTCGCGGACCGGCATGCCCTGTTTTTCAGTTCCCATTTTGCAGAGACCTCCGTGGGGCGTGTAACCCGCATTGGCGACCGCTTTGTGTGGCAGTTCTGCTGACAGTGCAGAAGTTTCTATTGCGTTGCCAGGACTTGGTAAATTTCCTTTGTTGCGGTCTATTGCAGTTGATATTTAAAAGTGACGAGATTGCAACAGAACAGAAAAAAGAGTTAGATAAAGAGTAATTTTGTAAAAAGAGGTTACTAAATGAGTCTTATTTCGTTTGACGTGGAAAAGTGTACAGCTTGTGGAATCTGTTCTATGACTTGTCCTATAAACATAATCATGCCTGGAGAAAAAGGAGCTCCGTCCTTACCTCTCGAATATGAGGCATTTTGCACTCATTGTGGGCACTGTGAAGCTGTTTGTCCGACTAATGCAATTATGGTAAATTATCAGTCGTTCCCTCCTGAAGATAATAATGCTAGCATTGAACAGATTAACCCTGAACGACTTAAGAAATATATTCAAAGCAGACGCTCGATAAGGGTTTTCAAAGATAAGCCTGTTGAGAAAGAGAAAATCAAAGATCTTTTTGAAGCCGTCCGCTTTGCTCCGTCTGGCATGAATGGACAACCTGTTAGGTGGCTTGTCGTAACCGATACATCAGAAATTAAAAAATTTGCAGATCTTACTATCGATTGGATGAGAATGATGGCAGAAAAAGACGCAGACCATCCTCTTAAGCGTTATTTCCCTGTTCTTGTTGCTCTCGCTGATGCAGGCTTTGACCCCATTTGTAGAAATTCTCCGGGACTTGTCTATGCTTACTCGGAAAATGCCTCTGGATACACTGATAGCATTATAGCCCTGACAACTTTTGATCTCATTGCTCCTTCTTTTGGTCTTGGAACTTGTTGGGTAGGACTACTGCATAGAGCAGCAGTTGAATATCAGCCATTAAAAGAGGCTCTTGGGATTCCTGCAGGGTTTGTTTTGCAATTTCCAATGCTTTTTGGGTACCCGAAATATAAATATAGAAAAATACCCGGTAGAAAAAAAGCGGATATTTTGTGGAGATAACCGTAATCAAAGTTATTTTGGTTCTATGCTATTTTATGGGTTTTGTTGTAAAAGATGCATTTTAAATGAATTTTAAATATATTTTAAATGCATCCTAATATATTTTTATCATTGGTTATGACGGATAAGTGGCATAAATATGTCATCAACGATTTCATGGATGATTTTATCGGATACAGGCTCATGAGTAGTAAGTAGCTCATATCGTAGTAAATCTACAGGTAATGATATAATCCGTAAACTTATTTTTTCAAGTTTGACCTCTCCTCGCATCTCAGCATTTTTCAGAATCGTTATCATTGCTGTTATTAATTTATCTTCTTCTTTCGGGGGTATTATTTGTGGAATTGAAATGAGTTTATCTTTCCCAAAATCTACTATGAGACCATGTATGGTTTCGGCACCAATAATTTGCAGAGGTTTTGCTATTCCATGAAGGAAGGAAAATACATCATTACGCAGATCACCGGTATCCGGTACTTCTTTTGGTAAAAGTGGAAGTGGAGGTACAAATTTATGCAAAACTGACAAAATTAGTGTTGGTTTATTAGCCCAACGACGATAAACTACTGCTTTATTAGTTTTTGCCTGTGTAGCTACTCCCTCCATTGTAAGATGGTTATAACCTACATCACAAAGCTCTTTCCATGCAGCTTCAAGTATAGCATCTTCAAGTACTTTTCCACGACGCCGTGTTCCTTTGCAGGAATTTTCATCACTTTCGGACTGATCGGACTGTAAATGATGGTCATTATTATCCATGCTCACCAATATCTTCCGTAAAAAAGTTTTATGATAATATTTTGTTTTCTTAGATCTATTAAGATCTGTTATGTCATAGAACTTATATCTTGATCAGGTTACATTACATAGTATATATAAATTCTATACAGATATATTGTTCCTGCTGGAATTAACTATAAAATGGAACAAGGTTACTTATATTTCTGACCGGATTGACAAAAAAATAATGAAGGAATCTGTTCACAAGCCTGCTGAAAATTGATAATCCAGTATCATTTATTGTGTTTCCTACTTTCAAATCTTTGCCTTTATACTCTGAATATTTTCCTGAAAAAAAACATTGCTATCCAGGCTCAGAGCATTGAGCTCAATTACAATTTCATTTAAAGAATGTATAAAATCGGCTCTTATTCTGAAAATTAGCTCTTCTGGTTGAACAGCGCAAAAAAAGGTAGGTTTACCTTCAATTATTTGCACATACCCTTTTTTCTTCATTCCTCTGAGTGTTCTATAAATTTTAGACCTGGGAACTCCAGAATTTCTGGAAATCTCACTTGCCTTAGCCTGCTTAAGACAGATAAGAGTTGAATATATCTTTGCTTCATTGCTTGTGAAACCCAGCTTTCGAAGGTTTTCTATAAACTTAAGAAGCATCTCAATTTCCTCCTTTCACCTTCATTATCCGGTTGAATCTTTCTGAGCTTTTATCTGCACGGCTGAATCCGGTCCTGTTACTGGCTCATTTTTGCGTGTTGACAATAATAGAGAAGGAATGAGTGTAATTATTGTAAAAACAATCAACCACCAAAAGGCTACATTGTATGCACCTGCAACAGTTTGAGCACCGGATACTGAGCTATAGGAAAGTTGCTGCTCTACGATTGTTGCAAGAATAGCCGATCCGAAAGCTCCTCCAATTGTCAGTAAAATCCTCGTTGCTACACTGGCATGAGGAATTTGATCTCTATTTAATCCAATATATGCGGAAGCCATTATTGGAATTAACAAACCTCCCAGACCTGCTCCTCTTAGAAGCAGTGCAGCTATTAGCAAAATTTGATTTGTATTCGAATTAGCAAAGGCAAATGGTAATGTACCGATAATTGTAACAATAAGGCTTATGACAACTATTATACGAGAGTCTATGCGGTCGACTAGTCTCCCAATCCAGCTTCTGGTTAATAACATGCCAGCTCCCTGGGGAATTAATAAAAGGCCGGCAAATAGAACGCTTTCGCCACGTACCTGCTGGTAGAATAACGGTAGAAGAAGCATAGCTCCGTTCATGATAATGCCTGACAGAAAGAGTGAAGCAGTTGAAGCGGAAAAATTGCGCGATTTAAATAGATGAATGTCAAGTACTGGAGACGCTTTCTTGTGTAAAGCATGGATAATATATGCAGCCATCAGAAGCAAGCCAATAACCACCGGAACAACTACCTCACTGCAATCAAAGCTGCCATGAGAGCTTACCTGAGAAATGGAATAAATGAGTATGGCAAAAGCTGGAGACAACAGAAAAAGGCCGATAATATCAAGAGGTTGCTTACTGTTGTAAGGCTTCTCAGTTGGTAGCCCCCACCAGGCCAGAAATAAAGCTATAACGGTAATTGGAATATTTACATAAAAAATCCAGCGCCAGTTTAAACTATTTACAATAATCCCGCCCAATACTGGACCAAGAATCGGTCCCAGCAATGCAGGTATGCTGACAAATGACATCATACGTCCTAAATTCTGGCCACCAGCAGCCTGAACAAGCATTGTTTGCAAAGTTGGCGTCAGTAGACCTGCACCAATACCTTGCAAAAGTCTAAAACCGATTAAACTTTCTATGTTCCAGGAAAGAGACGAGAGAAACGAACCGACTAAAAAAATCAAAAGTGAACTCATATACACTTGTTTACTGCCAAAACGATTGGTAGCCCATCCTGAAATTGGTACCGATATTCCCATTGCTAGCACATATCCTGTAATGGTCCACTGAATGACAGAAATTGTGCTATTAAGGTCTTCTCCGATTGTCTTTATAGCCACGTTGACCATTGTTGAGTCCAATAATGGTGCTAGAGAACCGATAACCAGGATAATAGCTATCTTAAGTAACATCGGTTCAAGTTTTTCATTTTGAAGCTTATTTTTTGCCATGTGAATACACCAATCACGTAATAATAAGAAACTATACGTTCCTTATGATAGGAAACGCTGCGTTTCTTATTTATACCTTATGGTGTTTCTTTGGCAGGGTTCCTTGCAAAAAGTCGGATTATTTTTACAAAACAACTGAAAATCTTCACAATAAGGAAAATGAAGGTAAGGAAAATGAAGGCAGTGTACCGAATTTTCTGCAAATGAAAAATCTCAAGAAACTGGTAATTTAAAAATCCAACATTGAGAGAACGGAATTATACTCAGTAAACAACCTCTCAAGGAGACGCACAAGTACGAGCAGCCAATCTGGCACATCTGCCTCGGTTACGTCTCTAACCTCGCCAACATACCAACCGGCTCTATCGGAAGCCCGGACGGCTGGCCCACGGTTTTCATTTGCATCAGGGTGGGAAACGATGTCTGGTCCAAAGCGGTCGCTGCGGGTTTGTTCGAAACAAAGCCCATTAAAGAAGTAAAGCCCGGTCTTGGGTTCTTCATGAAGCTTGAAAAGGGGGAGATCGACAAGAACCGCAAGATACCCGATGAGCGCAGGAATTTTGGGGTTAATAAGGCGCTGTGGGATCCCTACTCCTGAAACTTATCTTTTTTTCGTCAGCGAAAATAGTTCGTGTTATCTATACGGAATCAGGGGTGGGATAGGTTCTCATATTCTCAATACGATTCCATCGAAATGTATGAAAATTTCTAAAATTAAACTGCTTTTTCTTATTATAGTTTGAATAAAGCTTTAATTAAAGGCCATTTATCAAGATTAAGAGGAAGATCACAGAGTTTTACAGGAAAAGTTACTGTATCTTCTTGCCTGCTCTCTTGTAGCTCTTGATCTGATTTAGCATGAAAATGCTGCCATCAGCATGCATTTTCATATAGTTGTGCATGTTATTCGAAGAATTTCATGTACGTTTTCTACAGGATTATTCTGAGTGTAGTGGTAATAGCTTATCAGACTTTCTACAGGTTATTCTGGGTATAGAGTAATAGCTTATCAGGCTTTCTACAGGATTATTCTGAGTGTAGTGGTAATAGCTTATCAGGCGGATCTGATCTGTCTTTAATAGATTTATTTAAATGCTTATTCTAATATTTTTGCAATGGAGCCCTAAAATTAATCCTCGACTACAGGCACAGCAATTTTGCGTTTAATCTCACCATCTATGTAGACAATCTTGATTGGTACTCCGTAGGCATCCTGAAGATTTTCTTCAGTGACCACAACTTCAGCCGGGCCCATTGCCAGAAACTTGCGATCTTTCATGATACCCACCTTGCTGGAAGAAAGAAATGTGTGGTCCGGGAAATGAGAGGTCATCACCAGGGCCAATCCCTTTTGAGATAATTTTTTTATCATTTTTATTGTATAAATCTGATTTCCTACATCAAGATGAGAAGTCGGCTCGTCAAGCAGGAGAATCTCAGGCTCCTGGGCAAGCACACGAGCCATAAGCACAAGTTGCATCTGTCCGCCACTGAGTTCTGTGTATGGTTTGTCCCAGATATGCTCAATGTTTACTGTCCTGAGAGCCTCAAGCGCAATTTCTCTATCTTTATGTGAGGGAGAAGCAAACGTATTCAGGTGAGGGGTTCGCCCCATCATGACCACTTGCAGTACAGAATATGGAAAAGTAGGAGTATGGATCTGAGGAATGAAACCTATTTTCTTCGCCAGTTTTTTTGGCGCATACGAAGAAATGTCTAATCCATCAATACTGATATTTCCTGCATTCAGCGGATACAGATTGCAGAGACAGCGAAGTAGAGTAGATTTGCCAGTACCGTTGGGTCCGAGAATACAAAATACATCCCCAGAGTCTACCGAAAATGAGATGTCCTCGAAGATATTCCTTTTTCCGTCATAGGAAAAAGTAGCATTTTTTACTTCAAGTCTCGCACACATCATGACCACGCCTTTTTAGCTCTATATAATAAATATAAAAACATCGGAGCACCCAGAATCGAAGTGACTATACTGATGGGTATTTCTACAGACGTCAGCGTCCTGCATAGCGTATCAACTGCCAGTAGATAGGAACCTCCTAACAGTATGGATGCTATTATCATGTCTTTATGATCAGGACCGACTAACATCCTGGAAATATGAGGTATTATCAACCCTACCCAGCCAATTACCCCCCCGATGCAGACGGCTGCAGCGGTCAGTAGAGTAGAACAGACAATAACTACCGGACGGAAAAATTTGGTATCTATTCCCAGAGATCTGGCCTCTTCATCACCCATGGAAATGACATTAAGATGCCATCGCAGCAGGACAATTACCAGCATGGCAATGAGAATGACTGGTACAACCAGAATAAAATTAGCTGTGGAAGCCTTGGCGAAAGAACCCATAAGCCAGAAAACGATATCAGGAAGCTTGCTATAAGGATCGGCCACAAATTTCAGCAGTGAGATCACCGCAGAGAACAGGCCGCCGATAATAATTCCTGCCAGCACGAGCACTAATGTAGGATTGCTGCGATAGACACGACTTATTGCAAAGGTCATACTCACTGCAAGCAGTCCGAAAACAAAGGCTGACAATTGTATTACACCAGTTCCCTGGTCCATCAGTATCGCCAGAGCTGCACCTACTCCTGCACCGGCAGATACGCCCAGAATGGACTCGGAAACCAGCGGATTGCGGAAGACACCTTGATATGTGGCACCTGAAACTGCAAGACCGGACCCTGCGAGGACGACAGCAACTGCCCTGGGTAATCTCACGTCCCATACAACCGTATTCATGATTATGGACCAGGTATGAGGTATCGACCAGAAGAAAGCTATCTTTACACCGGTAATGCTTGCTATCGTATCTCCGATCCGTTCCAGGATACCGGAAACTACGATGACTACAACAGTAACAGGGTCAACAGGGTATCTGCCCATGAAGAGGGATGTAATAAGAACACCGATCAGCAGAAGGAACAAGATAAAGTTTATCGATACTTTACCCGGATAAAACCTGTATTTAGCCTTGCTACTAAGGGTAGCATCACTGGATTGATGTGAATTTTCCTGTCCGGCTATTTCCACTCGTTTCATGATTAACATACCCTGAGAATAGAAGTTTTAGATTCAGTGGCTTGTTTTTCGGTACAGGGCAATCCGTATCATCCCTTCATACTTCCCGGTTAGTCATCAGGCAGATCCTGAAGTTCATACGTTATCTACAGACATTACTCAAAGAATGACTTTTTCAATACCTGATTCTTTGAGAAGCTGCGAAGCAGTAGCGATAGTATTACGATACTCCATACGATCACGATATTCCAACGCTGAATGGAGGTACCAGTTATTCCTATAACCCGGAGCACGATTGATATGCACACCACCAATACGGTTGCCCCCACCAGCCATGACCCACATAGGGATATCATCATAGCTCCATCCTGCAGCTGGTCCGATGTCAATATTCCTCAGAACCAGACGCATGATTGCGATAATACGGGAACCTTCCATTGTCGAGCAGCGCGGGTGTTCCTCCATAGGTGTTCCCCTGACCGGGAAAAAGCGACTTACATACACGCTTTTCAGGTTCCTGAACTGGCGGACAAAGAACATGAAATCCACATAATCTTTGTAACGTTCAGGCCCTGTCGTCAACCCGGCAAGCATCCCTGTACCGAACTCCAGCCCTGAATCATTAATCATTTCTGCCAGTTTCACCTTGGCATCGAAGCTGTCTCCTGCCTTGACCTTTTTAAATAGTTCACGATTCACAGTCTCAAAGGATGCTCCGATACGTTTCACACCAAGCCGTTTCAGTTCCAGGATGCTTTCCTCTGACATGGCAGCACCGACATTAACCGTTATGTCAGCTGATGTAAGGGGAACGATTGCGCGGACTATCTCAACAATCTCCCTACCATTGGATCTGCGGTCCGTGCCACCGCTAAGATGAAACTCCTTTAGTCCCTGCTCTTCAATGTATTTCACACCAGTTTTTATTTCATCAATGGTCAGCGGCTGAGTCGTGTCCTTGATCCAGTATGGGCAATACGAGCATAGTGGCTTCAGTTTGCAGGGAAGAACCGAGGCAATTCCCCCACTCCATCGGAATGTGTTGCCTATTTCGTTATTTCTTACTGTCAGAGCTGTCCGGAACAGATCCTGTGCTTTTACAGCATTCTCAGTCTCTTTGAAAAGAAAGAGAGCCTCATCGTAATCGATGGGCTCCTCTATACTTTTCTGAAGTATTTTTTCATAGGATATTGCCCGATCAGTCATGCTGTCGTCTCCGCGATTTGCTCATCCGTTATGTTATCGTAGTTATAGAACTCTGAGTAGAACGCACGTGTCTCGTTATTGAAATCAAACTTTACTTTATCTGGATACAGTTTCTCCGCTGTCCACATTAGACCCATAATTGATTGAATTCCATCTAATGATTCCCAACGTGGGGCTGCGTATACGCGACCATTCTTCACTGCATTGATAGATTGCCACTGAGTATCGTTTAGAATTGTGTTCTTCTCTGTTTCTGTCTTTGTAATAATTACATCAGGATTCCAGAGAAGGACCTGCTCAATGTTGACAACGAGATGCTCATCGACTTTCTGGGTCGAAGTAAGCGTAGTGTTTGTATCGTACAAATCGACACCACCTGCCAGGTCGATTATCGAACTCATTACTGTAAGCGGTCCAACCGTTGAAAGTGGGCCATCATGGGAAGCATAATAAACTTTCACACGCTGGTCCTCTGAAATCGTCGAAGTGATATTAGTCACCTTTGTGATAGAATCGTTCCAGTAATCTGCAAGTTCGTCTGCTTCTTCCTCATTACCCAGTAGCTTACCCATTAATCTGAATGATTGCTCGTAGTCTGTCAGGTTGTCTTTGGAAACAGCAACCACTGGTGCTGCATAATCACTCTGCTCTTGATCCAGGTTTGGGTCTTTTGTCATAGACACAATTACATCAGGATCTAGTGCTAGCATCTGTTCCTGGTTCATGCCTTTGAAATATACTCCAGTGACAGGCAGACCATTCAGAGTATCATTTGCGTCCTCCGGTACCAAACGAGGGTTTGCATTGAACACCATATCTACACTGCTTAGTTTTTCTGGTGTCAGTCTCCATGTCATATATGTGGGAATAGGATGCAGACAACTTATTTTCTCAATGTTTTCAGGAGTAGGAATCGTCACCGTTCTCTGTGCCATGTCCGTAAGCTCTATTGTATCATCTGAATCACTTGTTTCGGAACTGCTGCTACTGGAATGTCCGCTGCCTGAATGACGTGTCGATAAGCTTACATTGCCGTTAGAATAACTTGTGTTATTAGATGTGGTATTTAACGTGTTATTAGATGTGGTATTTAACGTGTTATTAGATGTGGTATTAGTATCATTAAGGGAATAAACGGGTGTACTCTCATTGGTTTCGTTAGTACCAATATCCTCTGAGGCACTCACCGATTTACCGTCACTGCTGTTTTCCTTTTCTGTAATAGGATTTACTTTATTCGTGATATTGTCAGAACTTGAATTATTTTCCTTTACCGAATGACTGTCCGTGCAACCACTTAAAAAGACTGCAGCCACCAACATCATGGCTATGAAGAGAACTTTGAGTTTCCTATTCATATCGAATCTACCCTATAAACAATTATTTATTGTGTGCATGTAACCTGCAATGAACGAGTCTGAGCCCATGCTCTGTAAACTACAGAAGTCAAGCCTTGCCATAATCAAGGATTTCCGCCATAGTTATGAAGATAAGAAATCATCAACAGTCACCACTGAGATGCTCCTGAGTGTTTTACTTATCTTGCGTAACTGCTGGTCTATCGGTTACATGCTTACGCATGATGTCAGGGCCAGAAGTAACATAATTTCATAAATGAACTCTTTTTGCACTCATAGCAAGACCACTAGCTTTCAAAGATTTTATTGTTATGTTCTATTGGACATAATGACATAAATAATAATGACATAAATAATTATCGTTTCATCCTGACAGCGCTGAAACATTTAGAGCAAAATACGACAGCGTTTAATCATTTAACTTCTTTCCACGGACACTGTGTTCATAGCAAGACAGACAGCTTTCAACGCTTTAGCGTTATGTTCATACAAACATAATGATGTAAAATAATAATAGCAAAAAAGTATAGTTTGCATCTTAGAGAATTTCGATAAACCTCTAATCTCAAGAAATTACTTATATACCATTTATAAGCAACCAGCCATAAACTGGAGTTTATCGAAATTCTCCTTATTCTGAAATTTTTGCAATGAAACCAGATTAAATGCGTGAGTTTTACCCGAAGAGTCTGGTAATTATGTGTATATGAAAAAGTTGAACTCTATTATATTTTTAGATTTTTAAACGTTAAATAGAGACGAGAAATAATTTATCATTACGGAAGTGTGCCATGTTTGGTGTTAGAGGAAAAAATCAAGGGATGTTTTAACTGTTCAAAAGTTAAATTGTGAAGTGGCGGGCTTATGGTATTAGTGAGTAAGAGATGGATTTTAGATAATGTTCAAACATTTTCCTGCTACTGTGGAAAACTTGACCTTGAAGATATTAAGGATTTCGAGGAACATAACGAAGGTTTTGAAACAAATCTGAAATCTTGAAAAGATAATAATAGAGAAAGGGAAAGAAGGGAGATGTTTCATCTCCTTATTCCTTGCGGGGTTGGATGGGCTGAAGTATTTCCTTTCACTGAATATCCTAGGAAAATAATGAATAATAAGCATTGTAAAGGATGTTGAAACCGAACAACTATGAAAATAGGAAAGCAAATACTCCAAAAACATATCCGTAATTTTACAGATCTCATATTCTTCTTTTTTGCCAGCGACCACCCGATATTTGCTCACTTCATGAGCATGCGGGCGTGGAGGGAGGAGTTTTCAGATCAGTTTTAAACAGAAATTTGACAACTCTTTCGCATCAGACAAAGTTTTGTAAAAAGATATAGTTCAGCCTTCTCCAGCGGGTCAGGGAATTGTCAGTTAATCTTGCGGATTGCGTCCATGGCTTTCTTGTCAATTCTTGAAATTTCCTGAGTGATTGTATTCTTTTTGGACGTGAGCAATGACCAAGATTATTTAATGTTTAGAATAATATTTCATAAGGGAACTAAAAGAAGAAACAGCTAAATAGAGTTAGCAATGACAGAAAACAAAGTTAGGTCGAAGAATCTCTGTTTTGCTGCAACGATATTAAACTATCTGCAAAATAGATTTTAGTATTGGTGTCTTGAACTTATATGAATTAAATCTAAGAGAAAAAAATATTTGGGGGTAAAGTTTCTGGACTATACACTTCGAGTAGGAGGAGAGGCAGGACAGGGGTTGGCGACTATAGGAGGAGCTCTTGGACAGGTCTTTTCCAAGATCGGGTTTCACGTATTTACGCATCAGGATTACATGTCCAGGATACGTGGCGGGCATAATTTTTACCAGATCCGTTTTTCCGATAAGGAAATATCTGCCTCAAGAGAAATGGTTGACATTCTTCTGGCTCTTGACCTGAACACTATTGAAATTCACAGAAAAAGCGTGAGAAAAGAAGGATTTATTCTCTATGACTCCGGAATTACCAAAACGAAATTTGAGGAACCTGAGTTCATAGATATTCCTTTCAGAAAAATAGCTCTTGATGTAGGTAAAAAAAGTGTTATGGCAAATACCGTAGCAACCGGAGCAGCGCTTGGGATACTTGATCTTGGGCTTGAAGCCTTCAGGAATGTTCTCAGAAAAGCTTTCAAGGATAAAGGGGTAGAGGTAATCAAGGATAATATAGCCTGCGCAGAAGCGGGATATCATTATGCTCGTACTAACTGTCCTCGCTGCGAAGCTTTTGGAATCAGCGAGCCTGAGTACAGAAGGCTCATGCTTATTGACGGAGTTCACGCGATAGGAATGGGAGCTGTTATGTCAGGCTGTAAGTTTTACTCCGGTTACCCTATGACACCTTCAACAGGGATTTTAAACTATATGGCTTCCAGAGCAGAAGAATACAATCTGGTCGTTGAACAGGCTGAGGACGAGATTGCAGCCATTAATATGGCTATAGGAGCATCTTTTGCAGGTGTAAGGGCAATGACCGGAAGTTCGGGTGGGGGATTTGCCCTGATGGTAGAAGGTCTTTCTCTTGCAGGAATGACCGAAACTCCTATCGTTATTGCAGAAATACAGCGGCCTGGACCTGCAACCGGTCTACCTACACGCACGGAACAGGCAGACTTGCTTTTTGTCCTTTATGCAGCACATGGAGAGTTTCCAAGAGTGATTTTTGAGCCGGGAGACCCAAAACAGGCTTTTTACCTCACTAACAAGGCTTTCGAGCTTGCGGAAAAGTACCAGATCCCTGTGTTCATCCAGTCAGACCAGTATCTTGTGGATACCGAATGGACTTATGAAAAATTCGACCTTGAAAATATAATTTACAATGATTATCGGCTGAGAGAAAAAGACCTTGAAGGTATTGAGGATTATAAACGCTTTAAATATTCCAGTACAGGAATCTCTCTCCTTGCGGTCCCCGGAGAAGCCGGAAAACACCTCGTTGTAGCGGATAGCGATGAACATGACGAGGAGGGGCATATCATAGAAGATTCCGAAACCCGGATCAAAATGGTCCAGAAAAGGCTGTTGAAGAAACTGCCTCTTATAAAGAAAGAAATTGAACCTCCGCTTCTTTATGGTGATTCTTCTCCAAAAATAGTGCTTGTAGGGCGTGGCTCTACTTATGGTGTGATAAAAGAGGTTGTCGATACTATTTCTAAGGATCACAAGGTTGCGATGATGCACTTCAGCCAGGTCTATCCTCTTCCGGAACGGGATAAGTTTGATTATATTGAACTTCTTGAGAATGCTGATCTTACCATCTGTATAGAAAATACTGCTACAGGACAGTTTGCAAAACTAATGAGAGCAGAAACAGGGTTTGAATTTTCCCACCAGATTCTCAAGTATGATGGGAGGCCTTTTACAATCGAAAATCTGAAGGAGGAATTGCATGCCTACATCTGAAGATTATAAGGGCCAGGTTCCTGCCTGGTGCCCAGGGTGCGGAAATTTCAATATCCTTTCGACTGTTAAAGAGGTACTTGTAGAGCTTGGCATTGAGCCATGGGAAGTGCTTATGGTTTCAGGGATAGGACAGTCTGGAAAACTGCCTCATTATATGAAATGCCACACATTTAATGGGCTACATGGAAGGACTCTACCCGTAGCTACGGCTGCAAAACTTGCCAATCACTCCTTGCACGTAATAGCAGTTGCAGGGGATGGGGACTGTTATGGAGAAGGCGGGAATCATTTCCTTCACACAATTCGCCGTAACCCGAATATTACTCTGCTAGTGCATGACAACCAGATTTACGGGCTGACAAAAGGACAGGCGTCTCCTACTACGGCTCAGGGAACTCACACCAAAATCCAGCCTTATGGCGTCCTTGAAGAGCCATTAAACCCACTTGCCCTGGCAATTTCCCAGGACTGCAGTTTTGTAGCCAGAGGTTTTGCAGGAGATCAGGATTATCTGAAAGAGCTTATGAAGGCTGCCATAACACACAAAGGTTTTTCTCTTCTTGATATCCTTCAACCCTGTGTTACCTTTAACAAGATAAACACTTTCAAGTGGTACCGGGACAGGGTCTATAAATTCGAAGAAGAATATGACCCCTCTAACCGCTTAAAAGCTTTCGAAAGGTCTCTGGAATGGGGAGATAAGATTCCGAACGGTATTTTTTATAAAAATGAAAGAGAAACGCTTGAAGAAGGAATACCTGCGATTCAGGAAGAGCCCCTTGTAAGGCAAAAGTTCTCTACTGAGGACGTAAAGCACGAAATTGAAAAATTTTATTAAAATCGATCGACTTCCTGTTCTTTACATTTAGAAAAGAAATATTTTTTATGCTGGTTCCACTTGGAAATATCTCCGGAAAAGAATAGCAGTGAAGGTATGACACAAATACCCAGAGAGCTGCTTCTTTTCCTGGAAGCTTGTATATTGTACGTCAGGATTGAAGCATGGGCACGATTGGGACTAAGACATGAGCATGATCAGGATTGAGACTATGTACGCAATGTTCTTAGGGAAAACTGTGTCGCCTGACCAAAACATTTGTCCTCTGAGACACAGTCCAATTTGTAAGGAACCGGGTAGAAATAATGGGCTTAGAGCTTGAAGGAGACTTGCGGGGACAGCTTGACCTCAAATCTCTTTTTCATTTTCAGGTATTTTAACTTTTAGGTAATCATTAAGGCTCTATAGAATCTCCTATCAATTTTTTAATCAGGTCCATGTCTTTAATTACTTTCAGACTTATGATGCCTCCTAATAAAAGGTTCATATAATATGTTAGGGCTCTCCATGCGATAATTGTAACTCCAATAATAGATGCATTTATGAAAACAGAAAATATGGAAGCTGCCCCTAGTTCAGCAACGCCGCTTGCTCCTGGAGTTGCGGGTACGACCATGACTATTGCCAGGAAAATCTGGGCTGCAAAAGCAGTTAATATCGAAGGTGTTTGTGATAGGCCAGCTAGAATCAGGATAAGCAGGGAAAACTCAACAGTCCAGAAGAGGTAGGTAAAAAACATGCCCCATAACAGTCCTTTTTTCCCTACTGAAATAAAAATCCATATACTTTCGTGAAAAAGGTCTACCTCCCTATCTACTTTTTCCACTAAATGGGAAATTGAAGTATCCGTCTTTTTTCCTAAAAGAGGCGCAATTATACCTGTGATCCTGCGTGTAATGTTTTTTATTTTTTCGGGTTTCCATAATCCGTAAATAAAAAAACTCAGGGCTATAAATGCCAGGAGACTGGCTGACAACAATGCCACATTGAATTTAGAGCTCGGAAGCGTATCTTTCATAATATAGAGGGCAAAAGGTAGGGAAGAAAAGACGAGAAAAGCATCAAGCAGGCGTTCACCTACAACTACGGCTGTAGATTTCCCAAGAGGAATCCTGTTCAGATGTAGCATGCTCAACCTGATAGGCTCGCCACCTGCAGAAGAGGGAGTAACTCCAGCTACAAAAACACCTGAGAGAATTATCTCGACTACTTTAAGATAATTTACTCTGTAACCCAGGGCATTGCACATAGCTCGAGTACGGGCTCCCCAGATAAAGTATGAAAAAACATGGAAAAGACCGGCTACCAGAATATATTCTATTTTAATCGTTCTTAGAGCTTCAATGGTCTCCGAGTTAAAAGTCAGGCCGTTAACAAGCGTAATTGATGCAACACTGATAAACAGCGATGCAATAAGCCATTTTTTGTACCTGTTCATGATAAATCTTTTCTTATTTTTGTCTGGTAACCTGGTGAATTTGTTATCTACTAAATTTTTAAGGCGTCGTTAGAAAATATACAAAATTAACTTCAAATGTTCCTGATAAGATTTTGTGAGAGCACAAGAAAAGTGAAACATGGATTCAGATTCAGACCCAGGTAATCAAGTTTATCTCATTTGGAAAAAGTCAATTATAAGTCCGAAATTATTCTAATCTGCATATTTCCGATAGTAAATTCTACTTATAATCTAATCCTCATCCATTGTAAATTCTACTTATAATCTAATCCTCATCCATTGTGAGTTTTCTTTAAGCTAATGTGATATTTTACATATCCTTCGTATTTTAGATAATTATATTATTCATTTTATATTTTTCGGTGAATCTTCACTTTGATTCTTATCGTGGCTCTCGTTTTGAAAAATATATGTCTCAAGAACCTTCATAATTAGTTCCATAATCGAGACTAAAGTATCTTTTACGCTTGAGTTCTCATCTTTTTCATCTATATCTTCTAACCAAATATTTACTTTAATAACTCTTAGTAACTGAAATAACCTGTGAGCAAAAAAAAGACGTCAAGAACTGTGATGTCAGAAATTGTCAAAAACAAAATGGTAAGAAAACTTATCATCCAAACTACTCGTATTACATTATATGGGTAGTTGGGATAATTTCAGTAAATTCACAATACTTGTTACTATATTTGTTATTGTCGTTGCAATATATGTAACGAAAGCTTTTTTCTCCGTGATATGCTTGACAAAGCC
>DAQQ01000057.1:12498-26177 GCA_002508465.1 Methanosarcina sp. UBA7 | reverse complement strand
AACTACTGGGCAGTCGGTTGGATAGCTGTCCAGGTATGAAACTCCTTCTTTTTTACCGCTTACATAAAAGCTGTCACTTGTGAGTTTGAAAGAAACGTCTTTCTTTTCCACTCCTGGAAGAAGTACTTCAATTAAAAGGTTTTCATATTTGTCATCAGGATATGCACTAATTACCGGTGATAGTCTTAATGTTTCCACCATAATATTACCCCAAAATAATGTCATATATTACATATTTATACATTTGTATTGAGATGTTTAATCCGTCAATATTATGGCAATGCTGTTTTTTAACAGGCTTTCAAGCAAATATAATTCGCTAAGAAAATGGCTATGTTTAAATAAATTTGCCAGGATACACTTTACTAGTTTTTGTCTTCCTGTTTAAATGGAGAAAATTGTCTTGCTAATGAGATTCTGGCATATTAAAGCCAAAAAAGAAAAAACAGACAAAAAGGAGAAATCCCCATTCCAACCTTCATCCCCGAATTCAAGCAAGCTGAACTTCTATGCATAGGTGTAGAGTAATTACATCCGGATTGTAGCGTGAAAAGGATTACTATCCGATTGTAGCATGAAAATGAGTACTTCTGTCCTGATAATCGATTCCAGAGACTACACGTTTTTACAGTTTAAAACTATACATTTTACAGTTTAAAATTATACGTTTTTACAGTTTAGTTATTCTGACTGAATGTATTTGTGAGATTTTCAGAGCGATTAAGGTACTTTGAGAGCATGTTTAATGCAACCTACGTAACTGATAAGTTTCCTTAAAATTTTTTAAATGGACTCGGCGGGATTTGAACCCGCGGCCTTTACGTTGCGAACGTAACGATCTTCCCCTGATCTACGAGCCCAAGAAAGGAGAATATGAAAAGACTGTTTTCCGGACGCGTTGTCCGGGTCTCTTCTCCTCTTAAAAACGATTGACGTCAATAACCTGGACGTTTTCAACGCCGGAAACTTTTGCAAAGGCTTCTTCTGTAGGCTCAGTTCCGCCTTCTTCATCATTAACAATCAATGTCACAATCAGAGCCTTCAAGCCAAAAGCGATCGGCTCTTCAACAATATCTCCGTAAAGGTCGGCCCCTGCTGGAATTACGCCCTTTATCTTCTCTTTCAGCTCTGCAAGGTCAGTATCAACGCTTTCTGGCATAATCTTAATCTTTGCTGCAACATCACCCATTATAATTCCTCTTAGATTTTGTCTGATCTTTTGATCGAGTTTAAGGTCAAGTTTACTCTTGTTTACATATCAGGCATTAAGTATCTTCGGAATTTACCTGAATCAGGGTGCCTTATATCCACATTTGGAGCATGTGTATACATTACCTTGCTGCCTGCAGCTTGCACATCTTCCGATTTCCGATCCGCACTGCGGGCAGGGAAACTTTACATAACCCTTTTCTACGAGGCGGATTCCGCATGAAGTACAGTACTCAACTTTTTGTGCTGACATTTTTTTTCTCCTTTATAGTTACTTCGAATAGTAAATTTTGTAATGAGTTGCCGATGAATCAGGCGCCTTCCTTAAGCATTGAGCTTCTGCTTTTCCGGGCACCTTTGTTAACGTTAGCAGATTTAATGAACTGAATTTAATTAATGCTTTTGGACACGCTTTGCTTCTGCCCTAGTCATATACGATATACGATTTAAATATTCCCCTTTACCACAGTACCGAGCACGGACTTCCCATACACGGCCTGAACTACCCTATCCGGAAATTTTCCGTTTACAATCAGGCACTCCATTCGTTTTTTCAGGAGAAATCCCGGCAGGGCAAAATCAATACAGCTTTCGCGATTTCCTATATAGCTGACAGCAGAAATTTCCCTGACTAATTTCCCATTACTGAATATACCGTCCACGTCCGTGGCCTTTATTAAAGTTGCCCCAATCTGCTTTGCAACCCAGGCCGCAATAGTATCGGAGGTCACGTCCCAGGTATGAAGCAGAGGATCCTCCGTTCTCAGTAGTCTGTATGGGAAAAGAACGGAGACACCCTTAGGCAGACTGGCTATCGAATCTACGCCCAGCGCGTGGCTTTTATCCTTAAGATAGCAGGCATATTGCTCCATACCCAGTATAGCCATCCAGTGAGCTGCATCGGCACTAAGGGAAAAGCTCTCATCAGTTTTCCTTACTGCATCAGCAAAAACTCCTCCTCCGGGCACTATTAGAACGGAATAAGGAAGTCCTTCGGATATACACGCTTCCTCTGGAATTTTCTGGCTTTCCGAGCCAAATTCCTTTACGAGCCTGTCTACAAGCTCGGGGCCCTCTTTAATAAGGCTTCCCCCTATTTTTATTACCACTCTCATAGTTTTCCTTTCAAGCAACCGTTGGGCCGCAACCGTTNNATAGGGTTTGGGGATAAGTTCTTTAAATCCAAATGATTCTCTGGTTTTCGATAAAACCTTTTCTCAAAAGGTTTTTGATCAAGCCTTTTTTAAAAAGGCTTGTGATCACGCTGTTACTAGAGGTTTTTGATCAAATTTTTTTTAAAAAAGTTTGCGCTCAAGCCTTTTTTGAAAAGGCTTGTTTTTAAAAAGGCTTGTTGGCAAGCAGCCTGGCAGCCGCATATGCCGGAAAGACTTTTGAGATCTTTTCTCCCCAGCGTTCGGATACCGAGATGCATTCAAAGCCAAGCTTTTCTGCGGCTTCCTCTATCAGAAACTCCCCAAGGCCTGCAGCTGCGATTCTTTTGAGTCCGTTCTTTTCAGCAACCTCGGAAATTGTCTCAGCAAGGACAGAGATTTGTTTTTCTTTTACCTGGGCTGCAATTTCATATATTTCTTCTTCCTGGATTTCGGAAAGGTCCGCACATACCAGCCTTGCAAGCCTTCGCATAGCATCGGTTTTGTTCCTGCCTGCCCCATCAGCAGTCTCGCATGTGTACATATTTTCATCAATCTTTCCAAGCAGGAGATAGGCGTCCGCAGTTGTAGCAAAGAGTTCGGAAGCTGTCCTGCACCAGTTCTGGCCAAGTTTTACTTCTTCGAGGAGTGCGGCAAGGTTTGTCCGCAGGGTGCCTGCATAGACGAGTTCACTTCTAACCAACCGCTCAAAGTCAGTAAGCCCGGCTTTATGTTCTCCTGACAGGATAGGGATAATGTCGCTTGTGGTACTTCCCACATCCACAAAAATACAGTCTCCTATCTCTTTTCCTATCAATCCGGCTGAAGCCGCCCAGTTAGCAGCAGCAAGTTCCCTTATATCGTCAGTTTCATTCTGGAACCTTCCAGTACTGTTTATATAAGATACTTTTGAGAGCCCAAATGCAGAATCGACACATGACTTTATAAAGCGGATTCCCTGTTCCTTGTCCTCAAAGCAATCTGCAAGTTCACCGGTCATAACAACAGCAACCTTTTCGGGCTGCAACCTCTGTGCAATTTCCTTTAAAACTTCCGGAAGCTTTGTGTTTTTCCAGAGAGGCAAATAGTGCAGTTCTACAATCGCTCCGTCCGAGGAGGCAAGTTTAGTATTTGCTCCTCCAATATCAAGCCCGATAACCTTCGAATTCATTTTTGAGCCCTTATCATGTTTTTTAATTTGTTTCTCATCTTTCAAGCTTCTGGCTTTTCAATCTGTTTTCTATCTTTCAAGCTTCTGGCTTTTCAATCTGTTCCTGTTTTTCAAACCTTTCCGAAAAGCTCGCCCAGTGCATCCTTTGAAAAGCGGTATTCTCCCTCAATATGTATCGAGTCAGGCAGTTCTCCAAACTTATTTTTTAAAAGCAGGTCTCCGATTTCTTCTCGCATAACACGGTTAATTCCAAAAAGTGAAGCCGTAGGCCTTGGGTTTACATCTACTATATACGGAAGGTCAGCAAGTATGATGTCTACACCCACATACCCGAAACAGTCAAGGCATTTGACTGTGGAGATCGCAGTTTCATAGAGTTCGTCTTGTCTCGGAGTCTGGTAAGGAGTCAGGCTTCCATTGTATTTTATACCGGATGATGCAGCTTTCATATTTTCTCTGGTCTTGGCCTCTTTCTCACCAAACTCTATAAATTGACGGTTTACAGTAAGAGGAAGCGGTTTTTTTCCTGCAATAAGGCTTACACTCAGTGTTTCTCCTTCAACATACTCGCTTGCAATGACTTCTTCTTTATCCTCAAACTCCGTGACAAGGTATGTTGCCTCTGCACCGCAGCCAAACCTGGGTTTTGTAACGTACTTTTTGCCTTCTTCAGCCTTTTTTGCGATCTCGGGAGCTTTAATTCCGGCTTTCGTCAGGATTTCCGTGCACATCAATTTATCAGCACAGCAGGCTGCCGATCCGGGCGAACATCCCAGATTTACAGTATTTTCTTCAAGAACTTCATTCAACTCAGGAAGCATAGAATCAGGCGCAATAATCAGTCCTGCGTCACAGCTCTTTGCTTTTCTCTCGATTACCTGCGTGAAGTTTTCGGCTTTAGATTCAATGCATATGCCTGCACTGATTTTTGTACCTGCTGACGGATAGTATACCTCATGCCCAAGACGAACAAAGCTTTCCGCAAGGGTTTTTAGCATAGCAGCTCCCTCAGGGATAAGGGACTTTTCAATGTCCGTACCGACAGCAAATTCCGCAATCAGGATTTTCATTCGGAAAGGAAAAACTCGGGAACTTATTTATTACTTTTTATTCCACCTTTTGAAAAAATTGATTGACGCACAACCGTTGATCTGCAACCGTTGATCCGCAACCGTTGCGCCGGTTGATCACGCCTACAGGGTTTGGGGATAAGTTTTTCAAATCCAAATGTTTCTCGTGTTTTCGATAAAACCTTTTCTCAAAAGGTTTTCGGGCAAGCAGTTTTTTGAAAAGGCTTGTGATCACGCCTATGGGTTTGGGGATAAGGTACTCAAATCCAAACGTTACTGAGGTTTTCGCTCAAGCCTTTTCCCAAAAGGCTTGGCTCTAAGCAGTTTTTTAAAAGGCTTGCTAAATACGAAATTGAGCATGTAAAAGTTTATATAAATTATACAGTTTATATCATAAAGTTAAATGTTGAAAAACATAAAGGTGCCTGGTAATATTAATAACATAAACCCTAATTCTCAGTCGATCTTTGAAAACCCTTTTGTAAAAACCCTTGCCATTGCGGTTTTCATGGGTATATTCCTGGTTGATATGAGTCTTGGGCTCTTTGAGATCTTTTCCACAAAAGAAAGTCCATTGCCCTTAGCACTCGTACTTTTGATCTTTGCGGTAATGTTTATTGCAGGCATGGTTTTTTATGAAAAGCATGGGCTGGATACTATAAGTTCCCTTGTCGGAGGAGCTCTTGCGGGTTTCGGTTTTTCTTTCATGTTTGTATCGCTTATAGGAGGCGTGCAGTTTGCACTTGGGGGAGGAATCTCAGCCATCGGGTGGGATCAGGTAATTTCAGCAGTTGCGGCTTCCATGATTGCAAGCGTTGTAATGCTCAAAACACTCTTCTATAAACTTCAAAACCACTCTTACTGATTTTTCTTTTTCTTTTCTTTCCTGAATAATATGTATTCGTAAGTATGCGAAAAATATTTATAGAATTACAAACAATCACAGATCAGGACGAGCGAAACCGTTACACTTACTTGAAGGGGTTCGACGAATGAAAATATTCAATAAAGAAGAAAATAAGGATTCTAAAGAAGACACCCAGGCTGAGGCTGAAAATTCTGAAGCCCAAAATTCAGGTTCTTCGGCGGAAGAGGTTAATAAAGTACGGGAAAACCCTGAAAAGGCTTCTGCCAGTTCGGAAGTTGAGAACGGTTATGAAGCTAGATGCCAGGAGGAAAAGCAGGTTCTCATGGATAATTATTACCGGCTTGCAGCAGACTTTGACAATTTCAGAAAACGGACCGCCCGCCAGATGGAGGAAAATCGGAAAGCTGTGCTTGAGCAGGTACTTCTTGATTTCCTTGAAGTAACGGACAATTTCGATCGCGCCATTAAGTCTGCAAAGACTGCAGAGGACATGAGCTCGATTGTCAGCGGAATAGAGCAGCTCTCAAGACAGTTTTTCTCAATCCTCGAAAAATACGGGCTTGAGAAGATCGAAAGTGAAAAAGCCAGTGAGTTTGACCCTCACAGGCATGAGGCAGTTCAACATATCGAGACCTCTGAAGTCCCGGACAATACTATAGTAGAAGTTTATAAAACCGGATATGCTCTTAACTCTAAAGTTATCAGGCCTGCTATGGTCTCAGTGGCCAGAAATCCTGATGAAGCCGAGAAATAAAGGTGGAAAAATCTTACTCCTTAGTTCAGGCATACTTACTCTAATTAAACTGAATATAATTAAACTGTACAGCTTTACTATAACTTTAATATAACTTAATAAATAATTTAATTAAATGACTTGTTTAAACATTTTGTTTAATATTACAATTTAATAAAAACTTCAATTGAATAATTTAACTAAGTAATTTAGTGAGGACAAAACATGGCAAAAATACTGGGTATTGACCTAGGTACTACGAACTCATGCATGGCAGTAATGGAAGGCGGGGAAGCTGTCGTGATCCCGAATGCCGAAGGCGCCAGGACAACCCCCTCAGTGGTCGGATTTTCCAAAAAAGGAGAGAAACTTGTAGGCCAGGTTGCAAAGAGGCAGGCCATTTCGAATCCTGAAAATACTGTTTATTCCATTAAAAGGCATATGGGAGACGCCAATTACAAGGTAACTCTTCAGGGAACGCAGTATAAGCCGCAGGAAATTTCCGCAATGATTCTCCAGAAGCTCAAAACCGATGCAGAAGCCTATCTTGGAGAAACTATCAAACAGGCTGTTATCACGGTTCCTGCTTATTTCAATGACGCCCAGAGACAGGCTACAAAGGACGCAGGGGCAATTGCAGGCCTTGATGTCCTGAGAATTATCAATGAGCCAACTGCCGCATCTTTGGCTTACGGTCTCGATAAGGGAGATATAGAACAAACGATTCTTGTTTACGATCTGGGAGGCGGAACCTTTGATGTATCTATTCTCGAACTTGGAGGCGGAGTCTTTGAGGTGAAATCCACAAGTGGTGACACTCACCTTGGAGGAGACGACTTCGACCAGCGTATAGTTAACTACTTACTTGCTGAGTTCAGGAAAACTGAGGGCATTGACCTCTCCAAAGACAAGGCTATACTCCAGCGCTTAACCGATGCTGCGGAAAAAGCCAAGATCGAGCTATCTGGAGTTGCAAGTACAAATATTAACCTTCCCTTCCTAACAGTTGGTTCGGATGGGGAGCCAAAGCACCTCGATATAGACCTGACAAGGGCTCAGTTCCAGAAGATGACCGAGGACCTCCTTGAAAAGACCCTCGTATCCATGCGTCAGGCTCTCGGCGATGCAAAGTTCACTCCAAATGATCTTGATAAAGTGATTCTCGTAGGAGGCGCTACAAGGATGCCTGCAGTAGTTGAACTTGTGGAAAACTTTACAGGCAAGAAACCCTACAAGAATATCAATCCTGATGAAGCCGTTGCAATCGGGGCAGCTATCCAGGCCGGTGTGCTCGGGGGCGAAGTCAAAGACGTCCTGCTGCTTGATGTCACTCCTCTGACTCTCGGAATCGAAACACTCGGAGGCATAGCAACCCCACTTATCCCGAGAAACACAACAATTCCTACCAAGAAGAGTCAGGTCTTCTCAACTGCTGCTGATAACCAGCCTTCAGTAGAGATTCATGTCCTTCAGGGAGAAAGGGGAGTTGCTTCCGAAAATAAGACTCTGGGCCGCTTTACTCTGGACGGTATACCACCAGCTCCAAGAGGCATCCCGCAGATTGAAGTTACCTTTGATATCGACGCAAACGGGATTCTGCATGTAGGTGCAAAAGACCTCGGAACCGGGAAGGAACAGTCCATTTCTATCCAGAAACCGGGTGGACTCTCTGATGCCGAAATCGAACGCATGGTCAAAGACGCGGAATTGCATGCCGAAGAAGACAGAAAGCGCAAAGAAGAAGTCGAGACCAGAAACAATGCCGAAGCCCTTATAAACGCTGCGGAAAAGACTTTGAAGGAAGCAGGAGATGTGGCAACCGAAGACCAGAAGTCAAAGGTAACTGCTGCAATCGACGATCTTAAGAAAGCTCTTGAAGGTAAAGACGGTGAAGATATTAAGTCGAAAACCGAAGCTCTTCAGGAAGCTGTATACCCGATCTCAACTGCAATGTATCAGAAAGCCCAGCAACAGGCTCAGCAGGCTGCAGGCGGAGCAGGAAGCCAGGATGCGAAAGGTCCTGATGAGACAGTCGTTGATGCCGATTACGAGGTAGTTGACGACGAAAAGCGTAAATAAGTAAAAACCAAGTAATGAAACAGGCCTGGAGATTCTCAGGCCTTACCGGAAACCTGGCTTTGCAGGCTCCGGAGTTTTATCTTTTTTAAAATAACAGGGAATCCTGATGGCCACAACACGTGATTATTACGAAATTCTTGGGTTATCCAAAGATGCCTCACCCGAGGATATAAAGAAAACTTATCGAAAACTCGCATTAAAGTATCATCCTGACAGGAATAAGGAACCCGGGGCTGAGGAAAAGTTCAAGGAGATCTCTGAGGCTTATGCTGTTCTTTCGGATGATGAGAAACGTGCTCAGTATGACCGTTTCGGACATGCCGGAATAAACGGGCAATATAGCGCAGAAGATATCTTCCGGGGTGCAGACTTCGGTGGTTTCGGGGATATATTCGAAATGTTTTTTGGCGGCGGTGGAGGCAGAAGAGGTCCTATGGGGCCTAGGAGAGGGTCCGATCTCCAGTATGACCTTTATATTACCTTTGAAGAGGCAGCCTTTGGAGTCCATAAAGATATCGACATCCCAAGAACGGAAAGATGTTCTAACTGCTCCGGAACCGGAGCAAAGCCTGGAACAAGCCCGAAGCGCTGTCCCACATGCGGCGGCACAGGTCAAATCCACACCACTCGCTCCGGATTGGGGATGCAGTTTGTAAGCACCACTACCTGCAGTACCTGTCACGGCAGGGGTCAGATTATTGAGTCTCCCTGTCCGGTTTGTAGCGGTACAGGCAGAGTCAGAAACACAAGAAAGATTACAGTAAACGTGCCTGCTGGAGCCGATTCAGGTATGCACCTGAGGCTCAGCGGGGAAGGAGATTCTGGAGAACCAGGGGCTCCACCCGGAGATCTCTATGTCGTGATTCACGTAATGGAACACCCCTACTTTAAGAGAGTTGATTACGACGTAATTTCCGAGCTTTCCATCTCTTTTACTCAGGCTGCACTCGGTGCAGATATAATGGTCGATACCCTCCATGGAAAGGTCAAGATGAATATTCCTGCAGGAACTCAGACTCATTCTGTGTTCAGGCTTAAAGATAAAGGAATCCAGCACCTTCACGGAAGTAGAAAGGGCGATCAGCTCGTCAGGGTTGTAATCAAGACTCCGACAAAACTTACTCAAGAACAAAAGGAGCTCCTCCGTCAGTTCGAAACTATAAGCGACGGTAATAACTCTAACGGAAATCAAAATGGTAATAAAAACGATAAGTCTACGGAGAAGTCCAGAAAAAACAAAGGATTTTTTGAAAAAGTAAAGGATGCCTTTGAAGGTTAAAAGCAGCGTTTAGCCGCATTTAATCTTTTTATAGGCGCCGTTTTCCTTTTTAACGGGTAGAATTTTGTATTAATGCTCTACTTTCACGTTAATACTTAATGTTTTCTTATAAAGATTTAAAACTCGTTCTTTAAATCCATTTCTGTCTTCCCTTTTTTACTTTTTTCTTTTCGCTTTCTACCTTTTTTTGTTTTCTACTTTTTTACTTTATCTTATTCTGAGGGCTCGTCCACTTTGGTATTTTGTTTCCTGCTGCAAAAGTTTGAAAACATTTATATAACTGTTCAATTTTAGAGTTTTAATCTGCGATGGTACTCCAGTTATATTTACAAAAGCCTGGGTCTTACAAACTCTGTTTGCAAAAATTTAACTTCCAGAGATGGTCAATACGCTGATCAATTTTCATCACAAAAAGTTCATCGGGCTTCACTTTACAGTTTCGTTTTCTTTGTTTTCTCTTAACTTCTTATACCTTTTCACTCAATTTTTTCTTTCTGGATTTTCCTGTGTCTGTTGCTTTTTGTCCGGCAGATTTCATAGTATAAGGTTAGTTAAAAACAGTTTTTCTGAAGGTGTACAATGAAGGTTATAATTATCGGCGCAGGGGAAGTAGGTTATCACATCGCAAAAGCTCTTTCCCCAAAAAACGATGTAATAATTATTGAGAATGCTGAAGAAGCATCAAAACGGGCAGACGAACTTGATGTCCTTGTTATCGAAGGAAACGGGGCAAATGCTGAGATCCTATCAAAAATTCTTCAGGATGCTGACTTGCTCGTAGCTGTGACCGGTCTGGACGAGGTTAATATTGTAGCTTGCATGACCGCCAAATTAATTACCCGCGGAAAGCCCGGATGGAAGGAAACTAAGACCATCGCCAGAGTCAGTAACCCGGATTATATCGATTCGCCTGTAACCTCAAGAGCTCAGGTTGGAATCGATCTAATGATCTGTCCTGAACTTTCACTTGCCTCCGAAATTGCTGAAATCCTGTCAAGCCCTTCCGCGATAAGTGCCGAGATGTTTGCCGATGGAAAAGTCCGGATGACTGAGTTTGCAATAAGTCCAGAAAGCAAGCTTGTAGGGAAGCAGATTAAGGACCTCAGGCTTGCTGACTGCTGCATTGTCAGTGCGATTTTTCGAGACCACGAAATAATTATTCCTCATGGAAGCGACATAATTGAGGCAAACGACCATATGGTAGTTGTGGGTAAACCTGAAACTATGGAAGGGCTAGGCAGGACTTTCGGGAGCCAGGTACCCAATAAAAGTAAAGTTCTTATTATAGGCTGTGGGATTGTAGGATTTTATCTGGCTAAACTGATAGATAAAAATGAGAATGCCGACCTTAAGATCATCGAGTACAGTAAAAGCCGCTGCATAGAAGTGGCCGAAACGCTGGAAAATGCCCTTATTTTAAATGGGGATGGCACTGACCTCAGTCTGCTCAGGGAGGAGGGTATTGAGAACATGGACGTTGTTATCTCGGTTACGGACAGCGATGAGAAAAATCTGCTGTGTGCTCTTCTTGGAAAGCAACTGGGTGCAAAGAAAGTGATTGCCAGGGCTGATCGTTCGGACTACCTGCCTCTTTTTGAAATGGTCGGCATAGATCTGGCAGTCAGCCCCAGGGAGGCTACTGTAAGCGAGGTACTTAAACTTACAATGGGCAGGGGAATACAAACCCTTACGACCTTTGAAGGCGAAAAAGCAGAGATCATAGAGTATACGGTTTCCCAGGGCTCAAAAATTGTCGGAAAACCTTTGAACAAAGTCAAGTTCCCAAAGGGAGCTCTCATTAATATGGTAGTTCGTGGAAGAGACACTATAGTCCCTAGAGGAGACTTCATTATTGAAAACCAGGATAGAGTTGTCATCTTTTCCATGGCTTCTGCAATGTTGGAAATAGAAAAATTTTTTAGATGAACTTTAAATGTAAACTCCAAAAAAGCAGGTGATTTCTTATAGATAATAGGGCAGTCTTTAATGCATTAGGAAAAATTCTTTTCCTTCTGGCTTTTACAATGTTAGTTCCCCTTTTGGTAGCTTATTACTACCGTGAACCTCTTGTACCCTTTATTGTTTCTTTTTTCATAACCCTTGTTTCTGGTTTGCTTCTCATGCGGTTTAAAGGTCGTGAGGACTGGCAGCAAAAAGAAGCGCTTGCCATTGTGGCTTTGAGCTGGCTTGCAGCGGCTATTTACGGTGCTATTCCTTTCCTTTTTGAACAAATCTCTTTTATTGATGCAGTTTTTGAAACGATGTCAGGTTTTACTTCAACAGGATCTTCAATTCTTGTGGATATTCAAAATCACTCCAGAAGCCTTCTTTTCTGGCGGTCTTTTACCGCCTGGCTTGGAGGCATGGGAATTATCGTACTTTTCATAGCAGTTCTACCAAAACTCGGAGTTGCTGGTCGCCAGCTGTTCAGGGCTGAGGCTCCCGGTCCGACTGAAGATAAACTGAAGCCAAGAATTCGGGAAACTGCAAGGATCCTATGGACGCTCTACGTTTTTATCTCTGCTCTTGAAGTTGTGGCTCTGGTGATTGGAAGAATGTCCCTTTACGACGCTCTCAATCATACCTTTGCCTGTATGGCTTGCGGGGGATTTTCTACTTACAATGCAGGAATCGAAGCTTTTCACAGCCCTGTTATTGAATTTATTCTTACATTTTTCATGTTTGTTGCAGGAGCGAACTTTGCTCTTTACTACCGGATTATTCGTGTCAATAAAGTTCTTCTTTTTCGAGACGAGGAATTCAGAGCTTATTCTTTTTTTATTCTGGGTTTTACAGGTTTACTGACACTGGTCCTATTCAAAGATATGGGATTTTCTCCGTTCAATTCATTCCGTTATGCCATATTTCAGATAACCTCTATTATGACAGCCACCGGTTTTGCTTCAACTGATTTTAATCTATGGAAAGATTCTGCAAAAATTCTGATTCTTGCAGTCATGTTTATCGGAGGCTGTGCAGGTTCTACAGGCGGAGGCATGAAGGTTGTACGTTTTCTGTTGATGTTAAAATACGCAAGAAGAGAACTCTTCAAATTTGTTCATCCTCGACTCGTCAGACCTATTCGGTTTAATAATAAAGCAGTACCGGATGACATTTTGCAGTCAATCCTCTCTTTTGTTGTGCTTTATATAGGCGTTTTTGTCGTAGGTACAGTGCTTCTAACACTGCTGGGAGTTGACATAATAAGCTCGGTTACAGCTTCGATAACGACTCTCGGGAACATAGGCCCGGGTTTTAACATTGTCGGGCCTATGGCAAACTTTGAATCAATTCCACCGCTAGGAAAAATCATTCTTATCGGTAATATGTGGGTAGGCAGGCTTGAGGTTTATACCGTGCTTGTACTCTTTACAAGGGAATTCTGGAATTCCTGAAGAAAATTGTGGAAAACAAAAAGGAATATTACAATGCAGAAAAAATATCTACTGTGGGACTTTGATGATACATTGGCTTATCGGGACGGAATGTGGAGTCAAACTATATACGACCTGTTACAGGAATATGGATACAGTAGCATTAAACTTGAGGATATTCGTCCACTTCTTACCAGAGGGTTTCCCTGGCATACCCCTGAAATACCTCATGAAGAGTTTTTTGGAGGAGTCCAATGGTGGGATTACATGGCGTTGCATTTTTCAAATATAATAAATCAACTTGGGGTTAATGAAACATTATCATCCGAAATTGCAGGTCAAGTAAAAACAAAATACTTAGACAATACAAAATGGCATCTTTATAATGATACAGTTCCCTGTTTAGAAAGAGCGATAAATAAAGGTTATGAAAATATAATAGTCTCAAACCACGTACCCGAATTATCCGGTCTGGTAAGAGACTTAGGAATAAGTAAATATTTCATCCAGGTATACTCGTCAGCACAGCTAGGCTATGAAAAGCCTAATATCCAGATTTACAGGGGAGTGCTTGACAAACTCGAAGATACCAGTGAAGTAACAATGATTGGTGACAGTTACATTGCAGATATTGAAGGGGCAATAAACGCAGGGATTAAAGCCATACTGGTAAGAAAAGAAAACACTCACAACTATCAAAACTACTGTAAAAATTTAGATGAGATCTATAATATCCTGCTATAGG
>DAQQ01000057.1:0-12487 GCA_002508465.1 Methanosarcina sp. UBA7 | reverse complement strand
TTATGTGCCTTATTAACAAATAATACATTTTTCAGGAATTTCAAAAAATCACAAGACTGTACTATACATGAGAAAATATTTACTTATATTTATACAATCCTCGTGTTTTCAAAGTTCTTTACAGGCTTAATTATTTAAGCGGCTGGCAAGGTATTTATAGCCCTTATATACTATGCATTCCATTCGTTATCTATCTGAGCAAAGGTTCTTGTTTCAATCTGAATTCAACAGCAGTGAACCTTAAATGGCTCTTTTTCAAACTGAACTCAACAGCAATGAACCAGAAAAAGTTCTTGCTTCAAATTGAGTAAAACAGTCGTGAACCAAATGGTAACAGAAGATTTAACCGTAGAAGGTTTAATGCTCATCCTCTTTTTGGTCATTGTTACTGGGGTGGCATTACCCTTAAGCAGCTTTTTTGTCCGGGTCTTTTCCGGAGAACTATCCCGAGGAATACCGGGTCGCATAGAAAAAACAATTTACAGATTAATTGAGACCAATCCGGATACGGAAAATAGTTGGAAGGGCTATGCCCGCGATATGCTCATTTTCAATGGTATAGGTTTTGTAATTCTCTTCGCACTACTTCTCCTTCAAGGTTTTCTTCCTTTTAACCCACAAAATTTCGGGGCTTTTGATCTTTTCACTGCAATTAACACTGCTACCAGTTTTGTCACCAACACAAACTGGCAGGTCTACAGCGGTGAGACGACAGCAAGCTATCTTACTCAGATGGCCGGTTTTACAGTTCAAAACTTTCTCTCCTCTGCTACAGGCATCTGTATAGCAATTGCAGTGATGAGGGGGATAACCCGTCATTCTACAGACAAAATAGGCAACTTCTGGGTGGACATTACTCGCTGTACCCTTTATATTCTTTTGCCGATAGCTTTCATTTTTGCCTTAATTCTGACCTCTCAGGGTGTCATCCAGAATCTGGATCCTTATGTCCAAGCTAACGGATATGGCTCTACAGGGCAGCAAACAATTGCGATGGGGCCTGTTGCTTCTCAGGAAGCAATAAAAGAACTGGGTACCAATGGAGGAGGATTTTTTAATGCAAACTCTGCACACCCATATGAAAATCCAACACCTTTGACTAATTTGATTGAGATTTTCCTTATTCTCATCATACCTGCAGCCATGCCTCTGGTCTTTGGAAAAATGACCGGCAAAATTCGGCAGGGATGGATGATTTACAGTGTTATGTTGTTATTGTTTTTGTTAGGTTTCTGTACACTCTACGCTGCAGAACTGGCAGGAAACCCTCTTTTAAAAGAACTGAATGTTTCAGGAATATCCATGGAGGGAAAAGAAGTCAGGTTCGGACTCTTAGGCTCATCACTTTTTGCCACATCCACCACAGCTACCTCCTGCGGCGCAGTCAACACCATGCATGATTCACTCACTCCACTTGGTGGTCTGGTGACTATGTTCATGATTCTTCTTGGTGAGGTTGCCTTTGGAGGAGTAGGATCCGGTTTCTACACCATGATCGGATTTATAGTGCTTTCAGTCTTCATTGCAGGGCTGATGATAGGAAGAACTCCTGAATACCTGGGAAAAAAGATCGAGATCTTAGAGATGAGAGCAGCTGTGATAACCGTCCTGGTTCCTGGTATTCTTGTTCTTCTACTTTCGGGTATTGCGCTGGTTCTTCCAAATGTTACGGAATTAATGAAAAATCCCGGTCCTCACGGTCTATCTGAACTGATATACGCTTTTGCATCAATGGCTAATAACAACGGTAGCGCCTTTGCCGGGTTTGATGCATCGAAACCTTTCTATACACTCACAGGCAGCCTGGCAATGTTAATAGGCAGATTTGTGCCGGCAGTCGCTATGCTGGCCATGGCTGGATCTCTAGCACAAAAGAAAAAAGTTCCGCCTAGCTCAGGAACTCTTCCCACAGATTCCGTTACATTTTCAATATGGACAATTCTAGTGATCCTTATTATTGGAGCTCTTACATTCTTCCCGCTCTTCGCAATGGGGCCAATCGCTGAACATCTTTCTATGGTAGGAGGGGTTTAATAATGTCAAGAAAGCGATTCCCTCGTTTAAGTGCTTTTGAGCCTAAACTTATCCGCGAAGCTCTTGTTAGTTCAGTGCTGAAACTTGATCTGCGCCAGCAGAAAGAAAATCCGGTTATGCTACTTGTGGAACTAGGAGGTATCCTGACCACAATTAGTTCTGTAATTGAGATTTCTACTCAAAAATCTCCCTTCTTTACAATCTTTGTATCCTTCTGGCTATGGCTAACAGTTTTATTTTCAAACTTTGCAGAGGCTTTATCCGAAGGTCGTGGAAAAGCAAGAGCAGCATCTCTCAGGCAGTCAAGAACAAGTGTTCCAGCCCGAAAGCTCAAGGAAGAATCTTTTGATGCTACTTTTACCGAAGTATCTTCTTCCGATCTCCGAAAAGGTGATCTTGTCTTTGTAAAGGCAAATGAAATAATCCCTGGAGACGGGGAAGTTGTAAAAGGAGCTGCACTGGTTAACGAAGCAGCAATTACAGGAGAATCAGCGCCTGTCGTGCGTGAGTCCGGTGGAGACCGAAGTGCAGTTACCGGAGGAACAACCGTTATTGCCAATGAGATTATTATCAAAATCACTACTGATCCAGGGCAAACCTTCCTTGACCGCATGATCTCAATGGTGGAAGGCGCTGAGCGGCGGAAGACTCCTAACGAAATAGCTCTTGAAATACTTCTCATTGCACTTACTGGCGTATTTTTAGCAGTTGTAGCCAACACTTACTCGGTTTCTGCATATAGCGCTGCTTCAAGCGGTAGAGGATCACCAGCAAGTCTTACTATACTCATTGCTCTTTTTGTTTGTTTAGCTCCCACAACTATTGCAGCTCTGCTTCCAGCAATAGGAATAGCTGGAATGGATCGTTTATTCCAGTTAAACGTCATAGCTCTCTCAGGAAGGGCCATTGAGGCTGCAGGAGACGTAAATGTCTTGCTTCTGGATAAAACGGGCACAATCACCTTAGGTAACCGACAAGCAGCTGAGTTTTTGACAGTAAATGGCAGATCAAATGAAGAATTGATGGAAGCTGCCCTTCTCTCTTCATTTGCAGACGATACTCCTGAAGGCAAAAGCATTATTGCTCTAATTCAGGAAAAAACAGGAAAAGCTCCGTTTTCTCCCGAAAATGTAACATTTATACCATTTTCGGCTGCAACAAGAGTTAGTGGCGCACAATGCGGCGAAATAACTTACCTGAAGGGCGCTTACGATGCAGTAACGAAAGCGGTCTTGGAACGTGGAGGAACCATTCCTTCGGATCTTAAAGGGAAAGTGGACGGAGTTGCAACTGCAGGTGGCACACCCCTTGTAGTTGCTCGTAACGAGACTATTCTCGGTGTTATATTCCTCAAAGATATCTTAAAAACAGGTATTAAAGAGAGATTTGCGGATCTTCGTCGGATAGGGATAAAAACGATTATGATTACAGGAGACAATCATCTCACTGCTGCCACTATTGCAGCAGAAGCCGGAGTCGATGATTACCTGGCAGAATCTAAACCTGACGATAAACTTAGAATGATCAGGGAATACCAGAATGAAGGGTACATGGTTGCAATGACAGGGGATGGAACAAATGATGCTCCTGCTCTTGCTCAAGCCGATGTAGCCGTGGCAATGAATAATGGAACACAGCCTGCAAGGGAAGCTGCAAACATAATTGACCTTGACAGCGACCCTACGAAACTGCTAGATATTGTAGAGATTGGAAAGCAAATTCTAATGACAAGAGGAGCTTTGACAACTTTCTCCATCTCCAATGATATAGCCAAATATTTTGCAATTATCCCTGCTGCTCTTATCGGAATTTATCCGCAGCTTAAAATCTTGAATATCATGGGTCTTGCAACCCCTGAATCGGCCATTCTTTCGGCAGTTATATTCAATGCTCTGGTAATTCCAATGCTGATTCCGCTTGCACTCGCCGGGGTAAAATTCAAGAGTATGCCGGCGTCGAAACTCTTTGCCTACAACCTGACCATTTTTGGCCTTGGAGGAGTAATCGCTCCGTTCATTGGAATCAAAATCATTGATCTGGTGTTGGCCGGATTAATGCATACCTGAGGAGGTATTGGTGTGACATCGATTAAAAAAGCCATATTCCTATTTGCAGTGTTGTTTATTGTTACAGGTTTAGTCTATCCCATGACAGTGACACTTGTTTCCGGTTTACTTTTTCCGGATCAAGCTCATGGAAGCCTGATTGTTGATAATGACAACCGAATTATTGGGTCAACTCTTATTGGTCAGAATTTCACTGCACCTCAATACTTCCAGAGCAGGCCTTCAGCAAGCGGATACGATGCAACCGCTTCAGGAGGGTCTAACCTCGGCCCAACAAATGCGGTTCTCCTGGAATCGATCGCCAACAGGAAAAGTGAACTCCAAAAAGCCGGTGTAACTGGCTCTATACCTTCCGATCTGGTTACGGCTTCAGGTAGTGGGCTTGATCCTCACATCAGCCTGGAATCCGCACTGATACAGGTACCTGTTGTAGCAAAGGCACGAAATCTTCCGGAAGAAAAACTCAAATCGCTCGTACTTGCAGAATCTATTGATTCTCCTTTTACAAGAGCTTACGTAAATGTGCTGTCGCTCAACAGGGCGCTTGATCAAATAAATCAATCCAGCTGAAGGGGGAAATTGTGGCATCTAATCGTTTCGATGACGAAGAAAGACCTCGGGCCGAAGACCTGCTTTTCATTGCTCGTAGTGATGAAAAAAAGGCTAATGAAGGAAGGCTAACAGTTTACCTTGGTTACGCAGCAGGTGTTGGAAAAACCTATTCAATGCTTCAAGATGCACTTCAGAGGCAACGGGAAGGAAAAGATGTCGTAATCGGCTATATAGAGACCCATGATAGACCTGAGACTAATGCTCTGGTTGAGAGCTTTGAGGTCATTCCAACACTTTCTATCAAACATCAAAACCTTTTTCTCAGGGAAATCGATCTCGACGCAGTCATCCAACGTCATCCTCAAATTGTTCTCATAGACGAGTTAGCTCATACTAACGCTTCTGGTAGCAGGCATTTGAAACGGTACCAGGATGTAGAAGAACTTCTGCAAGCAGGGATCTCAGTTTATACAACTGTCAATATTCAGCATATTGAGAGTCAGAACGATGCAGTTGCCCAGATAATTGGTATCAGAGTTTCTGAAATCGTACCGGATGCTTTCCTTTCTAATGCAGATGAGATTCGATTAATTGACGTTACTCCAGAAGAGCTAAATCTTCGTCTCAAAGCCGGAAAAGTTTATGTAAAAGATATGGCTGAGGCAGCTGTTCAAAGTTTTTTCAGGATAGGGAATCTTCTTGCACTCAGGCAGCTTGCTCTACGATATATGGCTGAATCCACAGACAAGAAGATGATAGGCTATATGAGGACCCGGGCTATTCCGGGTCCCTGGCCGGCAGCAGAAAGGCTTCTTGTCTGTATCCGTCCAGGTCCAACAGCTGAACATATGGTCAGGGCAGCATACAGGCTTGCAACCAGATTCGATGCTGATTTGATTGTGTTTTCGGTAGATGTCAATGATGAAAGAGCATTATCTCCTCAGGAGCGTTCCTGGATAAATCAAGCTCTTGAAACAGGGAGACGGCTGGGCGGAAAGATAGTGCGTTACCGTGGAAATGATGTTGCTGATGAAATTCTACGTTATGCCCGAAGGAGCAATGTCAGCATGATCATGTTAGGAAAACCCCATGGGCTGGATATATTTTCCTCTCCGGTATACAGGGTCATAAGACAATCACACGGCATTGATGTTCATCTATACGAACCAAAAGGAAAAAGCATATACATACCTCTCCAAAAGCAAATTCCACTTTTCTTTACAGCTGAATATGTAATTAGCCTTGTCATCATTGCAGCTGTGGTGGGAATCAATTTCTTTCTTAGAGAGTATATTGGCCCTTCAAACCTGCTGATAATTCAACTCATTCCGGTTTTGGTATCTGCGTTCTTTTTTAGACGCAGAGTGGCTCTGTTTACGGCAGGCTTGAGTATTTTAATTTTCGATTTCCTCTTTGTCGAGCCTTATTATACATTTACTATTCATGACTGGGAATACTTCATTGCTTTTATAGGATACATTACTATTGCCTTCATAATCAGCAATCTTGCCACAAGGCTACGTCATCTGTTGCCTCAGATCTTGAAAAGTGAAGCTGAGGTGGAAGCAACATCAGGTCTTTCCCGTGAACTTGTGGAGGCAAAAACACAGCAAGACGTCTTCAAAACCCTCGCCAATCAAATGCATAACTTTGGACCAGGACTTTTCGCAGTACTTACACCCAGTTCTTCTGGGCTTCAGATAGGCACTGGTGATGCTGACTATCCTCTCCATGATAAAGAAAAAGCTATTGCTCAATGGGCCTATGAAAATGGTCAGATAGCTGGAGCTGGAACAGATAATCTTCCCGCAGGAAAAGGATACTATATTCCTATCAAGACCCATAGAATGATTTTTGGCATTATGGCTTTTACCTTTGATAAACCTGATGAGGCTTTAATTCCGGAAAATAAAGAAATATTTGAAACTATGGCTTTCCTTGGGGCTCTTGCACTCGAACGCTTATAGTAAAGTTGAACTCTAAAACTCAAAGTTGCTACTCTGAAGCCCATATTCCAAACTGCATGCCATTACAACAAAAAATAAAAATGTTAACGAAAATAATTTTAAAGTTTTAGTTCTTTAGCAATTCCATGAAAAATCTTTCCTTTATCCGTAGTAATGAAAAACCCGTTTTCATGTTTGATGAGTTCTTTTTCGTTCAGCATTTCCAGATATCTTGAAGCAATATTAAAGTTAATATTTGCCTTGTTTACAATGTGAGTTTTATTCGCTCCATTCATTGCTACTTTTAAAATTTCTTCGGCAATATCAGTCTTGCTTCTTCTTTTTATATTTATTCCCTCCCACGATAGATCTATAATCCAATCTTTAAATAGTCTTATTTTTTAAAAATGATATCATGGCGCATTTTATAAAGACAGTACTAATTATTATGTGTATTATTTTTCTTCCTATATGAAAATGTTTATTTTATATAAAAGTCAAGTTATAACTGGACTTTGATAGTATACTGGTTGATTCACAGCAGAAACTCAACTGATTACTAAAAACAAGGCTCAAAGGAGCAATTTTGAGTTCTAGGCTCAACTGCCGTAAAATATTGGAAGCTGTTGGAAGCCAGCTTCACCTGTAAACTTATATTATACTATTTTTCTAACTTCTTTATACTTTTATTGGCAGAACTACGAAAGGAATACCGTCTGTATATAGTTTTCTCTGTGATGCGAAGACAGTATAGTTGTGTAGCCATCTTGTAAGTCTTGAATCATTCGGGAAGACTATCTGTCCGCCAAAGAATACGGCATTAGGGAACTTCTTTAAGATCTCCGGAGCCAATTTTGTAATCTCTTCAACAACATCAGTGCCGACTGCAGTGAAACCTTCGGCATAGTAACCGTGTGATGAAATTAATTTTACGTACTTATCTACGTCTTTACATACTTCGGTCTGGAGTTCTGTAATCTCTTCTGCTCCTTTGAACACACCAGCATCGATTACACCAATCTGTACAAATGCAAAATTCTTGTACATTCCACCGAATAGTTTGAATATAGTGGACAGTGCCTGCATCCCTAAACCGTTAAAACCGTTTACAAGAAGCACTGCGGTTTTATCTTGCATATTAGCCTTATCAGGTGTATCATTCTTAATCAGATTCATACTCTCAGGAGAATTGATTGCCTTTGCATTCAGTTCTTTAATAAGCTCTGAAGTATTGTCATAATGGCGTCTTATGAGAATAACAATTCCAGCAAAGGCTCCGATAATAAGCAGTGTTACCCATCCACCTTCACCGAACTTAACAGCTATTACTGACATCAATATCATAATTGTCATAAACAGTCCGGTACCATTGATGATTAATTTCTTCTTCCAGTCTTTAACCTTCGTTTTAACTTTCCACCAGTGACGAACCATTCCTGCCTGGGACAGAATAAACGTTATGAAAACCGCTATGCTATAAAGTACTATTAAGAGTTTGACCGATCCCTGGGTAAGAAAGACCACAATTAAGGCTGATATACCCATTATTAATATTCCGTTTTGTGTTACAAGTCTATCACTCAACGTTGCGAACCTGGTTGGAACCCATCTATCCAGCGCCATATTTGCAAGAACCCTTGGGCCATCCAAGAAACCGGTCTGTGCAGCTACAAACAGGAGTCCTGCTTCAGATACAAGAGTTGCTATTACAAAATAGTGACCTAAAGGTCCCCAGGAACTAGTAATATTCTCGAAAAGAATAGCATTTAGAGTTTTCCCGGATTCTGGAGAAACATGGTAAAATATATAAGTAAGCATCAGCCCTGCTGCCATGAATGCCAGCGAAATAGCCATAAGATGCATGGTCCTCTTTGCTGTCTTTACCCTGGGTTCTCTCATTACTGGAACTGCATTACTTACAGCTTCAATTCCTGTATATGTTCCTGCACCCATACTGTATGAATGTAGAATTATAAAAAGCAACGCTGAAAGCCCTGCACCGGATACTATAGTATGGACATTAGTTGCAGTATTACTCATTACTGTTGGCACATTTGCTGCATGGAAATAAAGAGCATATAGTATTAGGGTAACGTGGGCAATTATGAACAGTGCGAATATAGGTATTAAAAATAAAACTGATTCTTTAATTCCTCTTAAATTCAATACTATAATTGTCATAATTACAAAAAATGCAAACCCTAATTTGAACACCTGCCAGCCTGCTGGTAGGAAGCTTAGCATGGCGTCTACACCACTTGATATAGAAATAGCAATCGTAAGTACATAATCTATAAGGAGTGCACAGCCAGAAAGCATTCCAAGAGACGGAGATAGCAACTTGCTGGCAACCAGATACCCACCACCACCAGTAGGGAATAATTCAATTATCTGTGAATAGCTAGTACTTATGACAAAAATTGTTAGTATAATACTCAGTGCTACAAATATGGCAAGGTAGATATTATCTCCTAATGCCAGGTATGCTTCTTCTGGACCATATGATGCAGAAGACATTGCATCAGATCCAAGACCAACCCATGCGAAGAGCGCTATTAAAGAAACTTTATGAAAAATATCATTATCAAAAGGGTTACGTGGCTCTCCAATAATTAAAGTTTTTAAAGACTTTAATTTCTTATTAATTGTTCCGTTATCTTGCATTCTTATTAGCCTTCGTTTTATTCTTGATCATGTTCGTGAGTAATTGATCATTTCCGAAAAAACGAGTACCTCTTCATTACTTACCAGAAATTCATAGAGGTTCTTATGCTTACGTTTTTCAATAACTTACGCCTGTTACTGATTTTTGTTATCGTTACTAACAAAATTATAAAGACCTCAAATTCACACAAGATTATTCAACTCACAATCTGAGTTCTAGTATTTGGACTTGTTCAGTGTCTATAAATTTTTAAAAATGTTCCCAAAAACAATGATGGTTTACCTGCTACTTTTTTGGGATATTACTCAAAAATCATACTAATTATTCATTCAATTTTTGAGAAACGACCTTTTTGTGAAGATATGGGATCGAAAAGTAGAGAAAATCTTTTAAAGTATATTCTGGTACTTGTTTTAATAGAGTTGACTCAAAAAATTTAAGTTTTTCATACATGATTAAAGCTCCTTTTAAATATTAATGATAATATTATTGTTTAGGGGATTGAAAACCATTTACCCTCAAATTGAGGGATGAAAATAATTTTAAAAATTACTCTATTGTAACTAAATCCATCTTGATGGGGGAAAAGAATGAGAACTGGGCTTATTCTTTTGATGGTTTTATTTAGTATATTTCTGACAATCGGATGCACGAGTAAAGGCGAGACATATTACGTTAGAATTGAGAATTCTCAATTTTATCCAAATTCAATCACAATATCTGCCGGTGATACTGTAAGATGGACGAATCTTGACTCAACTAATCACACGGTCGTGGGAACTGATTTCTCATCCGGCAATATAACATACGAAGACTCGTATGATCATACATTTACGAAATCAGGAACCTATAATTACTATTGCTCAATTGATCCTTCCATGAAAGGTGTTGTCATAGTAAAATAAAAGCATTATTCAGATTCATTACTGCTAAATCGGTGTTTTTGAGTTTTTTAATTAGATTTTTTTAATTATATAATCCACTCTTATTGGCAAAAATACAAAGGAAATGCAATTGCCGTATAGTTTATTCTGTGACGCAAAGATAGTATGTTTATGAAGCCATCTTGAAAGTATTGTTTCATTTGGAATGACAATTTGACCACCAAATAATTTCCGTGCCATAATATATATTATTTTCTCTCACAGATACTGTCGAGTCTATAGATGCTAAAAACTTTTTCAGCTACTGTCAAACCTATAAATTGTCCAGCATCTGTTAACTTGATAAAACCTTTAAACTGAGATTTTTGTTAATTGTATGTAACCAAGTTACAATTGGCTACGAGTTTAACGGCTCCAATAAAAAAGATTTTGATACTGTTATAGCTATGGGTTTTTATCTCTTAGTACCTATCCGAAAAGTCAACAATGGTATATTGTAAAGTTATAATCAGTCTATTCCGAATATCCTTAAGTTTGAACTATTATTTTTATTAAGTAATTAGTCCAACACTTTTAGAATAGTCTCAAAGCGGAGATATAAAAATATGAAAAGAATTACAAAAAAGGCATGGTTTGGTAAAAAACTTCTTGGTTGGGGTTATCGTCCGATTAGCTTAGAGGGTTGGGTAGTAACTATAGTATTTATAATCGCTATTATTGCCGACATGACTTACAACAAAAGAACTGCAACTGGCTATGCCATTCTTACTGTAATCGTGGTCATCTTTTATATTATTGCTTACTTAACTGGTGATTCCCCAGGCTCTAAGTTATGGGATGAGATAAGGAATGAAAAATAACGAAAGTATGACAGGTGATTTAGAGTTATTCAAAAGTTTTGTAACCATCGTAACTTTAAAATGCCTTATATTTTTCGGATAGGCTCTTAAATGACTCCAGCGTTTATTGGATATTTATGACCCTGAGACTACACAGTCCCATTTATTGCTTTTGATCTGGTTTAGAAAAGTGTAATAATTTCTGAATCTCTTCATTACTATTAGTTAAATCATCTTCGGTTAAATTTAAAAAAGTGAGAATTGACTTTGAAATAAAATAGTTTATATATGCTAGTGGAATCATTAAGATAACTATAATAAGAAATTGTAATGAAATATCAATTTTAAGTAAATTCAAAATCAGAATTAATGAGACAATCAAAACACACCACACAGTGTTGACTGTAACCCAGATTTTATTCATTCTTTATGATTATATATATTTAAGTATTTAAATTTTGACAGCATGTACTTTACGATAAACTCAGTTACACATTCAGAATAACAGGATTTCGTAAATATTAACAGTGCATACTATTAATAAAAAGAGATGCTAAAGGTATAATATAGTATATTTTTGTTAATATAACTTATCTAAAAATATCTAAAAAGCAAAAAAATTAGATTTTAAATTAGCCACATGATTAGAAAGGAGCAGATAAATATCATATACATACCTCTAAAAAAACAGAACCCACTTTCTTTTACAGTAGAGTATGCAATTAGCCTTATTCTAGTTGTAGCTGTAGTATGTATCAATTTCTTTCTTAAAGAGTATATTGGATCTACAAACCTACTGGTTACTCAACTGGTTCCTGTCTTGGTAGCTGCATTCTTTTTCAGTCGAGGAGTTTCTTTGTTTACTGCATGTCTAAGCATTTTAATTTTCGATTTTCTTTTTGTTGATCCTTACTATACTTTTGTTATCTACGACTTTCCTTATTTCACCTCTTTTGTTGGATATGTCACAATTGCCCTTATAATCAGCAGCTTTGCCACCCAGTTGAGTCATCTTCTGCCTCAAATATCGCAGAACGAAGCTGAAGTAGGAGCAACGTCAGGGCTTTCCCGCAAACTTATTAAGGTAAAAACGCGGAAAGATGCATTCAGAACTCTTGCAAATGAGATGCACAATTTTGGGCCAGGTATCTTTGCGGTACTTAGCTATGATTATATGAAAGTTTATATCGAAGCTGGAGACTCTGACTATCCACTTAATGAAGAAGAAAGGAATATTGCTATATGGGCTTACGAAAACGGCCAGGTAGCTGGCTATGGAACAGATAACTTGTCTGCAGGAAGAGGATATTACATTCCCCTTAAAATTTGCAAAAAGACCTTTGGACTCATGGCATTTGCCTTTGAAAACCCCGAAGAAGTTCTAACTCCGGAAAACAAAGAGTTATTTGAGACAATGGCATTTCTCGGAGCTCTGACAATTGAACGCCTTTAATCTGCTGACCCTAGCTAGTGAATACAATTTCATTTGTATTCGGTTAAG